>NZ_ML214297.1:1200000-1500000 GCF_004698125.1 Halosimplex halophilum
GCAGCGCGTGGCGGTACCGCACCAGCGTCTCGGGCAGCCCCTTCGCCCGCGCCGCGCGGACGTAGCCCTGGCCGAGCTGGTCGAGCATCCCCGAGCGGGTCAGCCGGGTGATCAGCGCCGTGAAGTACGTCCCCAGGGTGATCGCCGGCAGCGTGATGTACAGCAGCCACGACCGCAGGTCGGCCAGGAACCCGGACACGTCCAGCGGCGCGGCGTAGCCCTGCTGGGGCCCCGCGATCACCACCAGGTTCCCGAGGGCGTCGAGCAGCCCGACCGGGCGCGTGCTCGTCGGGAACACGTCGAACTGCACGGCGAAGACGATGACGAGCATCACGCCCAGCCAGAAGTTCGGCGTCGAGATGCCGACCAGCGAGAACAGCGTCGCGCCGTAGTCGGCCGGGCCGTGCCGGTGGGTCGCACTGACCACGCCCAGCGGGATCGAGAGCACGACCGCCACGAACGTCGCGGCCAGCGCCAGCTCCAGGGTGGCCGGCACCTTCGCCAGCACGCGCGGCCGGACAGGCGTCCGCGACCGGTAGGAGTAGCCCATGTCGCCGGTCAGCAGATCCGCGACGTAGTCGACGTACTGGACGTACAGCGGCCTGTTCAGCCCCAGGTTCTCGGCGATCCGGCGGCGGGTGGCCTGGCTGGCGTCCAGCGGCGCGATGAAGTCGACCGGGCTCCCCGGCGTCACGTACCGCAGCAGGAAGACGACGGTCACGACACCAAGCACGACCGCCAGCCCCTGCAGCGCCCGCCGCGCCAGGAACCGACCCATCGACGCCACGCTACCGCCCCCGCTCCGGCGCGTGCGCCCGCGTCGGCGACATCTAGCTGTCGGTCCCGGTCTCCCCGCCGCCCATGCTCTGGGCCTCGTTGATCAGCTCGTCGACCCGCTCGTTCTTGTAGGAGGTCAGCGCCCCGTCGGAGGTCAGCAGCGGGATGATCGTCTGACTCGCGTCGAAGGTGGCGTTGCCCCAGCCGATGAGGTAGAACGCCGGCCCCGTCGTGATGTCGCCGTCGAGCAACACGTCGGTCAGGTTCCCGAAGTCGCGCTGGTTGACCGACGCCGAGACGTTTTCCAGGTCGTCGATGTAGCCGACGACCGCCTGGGCGATCTCCAGGTCCTTCAGGTACCGGCCGTTCGGCGTGTGCAACTCGATCTCCGCGCCCGCGTAGCCGCTCTCCTCGACCAGCCGCTCGGCCTCCTCGGGGTCGTGCGGATAGGGGTCCAGCTCCGAGTTGTACCCGGTAAAGCCCTCCAGCGTCGGCTGTCCCGTCCCGTCGCCGAACCCGGAGAGGACGCTCTCGACGATGCTCTCCAGGTCGACGGCGTAGTTCATCGCCCGCCGGAACTCGACGGAGTCGAACGGTTCCCGGTCGTAGATCATCGCGTTGTAGATGATACGGGTGCTCGGGACCGCGCTGATCTCCGCGTTGTCGGCCTGGTCGACCTGGCTGATGTTCTGTGGCGGGACGTTGACGATCACGTCCGTCTCGCCGCTGACCAGCTGGTTGACCCGCGTGCTCGCCTCGCTCGCGGCCGTGATCACCAGCTCGTCGGCCGGCGCGCCGTCCTTCCAGTAGTCGCCGTACGCCTCGAAGGTGACCGACACGTCCTGCTCGTAGTCGGCCAGCTGGAACGGGCCCGTCCCGTTCATGTGCGTGTTGATGTACGCCTCGTCGTTGCTCTCGACCCACGACTTGTTCATCACGTCGCAGTAGGTCGCGAACAGCGCGAACACGATGGGGTTGATCCCCTCGGACTCGACGATCACGGCGCTGTCGCCGTCCGCGGGTTCGGCCCCGGTCACGCCCGCGAGCTGGTCGGACTGGGGGCTGTCCAGCCCGCCGACCTCCGGGTCGACGATCCGGTTGATCGAGAAGGCCACGTCCTCCTTGGTCAGCGAGTCGCCGCTGTGGAACGAGACGCCCGACCGGAGCTCGAACCGCACGCGCCCGGCTTCGAGCCGCTCGTAGCCCGTCGCCAGCTCCTGGATGACCTTCCCCTCGCGGTCGCGCGACAGCAGCCCCTCGTAGGCCTGCAACACGATGTTGTCCGTCGGCGTCTCGCGGTGGTCGTGGGGGTCCAGCCCCGAGTCCATGGCCGACTGGGTGATCTGTACCGTGTCGGTGTCGCCCGTCGGCTCGATGGCGTACCCGTCGATGCGCTCGTCGCGGCGGGCCTCCCAGTCCACGTCGGTCGACTTGCCGTAGACGGAGTACTGGCGGTTCAGGAAGATCCACGGCGCCTCCTCGTGGAGCAGGCGGTTGGCCCGTTCGAGGTAGCCGACCCGCGTCTCCGGCTCCGGGAGCGGCGTCCCCGTCTCGGTGCCGGTGTCGCCACCGTCACCGCCGTCGCCGCCGCCTCCGCCGCCGTCTCCACCATCGCCGCCGTCGCCCTCCGTCGGCGTCTCCTCGCCGCCCGAACAGCCCGCGACCGCGGCCGCTCCCGCGGCGGTCCCGGCCAGCTTCAGGAAATTCCGTCTGTCGATATCTCGTGCCATGTTTCCTTCCGTGGCTTGGGACACACTAATAAGCTGTGACGATATCGGGGTCCACGGACGTACACCCGAGCGGCGACCGCCCTCTGCCGTCGTGGGCCCCCGTTCCGCCGCGACCAGTGCCGTCGCTATCTTTCAACAGCGAGAGAATCCCGTCGTCGACGGCGCTTCGCGCCGTCTGCCCGTGGCGTCTTCGACGCCACGCTGTTCACGGCGGGCGTGAATCTCGTAAGCCCGGCGCGACAGTCCACGCGGGTCTGCCCGACTGAATACCCCACGGCACAATAGATGTTTAAATTGGATGTCATATGTCTGGTGGGGTCAAATAGAGTATCACCTGCAATCTGGATCGCACACGGTCTACGCGCTCCAATACCGCTTCGTGACCCTCACGAAGCACCGCGCCGGTATCCTCACCGATGAGCGGCTGGAGCGCGTGGCTGAAGTCGCTCACGGGATTGCAGAGGACTTCGAGGCCGACATCAAAAACGTGGACGGCGGCACCGACCACGTTCACATCCTGTTCACGACCAAACCCACCACCGACCTCACGAAGTTCATCAACTCGCTCAAGGGTGTCACCTCGCGCCGGATTCGGCAGGAGTACCCCGAGGTGAAACAGACGCGCCGCTCCTCACCGCACTCCGTCGTGATCTGGGTGGTCGCCGTGGTGGCGGTGACAGCGGCTCTCGCGCGCGTCCGTCTCGACGAGCCCGGGGTCGGCGGTAGTACACACGCTCCCGAAGGCGTCGTCCAGACGGTCCAGCGCCGCTTCCGGTCCCCGGTCGCGGTAGGCCGCGAAGACGGCATCTATCGCGTCCGACGCCTCGGGGCCGGGATCGATCCCATCGAAAAGGTCTGCACGGAGTTCGTTCCCCCCCGTCCGTGAGCCGCGACCGAGGAGTGACAGCACTCGTGCCCCGAGCGAGTCATGCTGGACGGTCCGCTCGCGGAGCACCGACCGGAGCGCCTGGACGGCTTCAGCGGTCTCCGGTCCGGTATCAACGCCCTCGTGTATCGCCACGGGACAGCGACTCGCGAACGGGCAACCCGCTGGGGGGTGGCGTGGATCGGGGGGCGACCCGCGGAGCGAAACGGGATTCAGTTCCACGTCGGGGTCGGGTTCGGGGATCGCGGTCAAGAGCGACTCAGTGTACGGGTTTGCGGGGTCGTCCAGCACCGCGTCGACGGGCCCCCGCTCCATCACCTCCCCAAGGTATAGGACAACCACCCGATCGGCGATGTGTCTGACCACACCGAGGTCGTGGGTGATGAAAAGGTACGTCAGCCCCATCTCCGCCTGCAACTCGTCGAGCAACGAGAGGATCTGGGCCTGCACGGACACGTCGAGCGCGCTCACCGGCTCGTCGAGGACCAAGAAGTCCGGCTCCAGCGCCAGCGCGCGTGCGATGGCGACGCGCTGGCGCTGACCGCCCGAGAATTGGTGGGGGTAGCGGGCGTACCGGTCGGGGGACAGCCCCACCGCGTCGAGCAGGTCGAACACCCGTTCGCGGCGCTCGGGCGCCGTCTTCCAACCGTGGATGTCGAGCGGCTCTCTGATTATCTCGCCAACGGTCTGGCGGTCGTTCAGGCTCGATTCGGGGTCCTGAAACACCATCTGACAACGCTGGCGGTATCGAGTGAGCGCCTCACCGCCCACCTGGGAGATGTCCCGGCCGTCGAACTCGATGGTCCCGTCGCTCGGCCGGTCGAGACGGGCGAGCGAGCGCCCGAGCGTCGTCTTCCCGGAACCGGATTCGCCGACGACCGCAAGGGTCTCACCGCGCTTGACCGAGAGGGAGACGCCGTCGACCGCCTTGACCGGCGGGTCCGAGAGGACACCACCCTCGTCGTAGTACTTGCGGACGTTCTCGGCTTCGAGCAGCGTTTCGCCGACGACGGTGTCCGTCTCACCACGTAGCGCGCTCATCGCGTCACCTCCTCGTTATTACTGTGCCGGCTCGCCGCCTCCGCCCGCGTCGCACCCTCGGAATACAGCAGGCAGGCCGCGTTGTGGTCCTCGCCGACGGGTTTCCGGTCGGGGTGGACCGACTCGCACTCCGCGGTCGCCTCGGGGCACCGGGGCGCGAACCGACACGCCGACGCCGCTTCGGTCGGCGTCGGTACCTCGCCGGGGATCGGGTCAAGATCGCGACGCTCCCGGACACTGGGGATGCTCGACAGCAGCCCCCGGGTGTAGGGGTGGGCGGGGTCGTCGAACAGTTCGCCGACGGGCCCGGACTCGACGATCTCACCCGCGTACATCACGTTCACTCGGTCGGCCGTCTGGGCGATCACGCCTAGATCGTGCGTGATGAAGAGAACCCCCAAGTCCCGCTCGGCCTGGATCTCGTCGAGCAACGTGAGCAGATTGGCCTGCGTCGATACGTCGAGTCCCGTCGTCGGTTCGTCGCAAATGAGCAGATCCGGTTGACACGCCAGCGCGATCGCGATCAGGGCACGCTGGCGCTGCCCGCCGGAGAGTTCGTGGGGATAGGCGTCGAGGCGTCGTACTGGGTCAGGAATCCCGACAGATTCGAGCAGGTCGACCGCTTCCTCGCGAGCGGCTTCCCCTCGGAGGTCCCGCTGGTAGCGCAACCCTTCCTTGAGCTGGTTGCCGACGGTGTAGACGGGGTTCAGACTGGCCAGCGAGTCCTGAAACACCATCCCGACGCCGCCGCCCCGGACCGATCGGAGCTCTGACTCGGACTTGCCCAGCAGTTCCTCGCCACGGTAGCGGACGCTCCCTTCGACCGTCCCTGGGCCGTCGACGAGTCCGACGATCGAGCGTGCCGTCACCGTCTTCCCCGAGCCCGACTCCCCGACCAGCCCAAGCGTCTCGCCGCGTCCGATCTCGAATGAGACGCCGTCGACGGCACGAACGTCGCCGCCGTCGGTGTGGAACGTGGTCCGGAGGTCTTCGACGGCCAAGAGAGGGTCGCTCATCACGCACCACCTCCGCTGGAGGCGACGACCGTGCTCTCGCTGGACTCGCTCTGTGGGTCGATGGCGTCCCGGACTCCGTCGCCCAGCGCGTTGAATCCCGTGACAACCAGCACGATGAGCAGCCCCGGGATCAGGGCGATATGCCAGGAGACGGAGTCCACGTACGGTTCGCCGGCGCTGATCGCCCGTCCCCACTCGGGGACCGGCGCGGTGACGCCCAGACCGAGAAACGACAGCCCCGCGACACCGATGACGATCCCGCCGAGGATCATCGAGGCGTACACCAGCAGGTAGCCCGTCACGTACGGAAGGATGTGCCGGTACATCGTGACCCGGGCCGGTTCCCCGAATCCGCGGGCGGCCTCCACCCAGGACTCGCGGGCGACCTGCATCGCGGGGCCGCGGATGGAGCGCCACAGCCCCGGCCACCCGGTCCCGGCGAAGACGAGGGCGATGAGCACGCCCCCGTTGTAGAGGTCGGCGATCCAGGTCCCCGACAGCACCACCGACAACAGGATGATGACCAGCAGCTGCGGCATCGCCTGGATCGAGTCCCCAGCGAGGACGAGCCCGAGGTCGACGCGCCCGCGATAGTACGCCGAGACGAGGGCTCCCCCGCCGGCGAGTACGACGCTCAGCCCGATCGACAGCAGTCCGATGAACAGCGACACCCGGGCGCCGGCCGCCATGAACATGAACAGGTCCTGGCCGTTCGGGAGCGTTCCGAAGGGGTGGAACCGGTCGTATCGGTCGTAGGTCAACACGCCGACGTTACGGGTCTCGATCCCCTGCGAAACCGTGTCGAGGTTCGCGGTCCCGACGGATACCTCCCGCAGTTGGCCGTCCTCGTAGTGGGTGATCGACTGCTCGTAGCGGTCGTAGATGTTCCGCTCGGCCGTCGTGGGGCTGACCGCCGGCGCGAACACCGCGAAGGTCAGGAACAGACAGACCACCGCCAGCCCGAACAGCCCCCAGCCGTGGTCGGCAAACCGGTCGACCGTGTCGTCGAACGGAGTCCACTCCGCCGGACGGTAGGTGTATCGGTAGAGCCGGTAGCCGTGGACCGCCCACAGTCCCCAACAGGCAACGTAGCCGAACACCAGTCCGGCTCGCAGGGCCCAAGCGAGCGCGGGCGAGAGTCCCATGAACGTGCCGTGCCACCCCTCTCCGGGAACCTTGTACCCCTGGTTGGGGATCACGTCGCGCGACAGCAGGGTCGGAACGTCGGCCAGCGCGCGGCCGAACTCGGCGACGGTCGGTTGCCCCGGCACTGGGACGGCTCCCGCGAGAGCCCCCCACGGCACGAGACCGAGAAGGAACGACAACAGCGCACCGGCCTCCGGGAGGACCAGCGCGAGGCCGGCGCCGAGCCAGATGACCGCGGGGTAGGGGTTCGAACGCACCCGTTCGGAGAGCGACTCCCGCCGGATCCGTCGGTCGTTACTGTCGTTCATAGCCAACCCTCGGATCGATCAGCGTGTACATGATGTCTTGCGTGATGTTCACGGCGACGAGCACGACGATGAACACGAACATGAGCGACGCCGCGAGCGGGATGTCGCCCTGCACGGTCGCCCGGTAGAACAGGTACCCCAGACCGTTGATGCCGAAGATCAGTTCGACGAGGACGCTGCCGCCGACGAGGAGGAACGCCTCGCTGGTGATGATCGGTACCAGCGGGATGAGCGCGTTGCGGAACACGTGTTTCCAGACGATGACCCGGTCGGGGACCCCGCGCATCTTCGCCGTCTCGACGTATTTCGCGTTGATCGATTCGAGGACCGCCGTCCGCCCGATCCGCATCTCGTTGCCCATCGACGCCGAGCCGAGCACCAGCGCGGCGGGCAGCACCTTCTTGAACGCGACGCCGAAGTCCCCGAGGCTGTTTGCGTCGGCGATCCCGGGCGGGCCGACGACGCTCGTCTCGACGAGGAGGCGTTCCCAGCTGATCCCGACGAGTTGCTCGGAACTCGACAGCAGACCCACGAGGATGATCGCCAGCCAGAAGTTCGGCATCGCGCGCCAGACGATCCCCGAGAACGAGGCCAGGTAGTCCCGGTAAGTGTTGACGTTCAGCCCAGCGTAAAACCCCAGGGGGACCCCGACGAGGATAGCGATGAGGACCGACCAGAGCCCGAGCCAGATCGTTCGCGGCGCGTAAATCGCGATGAGTTCCGTCGTCGGTGTGCCCGCCTGTAACACCCACGACTGGCCCAGGTTCAGCGTGAACATGTCGATCATGAAGTCAACGTACTGTTCCCACAGCGGCTGGTCGAGGCCCAGGTCCTCGCGGATCAGTCGGTAGCGTTCCGACGATTGGGGGTTGCCCGTGACCCCGATGATAGCGGCCGCCGGGTTGATCGGTCCGACACGGATGATCAGAAACGTGAGGGATGTGCCGAAAAACAGGACCGGCAGCGACAGGCCAACCCGTTTGAGCAGGTATTTCCAGCGGTTCATTCGTGATTGTGAGAGTTTCGACTGCTTCGCGGTCCGCGGGTATCCGTTGGACCGGTGGTGTCCGACGAGGCGGTAATAGCGCAGGTCACTCCATCGAGAGCGTGTCGTACTGGAACTCGTGGAAGCTCGACGTCTTCACGCTCGTGTCGACCGCGTCGTACCAGTACTGCTGGGCAACGGGGTGGTAGTCGAGCAGTGCCGGCACGTCCTCCCAGTTACACTCCTCGATGGCGAGGTAGGCCTCGTTGCGGGCCTGTTGTTCGGCCTCGCTGGGGCCGAGGTTGTCCTGTACCCTGGCCCATGCCTCGGAAGCGCGCGTCGCCGCCTCCGTCTGGGGGCCTTTCCCGTCGACGTCGCCCCAGCGGGTGAAGTTGCTCTCCGTCGGGTGCGCGAGCCGGAGCGTGTCCGCCGGCGAAGGGTAGGCGAGCCCGTTGCCCAGCGAGAAGAACTCCAGGCGGTTGTTGAGTGCGCCGTCGATGATCGCCGAGAACGGCTCGCGCTCGATGGAGAGGTCGATGTGGGCGCTGCCCAGCTGTCCCTCCAGCACCTGCGCGATGCGGCCGTAGGCGTCGGGTTTGCGGTCGGTGTAGATCGTGAACGTGAGTTCGTACGGCGAGTCGGCCCCGTACCCGGCGTCTTCCATCGTGGCGCGGGCCTCGTCCATGCGCGTCTCGTTGATGCCGTAGGGGTAGCCGTCCGCTCCGAACTCCGTCTGGGAGTTGGCCCCCTCGCGGGCGTGGGCGTCGTAGGCCTCGGCGCCGCCCGGGAAGACCGACGGCGGCGTGAAGTGATACGCCGGCTGGCCGAGGTTCCGGAACCCCTGGCTGACGAACGTCTCCTGGTTGGCCACGTACGCTGTCGCCTGTCGAACCGGCTTGGGGACCTGATTGGTGTTGAAGATGAACCACGCGGTGTAGTTCGTCGGGTAGGTGCCGTAGTTGACCGTCGCACCGTTGTCGAGCGGCCCGTACTCGCCGACGGCCTGGCCGAACTCCAACTGCTCCATGTTCGACACCTTCGAGGGGTCGAAGTTGGAGGTCGGCAGCCGGAACATGTCGGCGTTGCGGTTGTTGGCGTAGGTAACCCGCGCGTTCGGGTCCTCCAGGATCTGCATGGCGATCGTCGAGACGTTCGGCCCGTCGCCGTGGTAGTTCTCGAACGCGCTCAGCGACGCCGACGTACCCGAGGTGAAGCTCTCGAACGTAAAGGGCCCCGTCCCGACGGGGTTGCCCTGCGCGAACTCCTCGTAGGCCATCTCGCCGTCGTAGCCCTCGATGTCGCCGACGATCCCCTCGGGGATCGGCGCGAGCACGCCGTTCGAGAACTGATAGAGCGCGTCGTAGAACGGCTGGGCCAGCTCGACGCGGAGGGTGTAGTCGTCGACGGCCTCGACGCCCAGGCTCCCGGGGACGTAGTTGCCCTCGGAATCGGTTTCGTGGGCGAACTGGAACACCCCGCCGAGGATGAGGTCGGTCTCCTGGGTGTTCGGCGAGGCGGCGATGCGCTCCCAGGAGTAGACGAAGTCCTGTGCGGTGAGTTCGGTCCCGTCGTGGAACTGGACGCCCTCCTTCAGCGTGAACGTGTAGGTGGTGTTGTCCTCGGAGACCGAGTAGTCGGTCGCCAGGTTCAACTCCGGTTCCAGACTCCCACGGGGGAGGGTGGTGAGGGTGTCGTAGACCTGCTGTGTGACCTTGGTCGAGCCGTCGCCCTTGATCACGATCGGATCGAACGAGTCCGTGCTGGAGATGGCCAGGTTCAGCGTCGACGCCGAACCGCTGTCGGTCTCGCTGCTGCTCTCGGTGTCGCTACCGTCGGAGCCGTCGCCGCTGTCACCGCTGTCGGAACCGTCCATCGGTGTCGACCCGCCGTCGCCCGACGCGTCCGTCCCGCCGCTGTTCGTGCTGTCCGACCCACACCCGGCCAGCATCGATGCTCCCACCGCCGTCCCTGACAGAAGTACCCGCCGACGCGAATACGCCCGCTTGTCCGAATCCATGAACAGGGGAGCCTTCCGTCCGGCCTTAAATGTAGGTTTGTAATACAGTAATGAACACCTACAGAACAAACATACCGGTCGGGTCAGATGTATACGTTATATAGTTATAGATTAGCTACCGGGACGCTGCGAGGACCGACGCTTGTCAGGGCTGGACAAGATCGTCGAGAGGGCTGACGCGACCGGCTCGGCGATGTCACTCCCGGTCAACGTGCTGCCACCGTTCACGTGCCGGCCCCGATCCACCCACTACCAGTCTTCAGACGAGCGGGAGCGACCCCATCACGTCCGCGGCGGCGTCGGTGAGCGTCCGATCGGTCGTCGAGTGGCGCGCCCGTGCCGCCTTCGTCCGCGCCATCGTCGTCGCGTCCGCGACCGGAACGAACCGAAGGCGACACCCGGACGGGTCGGTCCGGACCAGCAGGTACCCCTGGGGGTAGGTACACAGCGGCGGCGCGCCGACGTACGCCCGGCCGTGACGACGGGCGAGCAGCGGGACGTGGAGGTGGCCGGTCAGGACGAGCGGAACGACTCCCTGTTCGAACACCGAGGCGAAATCGCGGACGATCCGTTTCGCTTGGACGACCGAGGGGTCGGCGACCAGCCGCCGGAGCCGTGCGACGACCGGCTGCGTCGGGTAGTGGAGACACAGCAGCGTCGGTTCGTCGGCCGAGACGCGGTCGCGGAGCGTCGCCAGCATGGCCGGGTCGAGGCTGCCCGCGGTCGCCGGCACTCCACGGACAGTCAGCTCGCCGACGGCGGCCGCGAGGGGATATGAGGCCCCGCCGAAGCGCTCGGCGAACGACGCGAGTTCGAGGCCGTCAGCTCCCTCGTAGGACGACAGGTCGTGATTGCCCGGCACCGCGTACAGCGGCGGATCGAGGTCGTCGAGACGAACGGCGACCCGGTCGTACTCCGCCGACCGACCCCGATGGACGAGATCGCCCAGACAGACGACGGCGTCGATATCCCGGCGATTGATGTCCCGGACCGCCGCCCGCAGGTGTGTCGGTGTCCTGTGGAGCTGCTTGCTCGTCCGCGCCTCCGTCATCGAGAAGTGAACGTCCGAGAGGACCGCGATCCGGTGTGGGTCCTCCGTGCATGGGCGCGGGAGTCGGGCGAACAGACGGTCACCGTCGGGACAGGCGCGTGGCCGCTCGCCCTCTGGAGCGGGTAGCGACTGGTCTCCGTCGGGAGCGGGGACCGAACGGTCGCTCTCCGAACGCGCCGACGCTCCCGGCCGGTCGGTCATTACCGGGTGCGTTCGCCGACAGGTGAATAGGCCTTGCGGAAGCCGCCGGGCCGTCCGTCGCGCTGGCCGCCGCGGGAACTTTCAAGTCCACGCCCGATGCACTCCCGCTATGTCCGAGCTGCGGTTCGGTCGCGGGACGGTCGTCTCCGACACCGTCCGGGCGGTCAACGAGGACCTCGGCATCGCGCGGCCGACCGTTGCGTGGGTCCTCGACGGCGCGACCGGCGTCGGCGAGATCCGACACACGCCGGGGCGAACCGACGCCGAGTGGTACGTCGAGCGACTCTCCGGGGCGCTGCTCGACCGGGTTCACCGCACTGATGACTCGCTCACCGCGGTCGTCCGCGACGCCGTCAGCGAAGTAAGCGCGGCGTTCGAGTCAGTTGCGGGCGACGCCGACATCGACCCGGCCAGCGAGCCGTCGGCCGCCGGCGCCATAGTCAGAGTAGACGGCCCGACGCTGGAGTATCTCGTCCTCTGTGACTGCTCGCTGCTCGTTCATCGGAACGGCCAACTGGTCGACCACGTGACGGACGCGCGCATCGAGTCGCTCGAAGCCCGGTCGCTGTCGGTGTTCAAGCGCCACCGGGCGAACGGACTCGACGCCGAGGACGCCCGGGAGGCGGTGGTCCCGACGCTTCGCAAGCACCGCCGGCGGAAGAACACGCCGGGCAACTACTGGGTATTGAGCACGGATCCCGACGCTGTCGACCACGCTCTGACTGGAACGGTCGCCGTCGAGGCCGGCGACAAGGTCTGTCTGCTCACCGACGGCCTGGCCCGGCTGGTCGACACCTACGATCACTTCGCGGACTGGGCTGGCGTCGCCGCGGCGCTCGACGACGCGGGACCGGACGTGCTGTTAGAACCCCTGCGACGGATCGAACGTGCCGACCCCGAAGCCCGCACTCACCCGCGACTCAAATGTGCCGACGATGCGACGCTCGTCCGACTCGGCATAGAGACGGTGGACGACCAGCGAAGGGTATAGTAGTTCAATCGTCCAATCTCTCGCTGCGCCGTGACAACTCAGAGACTATCGAGCCGGACAACCAGACCCGACAGCCTCATTGATTCGAAGCGAGTGCCTCGTCTTCGAATCCGCTCGCACGCACCCGGAGCGGGAACCAGCCCTCCTCGTCGATCCCCAGCAGCGCCTCGGAGAAGCCGTCCTCGTCGTTGCCTGCCTTCGCGGTCCGGATCCAGTTGATCTCGCGCTCGCTCAGCCCGAACCACTCGGCCAACTTGTCGGTCTCCTCCTGCACCCGGTGAATCAGCGTGAGCGAGCAAAGATCCGCGATGGTCCTCGCCTCGGGCGTCAGCGCGAACTCGCCGCCGGTCTGGGTGATGAACTGCAAGGAGAGGTCGTAGTGGCGACTGTGCCGGACCGCCGTCTCCAGAAACTCCAGCGACGTGGCGTCGTTCAGCAGGTAGTGCGCCTCGTCGATAGCGAAGACGACCCGCTTGTCCGTCCCCTTCGCACGCTCGTAGACGGCGTTGAACAGCACTGCATCATGAGACTCGTCTCCGAGCGACCCGTAGCGCCCTCCTCCTGATGAAGGTCGAGATACAGTACCGACGAATCCAGGTCGAAGCTCGTCCGCTCGGCGAGGTTGGCGAGGTCGCCGCCCTCGCGGAACGACGGGCGGAGATCCGTCAGCAGCGACTGCGCGTCGCTCCGGACCTTCTCCTGTTCACCGTCGGTTGCGTAGCCGAACTCGTCCGGGGCGTCGAGCAGGTCTTCGAGGACGCCGATCACGTCCCGAACGGTCGGCGATTCGTTGTCGTGGGTCGACGGATCCCGAGTGATCCCCTGTCGCTCGTAGGCCTCCTGAACCGCTCGCCGCAGCGTCTGTTTGCGGTCGCCCACCGGGTTGGACGCGATGTGCTCGAAAAACGTCTCGAAGAACGTGAGATTCCCTTGCTGGCCCCTCTCAGTGTGCGGTCAAGATACTGGCTTCATTCGATGGGATCGAGAGGCTCACCGGGTGGAAAATGGACCTGCATTCGAGGGGATTACCACTACTTGAGCTACTCCGCGAAAACACTGATTCGATTCCTGGCAAGTCCTATCCTGAACTATCGAGCACAGGAGCCACCGGAGACTGAACCGCTCGTTATCCTTGATTTCCGGTTCCGCTGTGGGGTTTCAGTACGAATCCCATGGAGAGGAAAATGCGAGGTCTGTAATCGTTTAGTAGTCTCATCGCGGCGGACCATCAGGATGGACTTCTGAACTCATATTGCAAGGCCTGAGTCAGAGCATGGTATCGGACCACTCGTGATCGCACTCTGAACATTCGAAGTACTGGAACACCTCGCTGTCTTCGACTTCACGCTTCACCAGTTCCGCTAATCTGTAGTCACATTCCGGGCAGACTGCAAGCACCATATTGTTGTTTCTAACTCATTTTCGTGAGGGGGTGTCCGATGGTTCTCGTTTCCATCTATCCCGGCATTCGATGCTGCAGAACGCGTACAGATGGAACTCGCCGTCATCGTCGAAGTCTGTCGCCACCGGGTGCCACACTGTCGGGTCGATCCGGGCGCCGCAAGTCGTGCAGTGAGTGACTGTGGGTGCCTCTCCAGTGGCCTCCAGTGGTTCATCCGACGGGGAGCGGCCCCCCTTAGGCATTTGCGCCCCCTTTCTCTGACCGCGAGTTACCCGTACCCATGTCCCTACACCTTAGTCCGGTGATTCCGCGGCGTTCGACGCACCGCTTGCCTGTCCACTCGGTACCGCTGTCTCTGCTGGCTCACCGCGCTCTGTGACGTTGATGGTCCCGTTCGCTTCCACGACGACGTGACACCCGGCCATCGGGAATGAGATCTGACCGTGTTCACGGGTGGCCATCTGAGCATCGTCGGAGAAGATGGCCTCCAGGCAGTCCGGGTCAACCCGTGTGTAGAGTGGTTCCATCTCTAACGGGTCTTTCCCGGCCGTTACCGCGACTTCTGCGATGACTTGCTGGCTCACAGATTCCGACTCGCTGGTTTCAATGATGGAGGTCATGGATTGCTCCTCACCACCTCGTATGAGCCGTCCCCGGTTACCCATTCTCAGTATTTGCCTACGGCGCGGGGTTCCGCGGTGTTATACTGATACGGGTGGGCGGTCTACCCGTCGCCGAACAGCATCGAGAAGAGTGTTTGCTCGCTATTCCGCACGTGCCGACTTACCGTTGGTTGCGACACACCTAGCATCTCGGCTATGTCTTCCGCGGAGTGCTCTCGTGGCTGTTCGAAGAATCCCGCAAAGTACGCCGTTTGCAGGACTTCCTGCTGGCGTTCGGTGAGACGATCAACGTACGCGCGCTCGAATTCAGCTCTTGACTGAACCGGTTCAGGTGACTCACGACGCGCGACGAGATCCACATCGTCCCCGTACCGGTCTCTGAACAGTTCAACGTATTCGCGGACAGACGCAGACTGCGGAATCCGCACGGTTATCCGGCCTTCCTCCGGTGTAGCCCGAATATCCGCCGGGATCGCACCGCGCTCGACGAGTGACACGAGGAACGAGTCATCGGGGAGGAGCAACTCGACGATGATCTCGCCGTTCCGGTTGCGGATCAGTGTGAGATCGTCCCCGCCGACGTGCTGCTCGAAAAACGATTCAATGGTTTCGAAATCGAGACCGGTGAACGCCACGAAAACGCGCAATGAGCCTTCAACTCGGTTCCCAATATTTTCGAGGCGCACGCTCCCCCCGCGTTCTCGGAGTAGATTCATGAGTGGGTTCGAGAAATCCCGGATGACGAACTCAAGTTCGACCGAGTCCTCGGAAACGAGCGCATTGTAGCGCTCCATAGCGTTGAGCGCGTACCCGATCATCTCTCCGAGTTCGGTCAATACAGCCTCCTCCATCTCCGTGAAGACCTCGGGCTCGTTCGCGTAGAGATTCAACAGCCCATAGCACGTTCCGTTGTAGACCACAGGAACGGCAATGCTCGCTCGGTACCCGCGCTGCATGGCTTCCTGTCGCCACGGCTCGAACGGCGGGTCGGACTGGAGATTGTTCTGAATCTGCGGCTCGTGCGACCGGATCGCTCGGCCGGCCGGTCCTTGGCCCGTCTCGCTCGTGTCGGCTGTGACCTCGACGGTGTCGAGATATCCCTCTTCGACACCGGCAGAAGCCGTTGGGACGATGTCATCAGTGGCGAGATCGCGCTCGCCGAACCAGACGAATCGATAGGGGTCACTATTCGCCAGCCGATCCACGACGAGTCGTTGGATCTCAGCTTTCGAGGTCGCGTCCATCAGCGCTTGCGTGATATCACGAATCTCTTCGTTCACCCGCTGTACGCGCTGTAACTGGTTGTTTTTCGTCTCTAACTCCGACTTCTGCGTACGGAGTTCTTCTTCACGGTCTAATCGGTCAAAGACCGCTTCGATATTTCCAGCCAGATTTTCGGCGAGGCGGACGTCTGTCTCGGAGAACGCATTTATCTCGGTTGCTCCGCTGATGAATACGCCGTGCTGGTCTAGCGGAAGGATGATAGCGCTCGACAACGCCGTTTCATCGGCGTCCAAATCAGTCTCCGCGTGGATATCGTTGTAGATCTGGGGTTGGTTCTGGACGAACGCTTGCCACGGCAGATCGCGTTCGGAGGCGAACAAGGGGTTGTCCCCGACGAGGTCCTCTACTTGTGGGGTACGCGCACAGGGGTCGAGGCGACCCGTCTCAGGATCGTACCGTTCAACAGTTGTGACGGGTAGGTCGAGAATCTCTTGGGCTCCAGTTACTGCGTGTTCACACGCAGATTCGAACGATTCGACGTCGGTGAGTTCCTGCCCGAGCTCGTTCAGCCGTTCGAGCCGGTCAGCCCGTCGTTTCCGTTCAGTAACGTCCTCGAAGGCGAACACCGCTCTCGTCACGTCGCCATCAGGACCGCGGAGCGGTGTGCCGTGAACAGCAAGCCACCGCTGATCGCCGTCGGGGTACTCAACCCCAACGTCGGACTTTACTTCCTCGCCGTTGCGGAGCACCGTCCGGTAGGGATGCTCGGCGTCGGTGACGGGCTCCCCGTCGGCGTTGAGCACGGTGAACGATATGTCTCCGGCCGAGGGGTACTGCCCGTTCTCGTCGGGTTCGATGCGCAGCAGTTCCTCTGCCCGCTCGTTCACGTAGTCGAATTCCCCCCGGACATTGAGGACGACGATGCCGGCAGGCGTCGTCTGTAGAATGTTCGAGACAAGGTCGCGTTCTTCTCGGAGGGTCTCTTCGGCGCGCTTGCGCGCCATGAGGAGACCGAGATCTGCCGCGACTGCCTGGGTGACTTCGACCATTCGCTCGTCCACGTTCTGCTCTTCCTGCATGTAGAAGACGAGGACGGCAACGACAGTGCCGTTGGTTCTGATCGGAACGCCAAGCGTCGCTTTGAATCCGGCATTGGTGGCGGCAGGTGCGCGTTCGAAGACGCTTCCGTCGGCGGAAGCGACGTTCGGAATCCACTCGGACTCACCGGTTTGCCAGACGCGCCCGACAAGCCCGTTCCCGGATTCGAAACGCAGGTCCGCAGAGGCCTCTCGATAGGCGGAACAATCAACGTCCGCTGCCTCCCACCACGAATCCCACTCGATGCTCTCGCCGTCAGCGGCCGGAATCCAGGCTTCCCCGTGCACCCAATTCATCGATTCGCCGATGAGCCGAAGTGTCGCCGTGAGTCCCTCGGAGAGATCCTCGGCTTTGGCGATCTCGTCTTTCGTGGCGTGAAGCAGGTCGCGTTCAGCTTCGAGCGTCCGGCGGTCAGAGATGTCCCGTAGCACACCGGTGAAGTACTGCTCGCCACCAAGCTCGAACTCGCTAAACGAGATGCTGAGCGGCACCTCGTGGCCGTCTTTGTGCTGGCCGGGAAGCTCAATATGCTCCCAATCGAGGGTCTGCTCGCCGGTGGTCAGGTATCGGTCTACGGCTTCCAAGTGCCGGGTCTTGAGATTCCCCGGCATTAAACGCGTCAATCGTTCACCGCGTACCTCCTCAGGGCTGTAGCCGAGAATATCTTCGAGTGCGGGATTGGAAAACTGAATCCGGCTCTGTGAATCGATGATGATGAGCGCATCTGTCAGTGTCTCGGTGAGGGCATCGAAGCGCGCGTCTGCAGTTGAGTCGTCGAAATCCATGGTCTGGACAACGATCCTCCCGTTCCGGAGAGGGCAACCGGCAGGAAATAACGTCCACCAGCTAGTGTAACGACAGATCTTCCCTAAATCGGAGGAATCGTTGTTTGAGTATACTATCGCCCTGTGACCGGGTAAGCTGAGAGCCTAATACGTTAGAATATCCGCTGGCAAACTTCCCCGTCCAGATACTCGGGGTAACGTCTATCGGTCCTCTGTCTCTAAAGCAGTTAGTATCCGCTGCTGCGCTGCAGTACAGACATGAAGTCCCACGTCTCACCTCCTCTCGGTCACTCATCTCTAGTCTCTCGCGCTGATGCCGTGGCTGGCGATGGATCCTGCGCGGTCTCCTCGCTCGCGGGCAAGTGATGGAAGAGAACGCGGATAACCGCGTCGGCGTCGTCCGATAGTCGGACGGTATCTGTATCCTGGCTGTACTCGACGACACCTGACTCGGCTAATTTCGGGATGTGTGCGTGCCAGAGCGACGAATACATCCGCAACACTTCCTCTCCGGAGACCTCTGTGAGTGATGCCCCCTTCTCGTGACACGTGACTTCATCGGCAGGGTCAGCTAGTGCAAGACTGCCATGTTCGTCGAGACAGCTGGGATACTCCGCCGACGCTGATGAGCAGGAAGGTCTAGATAGTGTCGAGAGAAACGGAACTCCGCGTTTCAGCCGTCACTTCGTGATCACTCATTACCCCGTATCGAGGTGAAGAAAATATACAGTGCGTGCTTCGAATTCGAAGTCATTTCCTCCGTCTCGTGGAACTGGCCGGAGTCGGACGCCGTCGGGAGGAACAACCCATGCCCACGCCCAAAGTCACTGTCGGCGAACGTGATCGTCTCGATCAGCGTACGCGACGCCGTATCAAGGCCGCTCAGGAGGGGGAAGACCTCGATGACGCCCAGCCGGTCCTGACCTTCGGATCGTACGCGAAACTCAGCCGGCTCCTCAGCCAGAAGAATCTAGAACGCCTGGATGCCCTCTTCGAGTACGAACCCGATAGCATCCGAGAAGCGAGCGAACTGGTGGACCGGGACTACAAGCAGGTACATCGGGACCTCCCGGAGCCCGGAGACATCGGCGTCATCGAGTTCGAAGGCGGCGGTTCCGGGCGAACGAAGAGACCGGTACTGGCCTACGACGGCCTCGGGATCGACGTTCCATTCACTGGCTCGGAAGATACTGTCGGCACAGCGGCGCCGTGAAAGAATCGGAAATTCGGGGGCGATGCCCGCTGACGGCCGTGGTCGTTCGGTACTTCAGCCGAACATCTGGCGCATCATGGGATGCATCTCCATGAGCTGCTCCTCGGCGATCTCCTCGTAGATCTTGTAGGTGATAGACACCGTTAGCAGCAGCCCCGTCCCGGAGACTTCACCGATGGTCCCCATCATGTTGGCGAGCACGGCCAGCAGGCCGACCAGTGCGCCGCCGATGACGGTCACCTGCGGGATGTACCGCTCGAGCACCTTCTCGATGACGCTGGTGTTGCGCCGGAAGCCGGGGATCTCCATCCCGGAGTTGTGGATCTGCTGGGCGGTCGCCTCCGGGCCCATGTCGGTGGTCTCGACCCAGAAGATGGCGAAGATGGCGCCGCCGATGACCATGAACGTCAGGTCGACGCCGACGCGCAGGGCGATCTGCCACGGCGCGTTGGTCGTCTGGCCGAGCCACCACATCCACTGTTCGGGGTTCCGGACGGGGGCCATGTAGTAGAACAGACCGCCGACCGGGTTGGCGACGCCGCCCGCCGACTCCTGGTAGGTGCCCAGCCACGCGGGGAGGCTCCCCAGCTGGGCGTGGAGGATCCGGCCCAGGAACTGGATGTTGGCCTGCAGCGCGCGGACGAGGATCATCGGCAGGACGCTCGCGTAGATGAGCTTCACCGGGAAGCGACCGCGGGCGCCCTTGACCCGGGTGTTCGACAGCGGGATCTCCACGCGGACGCTCTCAGCGTAGACGACGACCACGAAGATGAGCACCGTTGTGATCATCGCGAGGATGTCACCCTGACCGAAGATGAGCGTCTGGAGTCCGCTCCCGAGGAGCGGCCCGACATCGGCGCTCCCGGTGACAACCCCGATCCAGTACGGGATGAGACCGATCTCGTTGGGGTTGCCGATGAAGCTCGTCGAGACGAGCCCGCCGATCAGCCGCTGGCTGACGCCGGCGATGATGAACAGGCCGATCCCGGAGCCGACCCCCCACTTGGAGATGACCTCGTCCATGTAGAGGATGAGGACACCGCCGACGAAGATCTGTGCGAACAGCAGCCACTGCACGCCGAACGCCCCGCCGGGGAACGACTGGGCCAGCGACTCGCTGGCCGGCAGGAACCCGCCCGCGAACACCATCGGCAGGCCGGTCAGGCAGATCATCACGAGCACCAGGAACTTCTGGAGCCCCTGGTAGAGCACCTGGTCCCGGGGGTTGTTCTGCGTGTCGAGGCCGAGCAGGTCGGCACCGCCGAGCAGCTGCAACACGATGCTCGCAGTGACGATCGGTCCGATACCGAGCTGCATGATCGTGCCCTGTCCGCCGGCGAGGATCGAACGGAACTGGCCGAAGACGTCCTGACCCTGGCCGCTCCCGAGACCGAACAGGAAGACGTTCGTCAGGAAGAAGTACAGCACCAGCACGCCGGCCGTCCAGCCGAGCTTGCGCTTGAAGGGGACGTGCCCCTCCGGACGCTGGACGGTGGGCATGCGGGTGAGTACCGGTTCGGCGGTGTCCTTCCAGCCCATGGTTATGAGTCGTCTTGCTCGTCGGGTGTATCCTTGTCGGTTTCCGCGGCGCGGGCCTGCCCGGCCTCGGTCAGCTCGACCGAGCCGCCCGCGTCCTCGACCTTCTCCTCGGCCGCCGCCGAGAAGGCGTCGGCGACCAGGTGCAGCTCGTTGCGCACCTGACCGGCGCCGAGCACCTTCACCACGTCGACCTCGTAGCCGTCCTCGACGACGTCACGCGCGTCGATGGCGTAGCCGTCGCCCTCCTCGTCGGCGACGCCCTCGGCCGCCAGCAGCGCGGCGTCCTCGTCGAGCTCGCGGACGTCGACCTCCGCGACCTCGTCCTGGACGTCGTCGGGTCGTTCGAACCCGTGTTTGTCCCACGGGCCGTGGTTGTGCATCTCGTGTTTGCGGCTGCCCGCGTTGCCCCGGCCGCCGCGGTGGCCGGCGCCGCGGCGGTTCTTGTGGGAGCCGCCGCCGTGCGTGCGGGAGCCGCGCTGTCGTTTCTTCTTGGATGTCATCGCATCGCCTCCAGGAGGTCGTCGATGGCCTCGGTGTCGTGCTTGCCGAGCTGGCCGCCCTCCTTGGTGGGGTGTTTGATGCCGTCGTGGCCGCCGCGGGGCGGGTGCAGGCGCAGCGTCGGCGCCAGCCCCTGCTCGCGCAGCGTCGTCTCCTCGTCGACCAGCGCCTCGGCGAGCTCCTCGACGCTCATGTAGTCGGTGTTGGCCACGACCCACGAGTCGTCGATGTCGGCCTCGCCCTCCAGCGGCTCGCCGCGCCGTTCGAGCAGCAGCTCGACCGTCTCGACGCTGGGTTCGCCGTAGGCCACGTAGTCGTTGACCTTCGTGATCATCCCGCGGTACGCCTCCGTCTCCGGGACGAACGCGGCGTGGTTGACGTTGTGGACGTTCAGCATCTCCAGCGTGTCCCGGACGTCCTGGTTCATGTTGACCTCGCCGCGGAGCTGGACGAGCGCTTGCATCACTCGATCACCTCGCGCTTCTCCCAGGTCTCCTGGGGGACGCGGGCCTCGGCGGTGTTCTGGAGCGCGTTGAACGTCGCCTTCGCGAAGTTGACCGTCGTGCGGGTGTTGCCCGACGAGCGCGTCCAGATGTCCTCGATGCCCGCGAGTTCGAGCACGTGGCGGACGGTCTCTCCGCCCGCGAGCCCGAGCCCGCGCGGGGCGGGCTGCAGTTCGACCTCGACGCTGCCGGCCTTGCCGGTCGTCCGGAGCGCGACGGTGTGGGGGCGCCCACAGCCACACTCCCAGGACCCGCAGCCCCGCGAGACGTCGATGAGGTTCAGCTTCGCCACCTCGATGGCCTTCTGGATGGCGCCGCCGACCTGGTCGTCGCGGCCCTCCGCGTAGCCGACGAGGCCGTCGCGGTTGCCCACGACGACCACGCAGCGGAACTTCACGCGGCGGCCCGAGTCGGTCATCCGCTGGACCATGTTGATGTCCAGCACCTCGTCCTCCAGCCCGGGGACGAGCTGGTCGACGATCTCCGGTTCCTTGAGCGGCAGGCCGGAGTTGAGGGCGTCCTGCATCGAGTCGATCTCGCCCTCGGCGACCGCGTGGCCGAGCCGTGTCCGCGGCTCCCAGCCGTTACTCATAGTTCATCCGCCTCCAGCAGTTGTTCTCGCATGTCGTCGAAGTGCTCCGGTAGGTCCGTTGCGTCGAAGTCCCCGCCGTACAGCCCGTCGTCGAGCTGCTCGGCGTACTCGGCGATGTGCTCGCCGCGCGTGCGCGACCAGTCCGCGAGTACGCTGTCGTTGTGGGGAACGTCGAGTCCCGCGTCGATTGCACCTTCCTGTACCGCGAATACTTTGCTACCCGGCGTCGGGGAGTTGAGGCCGATGTCGAGGACGGCCTCGTCGAGGCCGGCCTCCGTCGCGCGCAGCCCCGCGAGGACGCCGGTCAGGTAGGCCGCGGGCATGTTGCCCGTCGGCGCCTCCCAGCCGTACTCCTCGAGGTCGCTCGAGTGCGCGCTCGCGACCGTCTCATCGCCGCTCGGTCCGGTGGTGATCAGCTGCGCCGTGACGTGCCGGTTGCTCTTTCGAGCCACCAGGCGCGGTTTGCCGGATTTCAGCAGGCGCAACCTCTGATGGTAGTCCGTTCGGGCCTCGCGGCGACGCCGCATCGGCACCGTGTAGCGTGGTCCTGTCGCCATTAGTTGTCCTCCAGTGTTCGTTCGATGTCCGCGACGCTGTCGAACTCCCCGCCGCTCGCGCGGTCGTAGAGCTCGCGGTAGCGAGACTTGGATATCTCGCCGGAATCGCGCAGCTCGCGGAGCTTCTCGCGCTGTGCGCGGATCTGCGATTCCCACTTGTCCTTCTCGTTCTCTCGGCCGCCCGCGGTCCCCTTCCGGGACCCCTGTCCCTTCTGGTGACCGTAGGCGCGTTTCTCCTGTCGCTCGCGGGCGCGACCGCGGGAGTTGCCCTTCGGCGCCTCCGCGCGGATCGCTCCCTCGTCGACGAGCTCGCGGATGTCCTCGCGCGTGATGGCGTCCGCGAGTTCGCCCTGGCGTTCCGGATCGAGCCAGATCTTGTTCTCGCCGACGTCCAGCACGTCGGCCGCCATTCGCTTCTGTGCGCTCAGGTCAGTCATCGACTTCGACCTCCTCGTAGGTGGGGTTGAGGACCTTGATCTGCCGGTCCTCGGCCTCGTCTTCGATGCGCTCGCGCTTGCGGCCGCCGACCTTCGAGGCGATGCGGACGGCCTGGGTGTCGCCGTCCACGTCCTCGAGGTCGTCGACGTTGTGCACGCGGACCTCCTCGAAGCCCGAGGGGTGCAGGCCGCGGACCGCCGTCGGCGTGCGGAAGCCCGCCTCGACGGTGTCGCCCTTGCCCTTGATACCGATCCGCTGCTTCGAGAGCGTCCCCCGGGGCTTGCGCCACGAGGTGCCGACGCGCTTTTTCTTGTGGTGGTCCTGGCGGTTGAACTGCGGCTTGCTCGTCTTCCGTCGCTCGTCGAGCAGCCGCTCGGTGTTCTCGTCGATGTCCGGCTCGAAGTCGACCTCGATGCGCGGGCGCAGCTCGGTCTCGACGTCCTCGGCCGGCTCCTCCTCAGCCTCTTCGGTCTCTTCCTCTTCGACCTCGGCCTCGGTCTCCTCGGCGACCTCGAGGCCGCCCACGTCGGCCTTGATGCGGGCCGCCAGCGCGTTGCCCACCACGTCGGCGAGCTCCTCCTGGCTGGCGCCGCGCACGTCGTCGACCGTCTCGTAGCCGGCGTCCTCGAGGTCGGAGGCCCGGGAGGGGCCGACGCCGCTGATGTCCTCCAGCTCCTCGAACTCCTCGTCGGCCTCGGCCTCCTCGGCGAGGTCCTCCTCGTCTTCGGCCGGCTCGGGCTCGCCGAGTTCGTCGTCGGCGGCCTCCTGCTGCGGGAGGCCCTCCTCGTCGGCGTCCGCCTCGTCGCCGGGATCGTTGTCTGGTGTCTCGTCTGCCATCAGGCGTCACCTCGGGTCGGCTTCTGTGTGATGTAGACCCCGTCCTGGAAGACGCGAACGTCCTTGTCAGTGACGCGGGTCAGCTGTTCGATGTCCGCCGCCGTCTGGCCGACGGCTTCCACGTCGGGACCGGACAGCGTGATCGTCTCCTCGGAGACGGATACGTCGGTGTCCCCGTGGATCTCGGTGCGGCGCGGGGCGCGCTCCCCGAGGAAGTTCTCGATGACGACCTCGTCGCCATCGACGTCGACCTGCATCGGGAAGTGGGAGTAGAAGACCTCCATCTCGTACTCCCAGCCCTCCGTCACGCCGTGGAACATGTTCCGAACGTGGCTCTCGAAGGTCCCCAGCGTCGACATCGTCTTGGCGTCGTCTTCCTCGCTCTCGATGACGACGGCGTCGCCGTCGACCGAGACCGACACGTCGGGGTACCAGAGCCGTCGGGTCACGCTCCCGTTCGGACCCTCGACTGTGAGTTCGAGATGGTCCATCTCGGCGCTCGCCTCGTCTGGAATCTGTAGTTCTGTGCGTGGCATTAGTATACGTACGCGATGACCTGGCCACCGACGCCCTCCTCGCGGGCCTCGTAGTGGCTCATGATCCCGTGGCTGGTCGTGACGACGAGCGTCCCGTAGTCGCGGGCGGGGAGGAACCGCTTCTCCCACTTCTCGAACTCGTCGGCGCCCGCCGAGTAGCGGGGCGTGACCGGGCCACACTCGTTTATCGCTCCTTTCAGTTCGACCTCGAACTTGCCGGCCTTGCCGTCGTCGACGAACTCGAAGCCGTCGATGTACCCGCGGTCGTAGAAGACCTCGAGCACGCTGCCGATCTCGTTCGAGGCGGGTGATACCTCGTGGTCGAGATGCCCGACGCTCTCGGCGTTGTCGAGCCCCGAGAGCGCGTTGGCGAGTGGGTCGTTTCCTGTCATGAGTACTTCCTGAAGCCCATGCTTCGCGAGATCTCTCGGAAGCACTGGCGACACAGCCAGATGTCGTACTTGCCGACCAGTCCCTGCTCGCGCCCGCAGCGCTGACAGGACTCCAGCTGGCCGGTCCGCTTTGCAACCTGCTCGCCGGTCTTCTCGGGCTCTGATTCGCTCTCGCTCATTCGCTCACCTCCACGTCGAACGTCCCCTCGACGAACCGCACCGCGTCCGCCACGTCCAGCCGGTGGCTCGACGGGATCTGTCGGGACGCCTTGTCTCGCTTCGATACGCGGTAGCCCGGCCGGACCAGGTTGACCGTCACGTCCAGCCCGTAGATGCCGGTCGTCGGGTCGTACTCCTGGCTCGGGAAGTCGGTGTGTTCCTCGACGCCGAAGCTGAAGTTGCCCGTGTCGTCGAACTGCGACTCCGACAGGTCGACCAGCCCCAGGGCCGTCTCGAGGAACTCGTGGGCCTCGTCGTCGCGCAGCGTGACCTTCGCGCCGATCGGGTCGCCCTGGCGGATGCCGAACTCGCCGACGGTCGCCTGGGCCTGCGTGCGGACGGGCTGTTGCCCGGCCACGTCGGCCAGGATCTCCTCGGCGTCCGCCAGTTCGCGGCCGCCCTCGCCGACGCCCATGTGGACGACGACCTTCTCGACGCGCGGCTCGCGCATCTCGTGGAACTCCGAATCGGCGGTCTCGGAGCTCATTCGTCGTCACCTCCCTCCTCGACGTCGGCCGCGGCCTCGGCGGTCGCGTCCTCGGGGCTCTCGCCCTCGTCGTCGGTGAAGTTCTCGTCGATGACGACGACGTACTCCTCGACCGTCTCGAAGCCGCCGTCGTCCTGTTCGACGATCACGTTGTTGGAGGCGCTGCCGGGCGTGACCTGGATCTCGTCGATCTCGCCGACCTCGCCCGCGTGGGCGCCGTCGACGGCCGTCACCAGCGCGCCCTCCTCGTACTCGAAGTGGGCGACGATCTCGCCGTCGTCGTTCGAGACGACCACGGAGTCGCCGCCGTCGTAGGGGGCGCCCTCGTCGACGACCAGCGTCTGCCCGTCGTGCAGCGTCAGCTGCACGTCGCCGCCGGGCACCGTCTTCTTGTTCACGATCTTGCCCAGCGTGGAGTCCGCGGCCTCCTCGTCGATGGGGGTCAGCGAGAGCCGACCGCCCTCGCCGGGGAACACGCGGTAGTACTCCTCGCGCTCGACGAACGCCAGGATGTCGAACATCCCGACCGGACGCTCCTCGTCGGAGACCGCCTTGCCGTTGATCAGGACGCTGTCCTGCTCTAAGGCGTAGCGGGCCTCCTTGCGGCTGTCCGCGTAGCCGAGCACGTCCCGCAGGACGATGAGCAGGGGCACCCCCGCCTCGCCGTGCGGGCCGGCGTCGGCCTTGACGGTGAACGTCTCGGTCTTGCGCTCGATCGGCCAGCTGTTCGGCACCGAGAGTCGCTTCTGATGTTTCGTCATGCGCTGTCCTCCTCCGATTCGAGACGCTGCTGGCGCCGGTCGTCGTCGAGGTTCAGGTCCGTGACCCGCAGGTTCGAGGCGTCGACCGGACGGGGAACCTCCTCCCCGTCAGCGGCCTCGACCGTCACGTCCTCGACCCTGACCGCGGTCTCGGAGAGGTCCACGTCGATGACCTCGCCGGTCTCGCCGGCGAAGTCGCCGCGCAGCACCTCGACCGTGTCGCCCTCGTTGACGCGCACGTTGCGCTGCCCGTACTCGTCACGGAGGTCCTGGGCGAGGGTCGCCCGGACCTTCTCGTGGCGCTCGTGCAGCGGCGCCGTAGCGTCGTCCGTCCGCTGTTTGCGTGGTTGCTCGCTCATACTATCATCGTCGCCGTCGAGGCGACCGATCCGAATCGCTCCGCGACCTCGCGGGCGATCGGTCCTTTCAGTTCGGTCCCGCGGGGGTCCTCGTTGTCGTCGACGACGACCGCCGCGTTGTCCTCGAACTTCACGCGGGTCCCGTCCGGGCGGCGGATCGGCTTGCGCTGGCGGACGACGACCGCCTCCAGCACCTGCCGCCGCATCTCCGGGGTCCCCTTCGTGACCGAGACGGTGATCTTGTCACCGATACCCGCCTTCGGGTGGCGGTTCTTCGCTCCCGAGTAGCCGGCGATGGAGATGACCTTCAGCTCGCGTGCGCCCGTGTTGTCGGCGCAGTTGATCAGCGAGCCCTTCTCCAGGCCCTGGGTCACGTCAGCCTTCATCGCCTCCATCAGTCGTCACCTCCCGCGCGGGAGACCACGACGTGGCTCTTCGTCTTCGAGAGCGGTCGACACTCCGCGATCGTCACTGTATCGCCCTCGTCGAGGTCGAGACACTCGGGTGCGTGGGCCGGAACACGGCTCCGCCGTTTCATCAGGCGGTCGTATTTCGGCACCGGCACGTCGTACTCTCGCTCGACGACGACGGTCTTGTCCATGTCGGTCGACGCGACTGTGCCCTCGAGCGTCTGCCCGCGCACCGAAAGGGTGCCGTGGAACGGGCAGTTCTCGTCGTCACAGGCCGCGTCGGGTTCTTGTACGTTCAATCCTAGCGCCATTTGCTATCACCAGATTTCTCCGTTCGTCGTGCAGGCCGTGCGACCAGCCTGCGCCCTTCGACGGTCACGACCTCGGCCGGGGCGTCGCCCGCCCCGGGGAGCGTGAACTCGAAGGTGGTCCCCGCCTTGGGGACCGTCGCCACCCGATCCGCTCGCTCGGCGGACCCGCTGTCCGCTCGCTCCGAGGACTCGCCGCCCTCGCGCTCGATCCCGAGGGTGTTGGTCGTCTCCGCGACGACCTGCCCCTCGATGTCGAGCAGGTCGGGGTTGTCGCCCGCGCGGACGCGGGCCGCGAGCCCGACCAGTTCGTGTCTCGCCAGCGTCTCGGGTGTCAGCGGCATTATTCGGACTCCTCGAGGTCGCCTTCTTCCCGCTGGACCGTCTTGATCCGCGCGATGGCCTTCCGGAGCTCCTTGATGCGACCCGGGTTCTCCGGGGCGCCGCCCGCGGCCTTGACGGCCCGGTCGTTCAGGAGTTCGGTCTCCAGCTCCTCCAGCTCCGCCTCGCGCTCGGCGGGCGTCATGTCGCGGATCTCCTCGGTGTAGAGGACGGTCATTGCTCACCCTCCTCGTCGTCGGCGTCGGACGCCTCGTCGGCCGCGTCGGCCTCGGCGTCCTCGGCGTCTTCCATCTCCTCGACGAGCTCCTCGGCTTCCGCCTCGGTCTCCTCGTCGAGCTCCTCGTCGACGGCCTCGTCGAGGCCCTCGAGCTCCTCGTCGATGTCCTCGTCGTCGGGCACGTCCACGTCGTCGAACTCCTCGGTCTCCTCGGCGGCCTCCTCGATGACCTCCTCGTCGACCTCGGGCTCGGCCGGCTCCTCGTCGGTCTCCGGCTCGGTCACCGGTTCGGCGTCGGCCTCGTCGGGCTCGCCCTCGAGGAGCTGTTCGACGGACTCGTCGTCGACGTCCTCGACGTAGTCCTCGACTTCCACGTCCTCGTAGACCTCGAAGTCGTCGGGCAGCTCGGCGTCCGGCGGGATGATCTTCACCTGCACCCCGATGGTGCCGAGCTTCATGACCGCGGTCCCGATACCGTGGTCGACGATGTCCTCGGCGGGTTCGCCGTTGTGCTTGATGTACCCGCGGTTGAACTTCTCCACGCGCGAGCGGGCGCCCGTGACCTTCCCCGAGAGGACGATCTCGGCGCCCTTCGCGCCGGACTCCATGATCCGGTCGATCGTGGTGTGACCGGCCTTCCGGAAGTACCAGCCGCGTTCGAGGGCGTTGGCCAGGCGGTCGGCGACGATCCGGGCGTTCAGGTCCGGCTCGTCGACCTCCTGGACGTCGACCTGCGGGTCCTCGAGGTCGAACCGCTCCTCGAGCTCCGTCGTGATCTTGCGGATGTTCTTCCCGCCCTTGCCGATGACCATGCCGGGCTTCTCGGCCTTGAGGACGATCTGGGTGCCCATCGGGGTCTTGGCGACCTCCATGCCGCCGTAGCCCGCGCGGCCCAGCTCGTCGGCGAAGAACTCGTCGATCTGGGTCCGCTGGAGGCCGTCCTCGATGAACTGCTGTTCGTCGGCCATTACTGCTCCTCCTCCGGTTCTTCGAGGATCAGTTCCACGTCGACCTGCGGGGAGTTCCAGGGCGAGGCCCGCCCCATCGCGCGGGGCTTGCGGCCCTGGGACTCGCCGACCTTGTGGGCGGCGACGTGCATGATCTCCATCGACTCGCCGTCGAAGCCCTGCTCGTCGGCGTTGCCGACGGCGTTCTCGAGCAGGTCGAGGAAGCCCTCGCTGGCCTTCTCGGGGTAGCGGCCGGCGTCCCAGCCGTCGATGTCGTTGCGGTGGCCGACGCCCGAGTTGTGCTCGCGGAAGGGCACCGACTGCTCTTCGGCGATGACCGCCTCGAGGTACTCGACGGCCTCGGCGGCCGTCTTCCCCTTGATCTCGCGGGCGATGGCCTTGCTGTGCTTGTGGCTCATCTGACGCTCCCGAAGCATCGCTTTCGCCGTGGTCTCCGGGTCGGCGTCGACTGAGTAGCTGATTCCCATGTTATTTGAGCGGTACGAACTTCGAGGAGCGCGTGGCCCCGATGCCGGCCTGGCCGTGCTCGACGGAGGTCCGTGTCAGCTGGAACTCGCCGAGGTAGTGGCCGAGCATCTCCGGCTCGACCTTCACTCGCTCGAAGCTCTGGCCGGTGTAGACGGCGAAGGTCAGCCCGACCATCTCCGGCACGATCGGCATGTCGCGCAGGTGCGTGCGGATGGGGTCGTTGGCCGTCTCCTCCTCGCCGGCCTCGCGGGCCTCTTCGAGCAGCTTCTCCTTCTCGACGGAGAGGCCACGCGTGATACTTCGCCGCTGTCGAGCGGGCAGCAGTTCCGCGACTTCCTCGAGGTCCATCTCCTGCAGCTCCTCGAGCGTGTGGCCACGGTAGGTGAACTCACCCTCGTGACCGATCTGGTACTCTGAACTCATTTGTTACCACCTCGGCCGGTGCGGCGCGAGGAGATGTCGCCCACCTTCCGGCCCGGCGGGGCGTCCCGCGAGACGGACTTGGGCTTGCCGGGGTGCTGGCGACCGCCCCCACCGAAGGGGTGGTCGACGGCGTTCATGGCCACGCCGCGAACGTTGGGCCACTTGGTCCCCCGTGCTTTCATCTTGTGATGTTTGTTGCCGGCCTTGACGAACGGCTTCTCCGTCCGGCCGCCGCCGGCCACGACGCCGATCGTCGCGCGGCACTCCGGGTCCAGCCGCTTGGTCTCCCCGGAGGGGAGCGTCACGACCGCCACGTTGCGGTCGTGGGTCAGCAGCTGGGCGTTGACGCCCGACGCGCGGGCGAACTTCCCGCCGTCGCCGGGGTTGGCCTCGACGTTGCAGACGGGGACGCCCTCCGGGATCTCCGCCAGCGGGAGCGTGTTCCCGGGCGCGATCTCGGCGCTGACGCCCACCTGGATGCGGTCGCCGACGCCGACGCCCTCGGGCGCGAGGACGAGCCGCTGGTCGCCGTCCTCGAACTCGATGGCCGCGACGGGCGCCGAGCGGGCCGGGTCGTGTTCGATGTCCACGATCCGCCCCTCGACGATGTCGCCGTCTTCGACCTTGCGGTGCGACAGTTCGGCCTTGTAGCGGTGCGACGGCGCTCGGAACGTCGAGGTGCCGCGACCGCGTCGTTGTCCCTGGATTCGTCGTCCCATGGTCAGAACACCCCGATCCTCGAGGCCACGTCCTCGGCCTCGTCGTCCTCAGAGAGCTTGACGTACGCCTTCTTCTCGCCGTCCGGCTGGACCTGCGTCTGCACGTCCACGACCGTCACGTCGAACTGCTCGGAGACCGCGTCGGCGATCTCCGGCTTGGCGGCGTCGCCGGCGACGACGAACTGGAGCTTGTTCTGGAAGTCCAGGTCGTCCATCGCCTTCTCCGTCATGTTCGGGTACTTGATGATATCACTCATCGCTCGGCCACCTCCGCGACGGCCGATTCGGTCCAGACGGTGAGGCGACCGGCGTCGCCGCCGGGCGCCAGGTCCTCCGCGTTGACCTGGGCCGCGGTCGTCACGTCAGCGCCCGCGAGGTTGCGGGCGGCCTTCGAGGGCTCCTCGCTCGTCACGAAGAGGATCGACTTCGCGCGGTTGTACTTGCGCCCGCGGGTCGTCCCGCGGCCGGCACGAACCGTCGCGTCGTCGGCGCGCTCGATGTCGGCGTCGACGCCGAGCGACTCCAGCACGTCGACGACCTCCTGGGTCTTCACGAGGTCCTCGAAGTCGTCGGAGACGACCAGCGGGAGCTCGACGTCGTCGTCGAAGTCGTGGCCGCGGTCGGCCACCGTGTCGGCGTCCGCCGTGGCCGCGACGGCCGAGCGGACGGCGAGTTTCTTCTCCTTCGTGTTGATGTCGAGCCCGCGGTCCTTCTCCGCTTTCGGCGGGTGCGCGCGGCGACCGCCGACGGTCTGGGGGACGCGTCGCCCCTGGCCGTTCTCCCGGGGGACGTGGGCCATGCCGCGGCCGCTCCCCTGGGACTCGGCGGGCGTGCGCAGCCCCGCGTAGTCGTCGCTGCCGTAGTCCTGCTTCCGGTTGGCCTGGGCGGCGTTGACGGCCCGCCGGATCAGGTCCGGGCGGTAGGCCGTCTCGAACACCTCGGGGAGCTCGAGGCTCCCGTCGTCGTCGCCGTCCAGGTCGCGTACTGTCGTTTCCATGCGTTAGTCCTCCTGTGATGTCGCGGCGCGTCCGCGACCGCCCTGGTTGGACTGGGTCGAGACGTACCGGACCTCGGGGTCGAGGCGGGGCTGGTCGTTCGGCCGGACCGCCGGCCGGAAGCGCACGACGCGCTGGTCCGGACCGGGGACCGAGCCCTTGACGAGCGTGTACGGCCCGTCGACCTCGCCGTAGTTGACGAAGCCGCCCTCGACGGTGGCGTCGTCGCCCTCGCCGATGTCGATGAGCCGTTTGTTCAGCTCGGTGCGCTGGTGGTAGCCGGTCTGCCCCTGCTGGGGGACCGTCGAGCGCACGCGCGAGGGGTTCCACGGGCCGAGGTTGCCGATGCGTCGGCGCCAGCCCTGGCGGGCGTGTTTGCCCTTCCGCTTCTGGACGCCCCAGCGTTTGACGGGGCCCTGGGTCCCTTTCCCCTTGGTGACCGCGGCCACGTCGGCGTACTCGCCGGCGCGGAACACGTCGGTCATCGAGTGCTCGCCGCCGTCGGCGACCAGATCGAGCCCGAAGTCGAGGCGGTCGGACAGGGAGCCACCGCCGACCCGGGTCTCCATGACCTCGGGTTTCTTGCGCGGGACGCCGGGGATCTCGGTCGGGACGGTGTGCGTGATGACGCGCACGTCCCCGAGGTCGCCCGACTCGTGTGCTTCGCGGATCTGTTCCTCTGCGGCGTCAGCGTCGTGGTCCTCCGGCACGTCGAGGGTCCGGTCGAGCTCCCCGTGGAACTCGTCGGCCCACACCTCCGTGAGGGGACGCTGGCCGTACGGCGTGTCTTCGTAGGCTCGGAGCGCGACCGCGCGCATCGGCGGCGTCTCGACGACCGTCACCGGGACGGTCTCCTCCATCCCCTCGCGGGGGGAGTCGGGCTCGTCGTTGATCAGCACGACGTGCGTCATGCCGGCCTTGTAGCCGGCGAAGCCCTGGAGACCCGGCTGGCCGTCGTCGTCGGGCCAGCTGTTGAACCGCGGGGTCTCACTCGCCGCTCGCGTACGCGGGCCGAAGCCCAGCGAGCCTTTGCGTGGTCTGTTCGTACCTGGCATTTGTCTTACCTCGTCAGCCTGAGGGGCGAGAGCGTGGCGAACACCGCTTCCTCCGTTCGCACGACCTCGCTACCCTGGTCCGGAACCGTGTTGAGCCAGAGGTCGAACCTGTCGTCGCCTGTCTCCGCCGCGACGGCCTCCGGGTCCTCGCCGAGGATGGGGGGCAACCCCCGTTCCGGCGCGCCGAAGGCGACCGTCAGGTCACCCAGGGGCGCCGCCTCGTCGCCGGATGCGTCAGTGTCGTCGGATCCGCCCGACCCGGTACCGGACGCGTCGCCATCGTCGCCGCCACGAAGCCGTGCGACCAGCTGGTCGAGCTTCGTGACGGTCAGCTCCTCGCCGTAGCGAGAGGCCGCGATGGTCAGTCCGGCGTCGGGACGCGCGAGCGCGTCGTCGATCTCGGCCGAGTCGACGACGAACCCTGCCGCGGGCTCGTCGACGAGCTTCGCCCGAACCGGTCGTCGCGAAGAGACCCTGACGGAGACGCGCTCCCCCTCCCCGACCTCCATTCCGGAGGGGACGGGCAGGGAGACTGGGTGTTGCAGGCCGCAATTGACCCGTACGCGTCCATCAGCACCGACCTCGGTCACGATTCCCTGTCTTAACGACCCCGATTCGTCCGAACCGGAGCCGGTCCGTGAACGGACCCGGAGCGCCGGCAGGACCCCCGCGTACTCCAGTTCGTCCCGCCTGTCCCATACCTCCTTTCGGAGGTAGGGGGGTGTGGCGGCGTACCGCAGCACCGTTTCGACGAACCCGGCACCTCGCTTCTCGACCCCGTCGGGGTCGGGATAGACCGTCAACCGGTCCACCCGGAAGACCGCGGCCGCGCGGGCCACGTATCCGACCTTGCGAGTCGCCTCGCGTTTGTCTTCGGCCTCCCGGGTGAGGGATGCCGGCACGAGCACGCTGGTGGTCATGCCGTGACGCTTCCGCGCCGCGCCACTAGACTGTAGCGATACATCCCCAGCCCACCCTTAAAAAAAGCGCGCTTCACGCGCGCGGAGGGACGCGTTCACATGCCCCCCGTTCACACGGAGGCCACGCGACGGGCCCGATACGTCCCGGACAGCCGCCGCTTCGCGTCGAGGTAGTATTCGCCGGGTCCGGCAGTCGCGACGGAACGGCCGAGCCCGGAACGCCACCGCCCCGTCTCCCGGAACTCTACCGTCCTGTCTCGATGTCCGCGCACGCGGCGTGGTCGGGTGGACTCGCGCGCGAGCGTCCCGCCGGCGCGCCGCTCAGTCGTGGCTCGGTATCGTCTCGTCGCAGACCGGGCAGCTGCCGCGGCCCTGCCCGGGGTCGAGGTCGTTCGGCTGGCCTGTCCACCCGCAGACTGGACACTGGACGGGGTCGCCTGGCATAACGCGTCTGGACACGCGTCGCCGGCCGGAAAAGCGTGGTGGCAGGCGACCGGCGGACGCGACCGTCCGCCCCGGCGAATCGACAGCCTGCGCCGTCGTCGCCGTCGCCGGTCCGACCGATTCGGAAGTCTTTTATCCCTTTCCGCCAGTCGTTTACGATGTGAGGCGCACCGGGCGACCGGGCGACGCCGAGCGTGCGACGGTAGTGTAGTGGTATCACAGGACCCTGCCACGGTCCTAACGCGAGTTCAAATCTCGCCCGTCGCACTTTTCCACAATTCGACGGCGCGGAGTCCCGTCTCCGCGCCTCACTGAAAAATCGCTCCGAGATCTGAAGTAGCTCGGTCGCGCAGCGAGGTGAGCGAGCACGTCCGGGCTACTTCAGATCCCGCCCGTCGCACTTCTCGTCCCCACGTCACGAGCGGACGCGCTACGCTGTCCTGTTGGTCCTTGAGCGGGCCCGTCCGCACGACGCATCGCTCGGACGGGTTCGACCGGACGAGAGACTCGCGGTAAAGCGGCGCCTACGGCTGATACGGTGAGAGTACCCGGTCCAAGTAGGGGTCCGGTGGCACCGAGCGGGAACGGGGATCAGTCCGCGTGCCGGGCGTCGCGCGCGTTCCGGCGGAGTTCCGCCTTCCGTTCCTCGATGGCGCCTTCCAGCGCGGCGCGCAGGTCGACGCCGGTCGCCTCGTCCAGCGCCTGCTGCAGTTTCGCGAGCGTCTCGTCCTCCTCGTAGGAGGGCGAGTCCGGTAGGCCGGACATACTCAACGGACTTCCGAGGTCGGTACTTAAGCTTTCGGTCCGGGTATCTCGCCTGAGAACCCCGCAACCAGCCGGCAGCCACTCGGTCCCGGTCCGTGCCGGGCGGGTTCGGACGCCCGTTCGAGCGACGGCGGAGCGCCTTTGACCCGCGCAGCCGTACCCTCGGGCATGACGGTCATCGGCTTTCTGAGCGTGGCACCGGTCATCGAGGGCAGCATGTCCGAGGAGGTCGCGAAGGCGGTCGCGGCGCTCGACGACTTCGACGTGGGGTACGAGACGACGCCGATGGGGACGGTCATCGAGGCCGACGACTCGGCCGAGCTGTTCGCGGCCGCGCAGGCCGCCCACGAGGCCGTCGACGCCGACCGCGTGAGCACGTTCCTGAAGGTGGACGACAAGCGGACCGTCGACCGGTCCGCCGGCGAGAAGGTCGACGCCGTCGAGGAACACCTCGGGCGGGAAGCGAGACGCGAGCGGTCGGAGTGACGGCCGGACAGCTGCGGCCGTCCGACCGGTCGGGCGGCGCGGACGACCCGCCCGGGCGGGCCGGGCGGTCCGCATCGGCGAACCGAAGACCGAAGGCCCAGCGGCGTGGATGCGGGGTATGGAGAGTCTCAACCGGACCGCGACGGATCTGGTCGACGAGGCGCTGGACTTCGCCGACGAGCTGAACGTCGCGGCCCACCAGCTGGACAGCGACGCGCTGGTCGTCGACTTCGGCGTCGACGTGCCGGGCGGCGTCGAGGCCGGGCTGATGCTCGCGGAGATCCAGACCGCCGGGCTCGCGACCGTCGAGAGCGACCTCGGCGAGGTCGCCGGCGCGCCGCTGACCCACGTCGAACTGTCGACCGACCACCCGGCGCTGGCACTGCTGTGCTCGCAGAAGGCCGGCTGGGAACTCAGCGTCGACGGCTTCGAGGGGCTGGGCAGCGGCCCCGCCCGCGCGCTCGTCGCCGAAGAGGACGAGTTCGGGCGCGTCGGCTACGAGGACGACTTCGAGTTCGCCGTCCTCGCGATAGAGACCGAGGAGGTCCCCGGCGAGGCCGTCGTCGAACACGTCGCCGAGCGGGCGGGCGTCGCCGAGAGCGGCGTGTTCGTCCAGGCGTTCTCGACGGCCAGTCTCACCGGTAGCGTCGCGATGGCCGCCCGCGCCGCCGAGCTCGCGACGTTCCGCCTCTCGGAGCTGGGCTACGACCCGCTGGACGTCCTCTCGGTGACGGGCTCGGCGCCGGTCGCGCCGGTCGCCGACGACGAGGAGACGGCGATCGCGCGGACCAACGACGCGCTGGCCTACGGCGGTCAGGCACACCTCGTCGTCGACGAACCGTTCGACCGGTTCGACGAGGTGCCCTCGACCGCGACCGACGAGTACGACACGCCGTTCGCCGAGATCTTCGCCGACGCCGACTGGGACTTCTACGAGGTGCCCGAGTCGGTGTTCGCGCCCGCGCAGGTGACGATCGACGTGGTCGGCGGCGACACGCACGTCCTCGGCGACGTGAACGACGAGCGGCTCGCCGAGAGCTTCGGGCTCTAGCGTGCGCTACAAGATCGTCCCGCCGGTCCGCGACGTGGCCTTTCTGGAGGCCGCCCAGCGGGCCCTGCCGCTGGTCCCGGGGACGGTCGAGGACTGCTGTCTCCGGATCGTCGACGAGACGGCCGCGCCCTCCCGGGACGCCGCCCGCGAGTACCTGACCTTCCTCCAGGCGCTCGAACTCGCGGAGGAGACGCCGCGGGGGTTCAGGCGACGGCGCGTCGACGCCGACGAGGCGGTCCTCGCCGACGCCTTCGAGCGGCGGGTGTTCGGCGCGCGCGAACTCCTCGACGCGCTCCGGGGCGCGGGGTCGCTGACCGTCGACGAGGCGTTCGACGGGATGCGCGAGCACGTCCCCCGCTGGGAGCGCGACCGCCACACCGACTGGGAGGGCGAATGGCGCGAGCGGACCGAGCGGCTGCTCGGGTGGAGCGTCGCGTTCGGGGCGGCGACCCGAGACGACGGCGACCGCTATCGGCCGATCGAACGCTCGTAGACCGGCCGTCTCTGTCCGGCCGGTCTACCTGTCGCCGATCCACTGCCGGGCCTCGGCCATGTCCGAAGTCAGGAACGGCTCCGCGCCGCTGGGATCCGCCCCGTCCATCATGCTCTCCACGTCCATCTCCGAGATCACGCTGTCCGGGTGGACGATCGCGGAGTACTCGAGACCGACATCGAGCGCGCGCGGCATCCAGTCGTTCCGTAGCCACTCCTGGTCCTCGGCGTCGTGGGCGTTGACGTTGCGCGTGTCGGTCAACGCCTTGGTGGCGTTTTTCCGTTTGATGGCGTCGAGTAGTGCCTCGCAGGCGTCCCTGAACGTCTGGCCCGAGACGTACTCGTCCCAGGTGAACACGACCGCGTCGATGTCGTCGTCCCATTCGATAGTGTAGTTCGCCGCGTCCTCGATGGTCTCGGCGGACATACCCGGTAGAATCCGGTTGTCCGTGATAAATCGAACTCGCCGAGTATCACTCGCAAAAACGGGGCGCCCCGACGCCGGCCGCACGCGCGACCGGGCCGACGAGAGCGCGTCTGCGTCCGTCGTGTCGAACCGAAACTCCTTAGCTATGTCCAACTAATCGAACGGACATGCGGGAGTTCGAGTTCGTCCTCACCTACCGGGAGGGCGCCGACGAGTTGATGGACGTGTTCCGCGAGCGGTCGGGGCTGCGGACCCAGACGGCGGCGTGTTTCGCCAACGACCGGTCGATGTGGCGCGTCGACCACGTGCTCGGGCCGGCCGAGGCGCTCGACGCCGTCGAGGCGCAGTTCCTCGACGAGACGACGTGCAACGAGTGTCTGGACGTGGCGGGCTGTGACTCCACCCGGGAGTACCAGGTCATCAGCTCCGAACCCGAGCACCGCGTCTACTTCACCCGCCGCGAGGAGATCCAGCACTGCCATTCGATCCCCTACCTCGCCGTCGACCACGTCGGCGACGGTCTGCTGATCGAGGCCGAGCGGTGCGACGACGAGTACGTCTGGCGGCTGCTCATCCCGGACGACTGCGCCGTGGGCGAGCTGTACGACCGGATCGACGAGCGCCTTCGGGACGGCATCTCGCTGGAACTCGGCCACGTCTCCGACCCGCAGAACTGGAACGGCGGGTTCGGCACCGCGGGGCTGCTGACGCCGGAGGAGCGGGAGACCGTCGCCGCTGCCGTCCGCGCAGGCTACTACGGCACGCCGCGGGACGCGACCGTCGCCGACCTGGCCGACGAACTGGACACCCCGCACTCGACGGTCCAGTACCGCCTCCAGCGCGCCGAGGAGAAGATCGTCAGCCGCTTCGCCTCCGAGACGCTCTGACGGGTCCGCAGCGCAGTATCCGCCGGTAGCTCAGTTCTCGCCCGCGACGAGGTCAGCGACCATCTCGCTCACGTACTCGACCTCGTCGTCGTTGACGCCGTGGCCCATACCGGGGTAGATGCGCTCCTCCACGTCGGCGTCGAGTTGCTCCAGCACCTCCGTCGTCACGTGGACGCGCTCCTCGGGGATGTGCGGGTCCACGTCGCTGCAGCCGACGAACGAGGGGGTCCCCTCCAGCGACCCCTCGAACTCCTCGGGGTCGATCGTCTCGCCGATGAGTCCGCCGGAGAAGGCGACGTGGCCGCCGTACCGCCGCGGGTTGCGCGCCACGAACTCCGACCCGAGACACGCGCCCTGGGAGAACCCGAGGATCATGACTTTCTCCGTCGGGATCCCCGCCTCGTTCGCCTCGCCGAGGGCGTCCGCGATGGCCTGCAGGCCCGACGAGCGGCCGGGCTCGTTCGACTCGACGGGTTCGAGGAAGGAGTTGGGGTACCAGGTGTTGCGCGCGGCCTGCGGGGCCAGCAGGGCGAGGCCGTCCTCGTGGAGCTGTCGACCCATCTGCAGGATGCTCTCGGCGGTCGCGCCGCGGCCGTGGACCAGGATCATCGCGGCCTCCGCCTCGTCCAGCGGCGTCCCGCCGGTGGCGAGTTGCTGTCCCTGGTGAGGGCCGTCCATTCAGGCCACCTCCAGGGCGGAAACGGGGTGTTCGTCCGTCGGTGTCACGCCGAACGTCTCTCGGTGGGCGATCATGGGTTTCCATACGGTGTCGCCCTACAAAGGCGCTCGCCGACATCGGCGCCACCCGATGACATCAGGGTTACCGACCCGGCCCGCGGTCGCCCGGGGCACCTGGTCCCTGTGCGATCACCCGGGGCCTCGGATCCTCGTGCAGTCGCCCGGTGTCAGAGCCCCAGGATCTCCCGGGCCTGCGAGGTGTCGGCGACCTCGCGGCCGAGTTCCCCGGCGACGCGGACCACGCGTTCGACGAGTTGAGCGTTACTCTCGGCGAGTTCTCCCTTCCGGTAGTAGACGTTGTCCTCCAGGCCGACGCGGACGTTGCCCCCGAACAGGATCCCCATCGTCGCGAAGGGCAACTGGTGGCGGCCGAACCCGAGGGTGTTGAACAGCGCGCCCTCGGGGAGGGTGTCGACGGCGTTCAGGAAGTTCCGGGGTCGCGGCCGGGTGAGCGTCCCCGGCCCGAAGATGAGCGTCGCGTAGACCGGGTCGGCCAGCTCGCGCCGCTCCAGCAGGCCGTGGACCTCGTTGCGGTGGCCGTCGTTGAACACCTCCAGTTCGGGCTTGATCCCGCGGTCGGCCATCTCGTCGTACAGCGCGTCGATGGTCGCGAGCGTGTTCTCGCTGGTGAGCCGGTCGTAGCGGTTCAGCGGCCCCATGTCCAGCGACGCCATCTCCGGCGGCGGGTCGGTCCGCAGCGAGAGGTGGCGTTTCTCCGTGGGCGCCTGCGTCGCACCCGTCGTATGCTGGATGATCACGTCGTCGGTGTGCCGGCGGATCGCCTCGTCGATGGCCTGGAATCGCTCGGTCGAGAACGCCCGTTCGCCGTTGTCTTTCCGTGCGTGGACGTGGACGACCGACGCGCCTGCCGCCTCGACCTCTCCCGCGGCCTTCCCGATCTCCTCGGGCGTCTCGGGCAGGTTCGGGTTCGCCTCCTTGCCGTGGATCCCCCCGGTCAGCGCCGCCGTGACGACGGCCGGCTCGTCCGCGAGGAAGCGCTCGTAGCTCACGAGTCGGTACCCCCTTCGTCGCTCTCGTCGCTCCCTCCGGGGGTCGCTTCGCCGTCGGCGTGGTCGCGGTAGATCTCGCAGTCCTCGGCGTGGTCGAGTTCGAACCGGTCGTTGCAGATGTCCGCGCGCATCGGCTGGACGAACCGTTCGGCGGCCTCGCAGTAGGCGCGCGCCTCGTCGAACGACCGCCCGTCGGCCGACTCCCGGTACGAGAGGAAGGGACAGGCCATGGCCGGGGTTGGGCGTACAGACCCAAAAAGGCCGACTGCCGTCCACGACTCGTTCGCGGTCGCGAACGCGGGCTCGGTGTCGAGCACGGTCGGTACGGGGACTGTGAACCGTACACCACTGGGACCGTCACCTGTAGAAATAATGTCAAGTAGTCCACTTTATTCGTCTCGGAAGCGTTCGATCACTGATGAACGAGCATCCGGAGTCCGACGAGATACCGCGGCAGTCACGTCCCGAGACCATGGACGAGTACGGGATCCCCGAGAGCGGCGACGGGATGCTACCGTGGGAGTTCGTGGCGGATTCGATGTCCGCGGACCGGTTCTACTGGGTCACTACGATCCGCCCGGACGGGAAGCCGCACGCACGGCCCACGTGGGGCGTCTGGGTCGACGGGACGTTCTACTGCGGCGGCGGCGAGCGAACTCGCTGGGTGCGGAATCTCTCGACGAACCCGGCCATCACCGTCCACCGGGAGGACGCCGAGGAAGTCGTCATACTCGAGGGGACGGCGGAGCGTATCGACGAGGAGACAGCCGACACCGCGCTCCTCGACCGGCTCGACGGTGCGTACGAGGAAAAGTACGATACCCCTCACGGAACGCCCTTCTTCGCCGTCCGGCCGGACAAGGTGTTCGCGTGGAGCGACTATCCCGCCGACGCGACCCGCTGGGAGTTCGCCGACGGGTGACGCTCGGTCCGCAGCGCGGGCCGGCGGAGCGACGGACCCGTCTCCCGCCCCTCGACCACTACGAGTCGGGGTTGACTGAGAGTCGCAACCTTGTTTACCGGACTCGGCGAGTCGGGGAGTATGAACTTCTTCGACCGGCTGGCCGACCGCATCGCGACCGTCGACAGCGTCGTCTCGGTGGGACTTGACCCCGACCCCGCCCGGATCCCCGACCACCTGCACGACCACGACCTGCCCCGCTGGGCGTTCAACCGCCGCATCATCGACGCGACGCACGAACACGCCGCGGCGTTCAAGCCCAACGCCGCCTTCTACGAGGACCCCGACGGCTGGAAGGCGCTGCAGGAGACCGTCGCCTACGCCCACGGCAAGGGCGTGCCGGTCCTGCTGGACGCCAAGCGCGGCGACATCGGCAACACCGCCCGGAAGTACGCCGAACTGCTCGACGACGACGGCATGGGCATCGACGCCATCACCGTCAACCCCTACCTCGGCCGCGACGCGCTGGAACCGTTCCTCTCGCGGGAGGACAAGGGGGTCGTCGTCCTCTGTCGGACCTCCAACCCCGGCGGCGCCGACCTGCAGAACCTCGAACTCGACTCCGGAGAGCCGCTGTACGAGCGGGTGGCCGCGCTCGCCGACCTGTGGAACGACAACGACAACGTCGGCCTCGTCGTCGGCGCCACCGCACCGGAGGAGCTGGAGGAGGTCCGCGAGATCGTCCCCGACATCCCGTTCCTCGTCCCGGGCGTCGGGGCACAGGGCGGCGACGCCGAGGCCGCCGTCGAGTACGGCCTCGCCGACGGCGTCGGCCTCGTCAACTCCTCGCGGGGCATCATCTTCGCCGGGGAGGACCAGGGCGAGGAGTTCGCCCAGGCGTCGGGACAGGCCGCCAAGCGGCTGAAGAAACGGCTGAACCAGTACCGGGAGTGACCGACCGAGGGCAACCGGGTGGGAGCGACCCGACTCGGGACGACCGGCCGCAGTGATCCTCCGGATCGTTCGTGTCGAAAAACACCAAGTAGCGGCGACGAGGTGATCGCGCGTATGACTAACAAGCCGCCGGAGTACTGCCCTCACTGCGGGGGCGAACTGGCCGCGGTCGACCCGCCGACCGCCCACCGCTGCGAGGACTGCGAGGAGTTCGCGTTCTACAACCCGACGCCCGCCGCCCGGGTGGCCGTCGTCGACGGCGACGAACTGCTGCTCTGCGAGGTGGGCGTCCCCGGCGTTGCGAACACCTGGGAGACGCCGGGCGGGCGGCTGGAGGCCGACGAGGACCCGCCCGTCGCGGCGGCGCGGGAGCTCCGCGAGGAGACGGGCCTGACCGTCGACCCCGACGCGCTCGTCATGTTCGACGCCCGCAGCTACGAGTCGGTCCCCGACCAGTACACGACGAGGCTCTGCTACGCCGTCGACAGGGCGGCGACGGAGGGACAACTACGGGCCGGCGCGGAACCCGACGGCGTCCGGTTCTGGTCGGCCGACTCGTTCGCCGACTCGGGGGCGACGCTCAGCGACCGCCAGCCCGCGGCGACGCGGGAGGTCTCGTGGTGGCTGGAGGGCGCCCGCGCGGCGCTCGACGAGTCGTGACGAGGGGAGTCGCTCTCAGAACCGATAGGTGTCGACGCCGTCGGGGGCGTCGTCGCCGGTCCCGGTCGGGTCGGCCGGATCCCCGCCCTCGACCTCGGCGACGCACTCGCTGCAGATCCCCAGCTGTGTGTCGAAGTGGCGGTCGCAGACCAGGTTCCCGCAGCGGTCGCAGGTGTGGTCGACATCGGGGCGCTGGCAGACCTCGCAGAGCCCGGATACGCTCATGTGACCCGGTAGCGGACGAGCGCGTAAATGGATTGGGCGGCGGCTGGACTGGGAGCGGGACGGTCCCGGGTGTGGGCGAGCTTGGGCCGTCCGCGGCCGGTCACCAGTGGAGGTTCCGCCGCGTCCGAGACGTTTAGGAGGCACCGACGCCAAGGGGCGAGCGTGTACGGTACCCGGCTCGTCACGGCGGTCGCCGCGGTGTTCGCCGCCATCGCGGTCCTGTTCGCCATCTTCGGGTTCGTCGCCAACCTCGGCTTCTTCGCAGTCGCGGCGCTGTTCGGCGCGGTCGCGTACTTCATGTGGTACCACGCGTCGGGTCGGTTCGCCCGGCGGCTCTACCGCGGCGTCGAGGACCGCGCGGCGCCCGGCGACGGTGGCCGCGGCGCCCGCGCCGACCGCGGCGGGTTCGGGGCCGGCCCGCGGGAGGACTGGGAACCGCCCCGCGACGAGGGCGCCCGAGGGCGGGCGCGGGCAGCCGGCGGCCAGCAGACGGCGGCCGGTCGGCGCCAGCGACGGGGGGCTCGCGCGGGCGGACAGCGCCGTCGCCAGCGGGCGGCCGCCGCCGCACAGCGGAGCGGTCCCACGGCCGCCGAGGCCTACGACACGCTCGGCCTGGACCGCGGCGCCGACGAGGACGCCGTGAAGGCCGCCTACCGCGAGAAGGTCAAGGAGGTCCACCCCGACTCCCCCGACGGCGACGAGGAGGAGTTCAAGGAAGTGCAGTCGGCCTACGAGCGGCTGACCGACTGAGCGTCCGACCGAATACTGTTTTGCCGTCGGAGCCGCAGTCCCGGCCAGTGACGCCACCGCTCGCCGTCGACATCGACGGAACGCTGACCGACGAGGACCGCGCCGTCTACCCGCCCGTCCTGTCCGTCCTCCGGGAGTGGGACGCACCCGTCGTGCTCGCGACGGGGAAGGCGCTCCCCTATCCCGTCGCCCTCTGCGAGTTCGCGGGGGTCGAGCGGACGGTCGTCGCCGAGAACGGCGGCGTCGCGTTCGTCCACGCGACCGACGACCTGCTGTTCCTCGGCGACCGCGAAGCCGCCCAGAGCGTGGTCGACGAGTACGTCGAGGAGGGTCACGACCTGGGATGGGGGGCCCACGACCTGGTCAACCGCTGGCGCGAGACGGAAGTGGCCGTCAGCCGCGAGGCACCGCTGGAGCCGCTCCAGCGGATCGCCGCCGACCACGGCCTCGAAGTCGTCGACACCGGTTTCGCCTACCACGTCAAGTCGCCGGACGTGAGCAAGGGGCAAGCCCTGGAAGCCGTCGCCGAGCGACTGGGTCGGGACCCCGCGGAGTTCGTCGCGGTCGGCGACTCCATCAACGACGTGTCGACCTTCGAGGTCGCGGGGCGGTCGTTCGCGGTCGCCAACGCCGACGAACCCGCCCTGGCGACCGCGGACGAGGTACTCAACGCAGCCTACGGCGAGGGGTTCCTCGAGGCGGTCGAGCGGGTGCGGTAGCCTGGGGACGGCCGCGCCGTCCCGGCCGTCCGAACCCGCTCACGACCGCTGGGGAACGATACGGAGCGCTCCGGAGCGTTACGGACGGGAACCGGGCGCAAACCCGGAGAAGGCTTTTGTACTGGCCACCGTTACCGACCCCCATGAGCCCCGACCGGGCCGTCCTCGAACGCGCCATCGAGCGCGGTGAGCGCGAGGGCGGCAGCGTCGAGTTCAAAGAGCGGCTCACGAAAGACCTCCACCTGGCGGACGGTCGCCGGGAGTCGCTGGCCGCCCAACTGCGCCACCGCGTCCTCTCCGGCGACGGGGAGGCCACCTACGTCGTCGGCGTCACCGACGACGGCGCCCTCGCCGGCATCGCCCCCGAGGCGTTCACCGAGTCGATGGACGTGCTGAGCCTGCTGGCCGAGGAGGCCGACGCCCACATCGAGAACGTCGAGACCTGGGGCGTCGACGCCGACGGCCGCGCGAAACCGAAAGGCGGCACACGGCCGGGCGACGCCGGCAGCGCCGCGGCGTCCTCCGACGGCGACTCCGAACCGCCCGAGTCCGACGCGCCCGCCGAGGGCATCGTCGGCGTCGCCATCGTCCGCGAGGGCGCCGTGCTGGAGGACGACGAACACATCGTCGTCGGGACCGCCGGCCACGTCGACCACGGCAAGTCCACGCTGGTCGGCACCCTCGTCACCGGCCAGCCCGACGACGGCGAAGGGGGGACTCGCTCGTATCTCGACGTGCAGCCCCACGAGGTCGAACGCGGCCTCTCCGCGGACCTCTCCTACGGCGTCTACGGCTTCGACGACGAGGGGCCGGTCCGCATGGACAACCCCGACCGCAAGTCCGACCGCGCCCGCGTCGTCGAGGAGGCCGACCGGCTCGTGAGCTTCGTCGACACCGTCGGCCACGAGCCGTGGCTGCGCACGACGATCCGCGGGCTGGTCGGGCAGAAGCTCGACTACGGCCTCCTGACCGTCGCGGCCGACGACGGCCCGACGAAGACCACGCGCGAACACCTGGGGATCCTGCTCGCCACCGACCTGCCGACGATGGTCGTCATCACGAAGGCCGACATCGTCAGCGACGAGCGCCTGGCGGAGGTCGAGCGCGAGGTCGAGCGCCAGCTCCGCGAGGTGGACAAGACGCCGCTGTCCGTGGCGCGCCACGGCGTCGGGGCGGCCGTCGAGGAGATCGACGACACCGTCGTCCCGGTGCTGGCGACCAGCGCCGTCACGATGGAGGGGATGGACACGCTCGACGAGCTGCTGGAGCGGTTGCCCAAGACGGCCGGGCCGACCGACGACGAGTTCGCGATGTACGTCGACCGCTCGTACAAGGTCACCGGCGTCGGCGCCGTCGCCTCGGGGACCATCCGCTCCGGTCGTGTGGAGGCCGGCGACGAACTCCTGCTCGGGCCGATGCAGGATGGCGGCTTCCGCGAGGTCGAGGTCCGGTCGATCGAGATGCACTACCACCGCGTCGACCGCGCGAAGGCCGGCCGCATCGTCGGCATCGCCCTGAAGGGCGTCCGCGAGGCCGACGTGGAGCGCGGGATGGTGTTGCTCCCCCGCGACGCCGACCCCGACCCCGTCCGGGAGTTCGAGGCCGAGGTGATGGTGCTCAACCACCCGACCCGTATCGGCGAGGGCTACGAGCCCGTCGTCCACCTCGAGACGGTCAGCGAGGCCGCCGCCTTCTACCCCGAAGACGGGCGCCTGCTCCCCGGCGACTCGGGGACGACACGGGTCCGGTTCAAGTTCCGACCCTACATGGTCGAGGAGGGCCAGCGGTTCGTCTTCCGCGAGGGCCAGTCGAAGGGCGTCGGCAAGGTCACCGACGTACGCCCCGACGAGTAGGGACTGCCGGCGCCGTCCCCGATATGCCCCCGACCGGTGGGGCCGTCGCCGCGGGCTCGTCGCCGGGTGTCCCGACAAGCGACGGTTACGGCGCGGTAGCTGTCGCTCACTCGGCCCAGCGGCCGGCTACGGGCTCGCTAAGACCGGGGTACTGCGAGAAACGCGACCCAACCGCAGTCCCGCGATTCCTATCACTCCGCTACCCGTCGAACAGCCGGCCGGTAACTTTGACCGGTGGCATCCAGGGGACCATACGCGTGCGGGACGACGCGACGACGCGGGTTCCGCGCGCGGGAGATCACTATGAGTTTCGAGAACCAGCCAGGACAGCAGGGATCGTTCGAGCAGCAACAGACCCAGCCACAGCAGGGAACGGGCCAGCAGCCGACACAGCAGCAGGGGTACATCCCGGCGGCTCAGCAGCCGGCCGGTCAGCAGGCCGGCTTCCCCGGCCAGCAGGGCCGCGGCGCCGACCAGGGCGCCCAGGACCGGCGCCACTCCCAGCAGTTCCGCCAGCGGATGAGCCAGATCGCACAGCAGCGACCGCGTGACCCCCAGACGGGACAGTTCCTGTCGACGGGATCGCAGGGCGGACAGCAGAGCCAGCAGCCACAGACCCAGCAGATGGGCCAGCAGCCACAGACCCAGCAGATGGGCCAGCAGCCACAGACCCAGCAGATGGGTCAGCAGCCCCAGACACAGCAGATGGGCCAACAGCAGCCCCAGACACAGCAACTGGGCCAGCAGCAGACGGCTCAGCAGCCCCAGCAGCGGAGCCAGCAGCCCCAGATGCAACAGACTCAACAGCAGCCCCAGACTCAGCAGTCGAGCCAGCAGCCACAGCAACAGACGGCTCAGCAACCGCAACAGCGGATGGGCGGCCAGCAGCAGGGGTACATCCCGGCGGCTCAGCAGCCGGCGGGACAGCAGGCCGGCTTCCCCGGCCAGCAGGGTCGCGGTGCCGACCAGGGCGCCCAGGACCGGCGCCACTCCCAGCAGTTCCGGGAGTTCCAGCACCAGAAAGCCGAACACCAGCCGCGTGACCCCCAGACCGGCCAGTTCCTGCCGGAGAACCAGCAGGGCCAGCAGGGACAGCAGAGCCAACAGGGTCGGCAGGGCCAGTCCGGCGGCCAGATGTACGCCCAGCGGACCCAGCAGGACCAGCAGTCCGGGATCGGGACCCAGCAGCAGAACTGGCAGTAGACGTCCCGGACCGACCCCTCCCACCCCGGCGGTCGACAGCGCGACACCCGCGCCCTTTTCCAACGGCGACCCCGACAGCGACGGCTATCGGACGACCGCGATTCCCGAGAAGAACGTCGATGCCGCCGTCAGGACTCCATCTTCGCGACGATCTCGTCGGCGGCGTCGCGCGCCTCGCTCTCGTCGGCGACGCCGTCGACCGGGACCAGGACGCTCTGGGCGGTCCAGTCCTCGTTGCCGTGCTCGTCGCCGGTGCGGACCTCGGCGCCGGAGACGACCGAGCCGGCGACGTTGGCCGCCCAGTCGGGCGTCCGTATCTCGTCGAACTCGTCGGGGTCGCGGTAGCGCACGTGGTAGTAGTTCTCGCTCTGTTCGACGCCCTGTATCGACCGGGAACTCGCCATACCGGCGGTAGCACCGCTCCGGCGGAGAACCGTCTGCCGGCAGTAGCAAGGCGGGCGCGGCGGCTCGGGGCGGGATCGTCGGCAGCTACTCCCCGCGCAGGACCGCCCGGAGGAGTTTCGACTCGGCCTTCCGCAGGTGTTCGGCGGCGGTGCTGGGCGCGCAGCCGAGGGCCTCGGCGACCGCCTCGTGGTCGCCGGTCCGCGGCACGTCGTAGTAACCCAGGTCGAGGGCGGCCTCGGCCGCCTCGCGCTGGCGGTCGGTCAGCCGCGCCGTCGGCGCGACGCGGGAACCCGCGAGCGACCCGACCGCTTCGACGGTGACCTCCACCGGATCCGGAATCTCGCCCATCGCCGCCTGCAGTTCCGCCTCGGGGCCGAAGATCGTGAGCCTCACAGTCCCGTCGGGCCGGTAGACGATGGGCGGGACGACGACGAGCCCGCCACGGCTGATCGGCCCGAACAGGTCGACGAGCGAGTCCGTCGTCGCGTCGCGGACGTAGGCGTAGAAGGCGTCGTCGCCCGCCCGCTCGATGTCGTAGCCGACGACCACGTCGATGTCGTCGGCCGCGGCGGCGAAGGCGTCGGCGTCGCCCTCGACGTAGTGGAGGATCCCCAGCGCGTCGCCGGTGAAGTTCCACTGCAGCGCCGTCGCCCGCTCGACGAACGGCGCGCGGGTCAGCACGCCGTACATCGGGTGGATCTCCGCCTCCCGTCCGTCGGCCGTGATCGACACCCGGAGACGCTTCACGGTCGTCGGTCCGCCTACAGATCGTATAAATCCGCCGGACAGATGCGGCAGTATCGACAGGGCCGCTGCGCGCGTCGGTCCGGGTATGAGCGGCGTACTGGTGACCGGCGCGACCGGGACCCTCGGCGACGCGCTCGTCGACCGACTGGTCGGCGATGGGCGGCGCGTGCTGGCAGCGACCCGGCGGCCCGACGATCCGCCCCCGACCCCGGAGGGCGACGGAGCTGTCGAGTGGATCGGGCTGAACCTCGCGGAGGGACGGGGGATCGAGGCCGCGGTCGCCGACGCGAACACAGTCGTTCACGCGGCGACGGCCCCGCGGGGCGACGCCGAGGCCGTCGACGTTCGCGGGACCGAGCGGCTGCTCGACGCGGCCGAGGGTGCGGGCGTCGAGCACTTCCTCTACCCCTCGATCGTCGGCGTCGGCGAGATCCCGTTCTCGTACTACGAGCGCAAGCGCGAGGCCGAGCGGGCGGTCGAGGCCAGTCCCGTCCCGTCGACGATCCTGCGGGCGACGCAGTTCCACGCGTTCGTCGACGAGATACTGGGGGCGGTCGCGAGACTCCCCGTGTGGCCGCTGCCGACGGAGTTCCGAGCTCAGCCGGTCGACCACCGGGAGATCGCGGGCAGACTCGTCGACCGCCTCGCCGGCGGGCCGTCCGGCCGCGCGGACCCCGTCGGCGGGCCGGCGGTCCACACGCTCGGCGAGCTGGCGAGCGCATACCGCGAGGCCAGGGGACTCCGGCGACCGATCGTCCGGCTCCCGGTCCCCGGAGCCGTCGCGAAGGGGTTCCGCGCCGGGGAGGCGACCTGCCCCGACCGCGCCGTCGGGACCGTGACCTGGGAGTCGTGGTTGGCCGAGCGATACGGCGGGTCGACGGATTCGGCGGCCGACCGGGCGGGCGCCCCGTCCCGATGACGGGTGCTGGTGCGGGGGGAAGTGACCGGCGTTCGGGTCCGGACGCCGCCCGCCGGTCGACTCGCGCGCTCCTGGCCGCTGTCGCCGTCTCGCTGGCGTTGACGGCGGTACACGGGGCCGCACACGGCTGGATCCCGGTCCCGCTCGCGACCTGGCAGCAGGGGTACGCCGCCGTCGTCCTGGTCGGACTCCCGCTCGGGGGTGCGACGCTGGTCCGCCTCGGTCGGCCGGCGACAGGCGCGGCGGTCGCGTTGATCGGCGGTCTGGGCGCACTCGCGTTCGAGGTGCTCGCGCACTTCGTCGTCGAGAACCCCGACCACGTCGCGAGCGTCGCGACGGGCTGGACCCTGTTCGCCGGGACCGCCGCCTTCTCAGTGCTCGGCGACGCGGTGCTCGTGACCGTCGCGGCGTGGACGCTCCGGACTCAGCCCCAGGGTTCCTCTGCGAGGTCGTGCAGCGACTCGACGACGTGATGGGGTTCGGGGTCGTGGTCGAACGGCGGGTCGCCGTCGGCGAGCCACACCGACCGCAGGCCCGCGGCGTGGGCGCCGGTCACGTCCGAGGCGTGGGAGTTGCCGACGTGGACGGTCCGCTCGGCGTCGACCCCCAGTTCCTCCAGCGCGAGGTGGAACGGTTCGGGGTCGGGCTTGTACGGCGCGTCGTGGCCGCCGTGGACGACCACCTCGAAGCGGTCCTCGATGCCCAGGCCGGCGAGCTTCTGTGACTGCATCCACGGGTCGCCGTTGGTGACCATGCCGATCCGGTAGGCGTCGGCCAGCGCGTCGAGCGCGCGCTCGGCGCCGTCGAGGAAGCGGACGTTCGTCTGGTCGCGCTCGTCGGTGTAGATGTCGGCTATCTCCTCGCCGACGGCCTCGTCGTGGCCCGCCTCGACGGCGAAGGTGCCGAACGCCGCCCGGCGCGTGTCGCGGATGTCGTCGCCCGCGTCGGAGAACTCGCCCAGCCGCTCGACGTACTCGGCGCCGTCGAAGAAGGGGTCGACGCCGACCCGGTCGAAGGCGACCGCCAGGATGTCGTCGGCGCTGCGCTCGTAGGTACAGAGGGTGTCGTCCAGGTCGAACAGGACGGCCTCAACTGGCCCCGTCATTGCGGGATAGTAGCGACCCGGCGGCCAAAAGCCGGTCGGTCCCGGGCCGCTTTCGCCGTCGGGGGCGCACTCTGCCCTACCGTCCGTGGGAGAGCCCGGCGATCAGCGCGTCCACGGCTCGCTTGACCGCCGCGCCCGACTCGATCCGGACCGTCCCGTCGTCGGTCGCGGACAGGTCCGGCCCGTCGACCGCGTCGGCGACCCGGTCGGCGAGCGGGTGGTCGGCGTCCGCGACCGTGTCGGCCTCGATAGACAGTGTCGCGGCGTCGGGGTGGAGCCGGACGGTCCCAACCCGCTCGTCGCGGTAGGCGACGCCGTAGCCGACGGTCCCATCGGGAGCGGGTTCGGCGTCGGGGTCGGCGTCGACGACGGACAGGTCGCCGAGGACGCCTCTGTCACGCCCGGAGAGCTCCGAGGAGAGCAGCTGGGCGATCCGCTTGCCGTCGGTGACGCGGTCTTCGACCATCAGTCGTCCCCCAGTTCGCCGGCGGCGCGGTCGGCCAGGTCGCCCAGTTCGACGCCCTGCCGGCGGGCGTAGACGACCGCGGCGGCCTCGACGGTGACGCCGAGGTCCGCCTGGAGGCCGTTGACCGCCGCGACGGCGTCCTGTTTCTCCACCCCGGACTGGACGATGGCGTCGAGCGCGCGCTCGAAGTTCGACCGCTGTCGCAACACGTCGTCGCCGGGCTCGAACCCGTCGGGGACGGTCACCTCCCGCGGGTCGAACGTGGGGTCGAGCTCGTCGTCCTCGCGGTCGAGCAGCCCCTCGGTGGCGGCCACGTCGACGAGCCGCTTGGCCTGCTCCGGGGAGAACCACTCGCGGTCCAGCGAGAGCGCGACGACGAACTCGCTCTCCGAGAGGGTCTCGCGGCCCTTCGCCCGGAAGGGGACGGCGACGGCGCGGCGCAGACTCATCGTCCGTCGATGGGCGCGGCCCGGCACGTAACGTTGCCGGTCGCCGACCGGCGGGCCCGGTCGGACGGTGCGCGACCGCCGCGAATGGCTCCGGCGCGAGCGAACGGCGTCCTCGGGGGGCGACGGCGACCGGGAGTCGAGAGGTTCAAGTAGACGCTGGGCGACTCCACGGGTATGAAGTTCCAGGGACGCTCCCCGCGCAAGCGCACCGGCGGTCGACGCCGGAACTTCCGGAAGAAGAAAAAGCACGAACTGGGCGACGAGCCGACCGAGACCCGCGTCGGCGAGACGCGCCTCAAGACGGTCGACGCCCGCGGCAACACCGAGAAGGTCCGCGCCGTCACCGCCGACACCGCCAGCGTCGCGGCCGACGGCGAGGTCGTCGCCGCCGAGATCGAGGACGTCGTCGAGAACCCCTCGAACCCCAACTACGTGCGCCGGAACATCGTCACCAGGGGCGCCATCATCGAGACCAGCGAGGGGCGCGCCCGCGTCACCTCCCGACCCGGCCAGGACGGCCAGATCAACGCCGTCCTCGTCGAGTAACCCCCGTTCTCTCACCGCGGTCGCCGCCGGGTCGTGACGGCGACCGCGTCTATATAGCGGTCCGTTCCACTCGATGCCGGAGGGGAGCCGCCCGTACCCCTCTTAGCGAGGCTTTTGGCGGTCGATCCCCCACTCACCGATGGCGTGCGGCGCTCACCACCGAGCGCCACCGAGCACCTGCACCCCGTTCGACGCGCGCCGCACGTCCCACCCGCGACTGCCACCTCGTCCGGGGCACCCCAGCCCCGTTTTCCGCGTCCCCGGTAGCGGCCGCTTACCGACGAGCTAACGGAGACACGGACGCGCAGTTCGTGTCCAGTCGTCGCCGCGGCGGTCGCCCCGAGCGAGCCGCCGGGCCTCAGGGGGACGGCGCCGCCTTCTGGAGCGCGCTCTCGGCGATGTTGCCGCCGTAGTCGGCGGTCCGGGACAGCGAGTCGACGACGAGCCCGAGCGACTGGGCGAGCTCGGGGTCGTCGAGGCCGCGGATCACGTCGTCCACGTCGCGGGCGCGCTCGTCGATGTCGGGCAGGTCGGCGCGGGCCTCGGTCGCGAGCGCGACCGCCTCGTCGGGGTCGTCCGCCAGCAGCGCGTCCATCGCGGTCTCCGGGACGGTGACGGCGGCGGTCTGGAGGTCGCTCAGCACCTCGGCGACCGACTCGTTGACGGGGCCGATCTCCAGGGCGATGTTGGCGATCTTGGTGGCGTGGTCGGCGATCCGCTCCAGCTGGCGGGCGCTGGACTGGTAGTCGAAGACGGTCTCGCGGGGGAAGCCGATCTCGGTGGCGGCGGCCGGGTTCCGCAGGACCGTCCGGAACACCCGCGAGACCATGTACCACAGCCGGTCGACGTCGTCGTCGCGCTCGATCACGTCGTGGGCGAGCTCGTCGTCGTCCTCCAGCAGGGCGGTCACGGCGTCGGAGAGCATCGTCAGCGACACCAGTCGCATCCGCGTGATGGCGTTGTGGACCGACAGCTCCGAGGAGTCGAGCAGATCCTGGAGGACGACCCGCTCGCCGGTCTCCTCGATGACCTCCAGGCCGACGAGCCCCTGGGTCGCCTCGCGGATGGTGCGGCGCTGGCCGGCGGTGACCCGGGCGGCCTCGAAGTTGATCACGTCGAACCCGCTGACGTACATCGTCATCACCGCGCGCGTGAGCTGGTCGCCCTCCAGCCCGTCGATCTCGATCGACCCCTCCTCGCGCTCCTCGTCGCTCTTCGGGGACAGCAGCAGGATGTCCTCCTCGGAGTGGAACTCAACGACGCTGCCCGCGCTCACGTCGTTCTCGGTCGCCCAGTCCTTCGGCAGCGACACCGTGTACGTCGACCCGCCCGTGACCTGGACCTTGCGCGTCTCCATAGCGGTGGGTCGTCGTCACTGACAAATAAATCAACCCCTTTCTATATATTTACAACTACGTACCGGTATATTGCAGCATATATCCCTCCGATTCGGCGCCGCTCCGGCGAATATCCGCGACGGGCACCGAGATTCGCGGTCGACTCCGATCGGCTATATATCCATCAGAGAGGGATATGATGGCCGTACCAGGACCGAACGCACGGGACGTTCCGGGCCGCGCCGACGAGAGCCGTGAAGCCGGGTCACGCCGGGGAGCGACATCGGCCACATAGAGCGGGTCTCCCGGCTTCCCCGACACGGGCCGTCGCGTTCGGCCCGCACCTCGGCGATACCCCGACCCTACCGGCGCCGGTCGCCCGTCCGTATCGTTTGGCATGGGTATGTACCACTATATAGGCATAATAGTAGAGTATTTAGTCAAACTGGGGCCACTGATCCGGTAATGCGGGAGAACCCTGTAACCCGCCGACAACTGCTGGCCGGCGCGGCGGGCGTCGCCGCGTCGCTGGGTGGCTGTATCAGTACGAGTCCCACACCGCCGGGACAGGCCGCGGGCGGGGCCGGCGGCGGTGGGGGCTCGAGTACCGAACTGCTCAAGGCCGGCGGCTCGTCGACGCTGTTCCCGATGGTCCAGCGCGCCGCGTCGTACTGGGCCTCGAACTATCCGCCGACCGACCGGGAGTACTGGGGGCCGAGCCAGTACGACATCGAGACCGACGAGCGGCTGGCCGACTACTGGGCGAGCAAGTACGGCTTCGAGGCCGACGGCGACGTGTCGCCGCCCTTCGAGGTGAACGTCGGCCTCAGCCACTCCGGGACCGGCCTGGAGAAGCTCCGTGACCAGCAGATCGACATCGGGAACGCGAGCGCGCCCGCGAGCGCCGAGTTCCCCGACGCCTCCGAGGAGGAGCTGTCGAGCTTCACGGAACACGTCATCGCCGTCGACGCCCAGCCCATCGTCGTGAGCACGGAGATCTACGACGCGGGCGTGACGAAGCTCACGGCCGAGCAGGTCCGCGGGATCTACACCGGCGAGATCACCCGGTGGTCGGAGATCCCGAGCTACGACGGCCCCGATAGGGAGATCCAGGCCATCGGACGCGCCGAGGGGTCGGGGACCGACACCGCCTTCCGGACGAACATGCTCGGCGGCCCCAACGCGCCGATGGACGGCGTCGACGGCCGGAAGGGACAGAACCAGCAGGTCAAGACCACCGTCTCGAGCTCCAACAACGCCGTCGCGTACATGGCGCTGGCCTTCACCGACGACTCGGTGCCCGCCGTCGAGCTCTCGTTCGACGGGACGACCTACACGCCGGGCGAGAACCTCTCGGACCCCTCCTACCCGCTCGCCCGGGACCTCCACTGTTACACCTGGGAGGGGACCTCGGCGAAGGAGGCCGCGTTCCTCCGGATGATCCTCAGCGACTTCGGCCAGCAGAACTTCGTCGAGACGGAGGGGTACTCGAAGCTCACGGCAGAGCGCCAGCAGGCGGAGTTCGACAAGCTGCCGGAGCCCGAAGCATGAGCGTTGCGACCCGACTCGACGGCCTGGACACCGGGACGCAGGTGATCGGGGGCGTCGGGACCGCCCTCGTCGCGGCCGCGATCCTCTCGTTTCTGGTCGCGCCGGCGCTGACGGGCCCCGTCCTGCTCGCCTTCGCCGTGTTCGTCGTCGCCGGCTACCTCGTCGCGGAGGAGAGCACCGCCCGCTTTCTCCTGTTCACGACGACCACCTCGACGGTCCTGATCCTCGGGTTCATCACCGTCTACCTGGTGATAAACGCCGTCCCGGTGTTCGAGGAGATGGGGCTGTACCTCCTCGTCGGGTCCGACCCGTTCTGGGAGACGGGGTCGAACGTCTACTCGCTGGTCCCGATGATGTGGGGGACGCTGGTGACGACCGTCATCGCGACGCTCGTCGCGGCGCCGCTCGGCGTCGCCGGCGCCGTCTTCATCAGCGAGGTCGCGCCCGCGTGGGCGCGAGAGATCGTCAAGCCGGCCGTCGAGATGCTCGCCGGCATCCCCTCCATCGTCTACGGGTTCATCGGCTTCACCGTCCTCTCGCCGTACTTCCAGACCGAGCTGAGCGTCCCGCAGCTCGGGAACATCTTCATCGTCGGGTTCGTCATCGGCGTGATGGCGCTCCCGACGGTCGTCTCGGTCGCGGAGGACGCCATCGCTGCCGTCCCCGACCCGACGAAAGACGGCGCCCACGCGCTGGGCGCGACGGACTGGCAGACGACCACCAGCGTCACGCTGCCGACCGCCTTCTCGGGCATCTCCGCCGCGGTCCTGCTCGGCGTCGGCCGCGCCGTCGGCGAGACGATGGCCGCGACGGTCATCCTCGCCAACGTCGTCGAGCTCCCCGCGCCGCTGACGGACGTCTTCGACAGCACGATCACGCTCACGAGCCTCATCGCCAGCCAGTACGGCGCCGCCAGCGGGCTCCAGATGTCGGGGCTGTTCGCGGCCGGCGTCGTCCTGTTCGTCACCGTGATGGGCTTCTCCGTCGCGTCGCAGCTCATCGAGCGGCGGATGAGCGAGCGGCTGGGAGGTGAACAATGAGCTACCGCACGGACCTCGACGACCGCGACGTCCTGGTCGCCGACGACTCCTCGACGCGCGAGCTGGTCAGCGGCGGGCTGGTCGCCCTGTCGTTCGCGTCGTTCGTCCTCGCGCTGCTCGCGCTCGCCCAGTACGTCCCGGCCGACACCGCCGTCGGCGGCGTCTCCGTCGCCGCGGCGCTGGGCGGGTCGCTGACCGCCGTCGGCGTCGGCGTCGTGGCGCTGGGGGCCGCCTCCTACGGCGGCCGCTTCGCGGCCGAACCCGGACACACCGGCGGGCTCGTCTCCGCGGCGTTCCTCGGGCTGCTGTGGTTCGCGGTCGGCGGGCTCGTCGCGGCCCAGACGCTCGGGCTCTCGACGGTCTGGCCGGTCGTCGCGCTGGTCACCGGCGCGGTCGGCGCGGGCGTCGCGCTGGTGGCCCGCGAGGACCTCGGCGTCACCCTCTCGGCCGGGCTGTTCGTCCTCGTCTCGGGGGCGGTCGTCGCCGCGGGCCTCGTCGGCCCGGGCTGGACGTGGAGCCCCGAGGGGTTCTCCATCACGCTGACGGGCGTCGTCGGCGTCCCGGTGATCGCGCTGTTCGCCGGGCTCGTCGGCGTCTGGACGGCCGCCCGCGTCTACGGCGGCTTCGGCCCGCAGGGCCGACAGCTGGGCGCGTACACCCTCATCGCCACGAACGCCGCCGGGATGCTCGCCCTCCTCGGCTCGCTGGTCGGGTTCATCGTCGTCCGCGGCTTCGGCCCGATGACCGAGGGGATCAAGTACGGCCTCTACTGGGGGCCGTGGACGTGGTTCAACCCGCCCGTCCTCGACACGTGGGTCGTTGTCGAGGGACCGATCGTCTGGTTCTACTGGCCGTTCGTCATGGAGGGGTACAGCACGCTCGGCACGGGCATCAACGGGGTGCTCCCGGCCATCGTCGGCACCGTCTGGCTGGTCGTCGGCGCGGTGGCGCTCGCGGTGCCGCTGGGCGTCGGCGCGGCCGTCTTCCTCACCGAGTACGCCGAGCAGGGCCGGTTCACCTCGCTGGTCGAGATCTCAACGAACGGCCTCTGGAGCACGCCGAGCGTCGTCTACGGGCTGTTCGGGCTGGCCTTCTTCGTCCCGCGGCTCGGCAACACCAGCTCGATCCTCGCCGGCCAGCTCGTCCTCGGGTTCATGCTGCTGCCGCTGGTGGTCATCACCAGCCGGGAGTCGCTCAAGAGCGTCCCCGACGAGTACCGCGACGCCAGCGCCGCGCTGGGCGTCTCCAAGTGGGAGACCATCAAGAGCGTCGTCCTCCCGGCCTCGCTTCCCGGGGTCATCACCGGCGTCATCCTCGGCATCGGCCGCATCGCCGGCGAGACGGCGCCCATCCTGCTCGTGACCACGAGCTCCCCCTTCCCCTCGGAGGTCGCCGGCGTCGTCGAGGGCGGCTTCCGGTTCACCTCGGCGTTCCCGTTCGTCGCCGTCCCCGACGTGAACCTCGTGCAGTCGTCGAGCGCGCTGCCCTACCAGCTGTACGCGGTCATCACCGCCGGGCTCGAGGCGAACATGGGCTTCGCCTGGGCCACGGCGCTGGTGCTGTTGCTCGTCGTGATGAGCTTCTACGCGGTCGGCATCGGCTCGCGGATCTACTTCAGGAGGAAACTCGACCAATGAGCGAAACCGACTTCACCCAGACCGACACCGACGAACCGACACCCGGAACCGACGCGGCCGTCGAACCCGAGACCACCGCCGGCGAGACCGAAGAGCGCGTCCGCGAGGAGTGGCGCGAGTACGAGTTCGCCGGCGAGACGAAGCTCAGCGTCGAAGATCTGGACGTCCACTACGGCGACGACCACGCGCTGAAGGGCGTCTCGATGGACATCCCCGAGGAGAGCGTCACGGCGCTCATCGGCCCCTCCGGTTGCGGCAAGTCGACGTTCCTGCGCTGCCTGAACCGGATGAACGACCGGATCAGCGCCGCCCGCGTCGACGGCTCGGTCGAGCTCGACGGCGAAGAGATCTACCAGGACGGCGTCGACCTCGTGGAGCTCCGCAAGCGCGTCGGCATGGTGTTCCAGGCACCGAACCCGTTCCCCAAGTCCATCCGCGACAACATCTCCTACGGGCCGCGCAAGCACGGCGACCTGAACACCGGGCTGGTCGCGCGCCTGCTCGGCCGCGACGACACCGACGAGGAGCGCGAGCTCGTCGAGCAGTCGCTCCGGCAGGCGGCGCTGTGGGACGAGGTCAGCGACCGGCTGGACGACAACGCGCTCGGGCTGTCGGGCGGCCAGCAACAGCGGCTCTGTATCGCCCGCTGTCTCGCCGTCGGGCCCGAGGTCATCCTGATGGACGAGCCCGCGAGCGCCCTGGACCCGGTCGCCACCTCGAAGATCGAGGACCTCATCGAGGACCTCGCCGAGGACTACACGGTCGTCGTCGTCACCCACAGCATGCAGCAGGCCGCCCGCATCTCCGACCAGACCGCCGTCTTCCTGACCGGCGGCGAACTCGTCGAGTACGACGACACCGGAAAGATCTTCGAGAACCCCGAGAGCCAGCGCGTCGAGGACTACGTCACCGGCAAGTTCGGGTAGCGCCTCCGGCTACCGGAGGACCGGGGCCGTCGGTATCGCGACACCGACACCGCCCGGGAGCGCCGTCAGTGCGACGCAGGCGGCGCCCGCTCGAAGTCGAACTCCTGACGCGACACCTGCTGGATGGCGACGGCGGCGACGTTCGCCCCGTACTCGGCGGTCCGCCGGAGGCTGTCGAGCACCAGTCCGGCGGTGTGGGCCTCGCCCGGGGCGTCGTGGTCGTAGAGGTCGCGGTCGAGCCGCTCGGTCGCGGACACCAGTTCGTCGCGGCCGGCGAGTGCCGAGTGGGCGGCCTCGACGCCGGCGTCGGCGAGGATCACGTCGCCCGCCTCGTCGACGACGCCGCAGGCGTCCGAGCCCAGCGAGACGACGCGGTCGGCGAACCGTTCGGGCAGCGCCGCGTCCGGGTCCAGCGCGAAGCGGGCGATCTTCACGGCGTGGTCGGCGACCCGCTCGAACTGCCGGCAGGCGTAGTAGTACTCGAACAGTTCGTCGCGCTGGTGGTCGAGCTTCTCGACCTCGTGGAGGTCGGTGAGCGCCCGCCGGAAGTGCCGGGTCACCATCGCGAACAGTTTGTCGGCCTCCGCCTCGCGGTCGACCACCCGTTCGGCCAGCGCCGCGTCGCCCTCGACCGCGGCCGTCACCGCGTCGCGGTGCATCGCGAGGGTCACCAGCCGGAGCCGGAGCGCGCTCTTGCGCACGTCCACGTTCTCGGCGTCGATGAGGTTCGTGAGCCGGATCCGCGTCTCCGAGGCCTCCAGCAGTTCGAACCCCGACAGCTCGGCGACAGTGTCCTCGACCAGCGCGCGCCGGTCGCCGTCGTGGCCCGTCGTGTCGGCGAGCGTCACCTCGTCGAACCCGACGGCGTGCAGCGCCCGGATCCGCTGTGCGACGGCGCTGTCGCTGCTCGTCGACACGTCGACCGTCGCCGACCGCGTCTCCTCGGCGCGCTCGGCGGCCGGCTCCACAAGCAGTGACCCGTCGGCGTTCGGGTACAGCGACAGGACCGACCCCGCCTCGATCCCCTGTTCGTTCGCCCAGGCCTTCGGCAGCGACACCGTGTACGTCGTCCCGCCGGACAGCTGGACCTTTCTCGTCTCCATACGCTGTCGGATCCCCACAGGTCCCAACTTAACGTTTATATGAACTGAACGTTCCGCTCCCGGACCATATATATCCGTACGGGGTCGGGAACAGAGGGGTAGAGACGAGCGCGAGCGCGGCGCGGACGGACGCTATATAGCCGTCCGGACACTCGGTGGAGCACCCCTTTGTCACGACCGTCCCAGGGCGGGATATGGCTCGCAGAACCTGGCACCGATCGCGCGGCGCGACGCGCCAGGGCCGTGACGCAACGCTCGCCCACGTCGTCGAAGCGATCGACCGGACCGCCCCGGAGACGAAGGCCGACCTCGCGGCGACGGTCGGCATCTCCGAGCAGTACCTCTCGGAGCTGCTCCGGGAGCTCAAGCGCGAGGACGCGGTGCGGAAGGCCTACGTCGTCGACGACGAGGCGGTCTACGAGGCGGCCGACACCGTCTCCCGGCTCCTCGAACCCACCGGTGTCCCCCAGTCCGGGGGCGACGAAACCGGGGCGAACGGCAACACCTCCGGTGGCGAGCGCCGCGGGCCCGCCGTCCTCGACCTGCTCGAACGCCTCGACGAGGTGACCGCCACCCAGTACGAGGCCGCCCGGCTCGCCGTCGTCGGCGACGAGCCGGACCAGCCTGCCGGCGCCCTCGAATCGCTGGCCAACGAGCGGTACGGTGCCGTCCTCGAGGAGCTGAAGTCCTACACGCTCACGAACGACTGGCCGGCCAACCGCGTCGCCTCCGACCTGGCGACCGTGGCGACGAACCTGGAGATCGTCGGCGACCGCGCCTGCTTCGTCGCCGACGTGGCCGACAGCCAGCCCGTCGCGGCGACCGGCGTCGTCGAGGAGCGCGTCCTCGACGTCTTCGCCGCCGGCGACCGCATCAACGACCACTTCCGCGACGTGCTCTTCGAGGGCGAGCTGGCCGCCCACGACCGGCTCCGCGCCGAGGAGGAGACCGTCCACCGCGACCTCGACGAGCTGTTCGAACTCGTCACCGCCTACGACCCCGAGCTGTACGGCTCGCTCGTCACCGTGACCCGGGCGCTCGAACGGGCCATCTACTACTGGGTCGACGCCGCCGAGATCGCCGTCCGGCTCCACGCCGGCGTCGAGCCCGACCACGCGATGATCTGAGGACCGGGCCGCTCCGGGCTGACGGCGACCGCACTCGGGGGCCGGACCGATAACCGACCCCTCGAACCCGGAACGCGCCGGTCAGGACCTCTCGTCACCGAGGGGCGTTCGTCGAAACCACCTCCAGCCGCGGCGACACAGCAGCGCGCCGAGCCCGACCTGAACGAGGCCGCTCGCACGGTGATCGGTCGCCCATCGTCAGTCTGCGTCCGGCTGTGTGACCGCCGCCGCGTCGGGCGCGTACTCGTCGAGGAAGGTGTCGAGGTCGCGGAACGCGTCGAGGCGCTCGGCGAGCGTCTCGTGGTCCCAGTCCCACCACTCGGTGGCCTCGATGCGCGCGGCGATCTCCTCGGGGAACCGCCGGCGGACCGGCTCGGCGGGGACGCCCGCGACGACCGTGTACGGTTCCACGTCGGCAGCCACGACCGCGCCGGCGCCGACGACGGCGCCGTTGCCGATCTCGACGCCGGGGAGGACGACCGCGCCGTGGCCGATCCACACGTCGTGGCCGACCGTCACCGGCTGGTCGGCCCGCCACGCGAAGACCGACTCGTCGTCCTCGCCCAGGTCGTACGCCGCCGCGCGGTAGGTGAAGTGGTGGGCGGCCGGACGGTCGATGGGGTGGTTCGTCGGCCCGAGCCGCGCGTCGCTGGCGACCGACCCGAACTTCCCGACGGTCGCGTAGTCCAGCTGGACCCGCTCCATCAGGTAGGTGTAGTCGCCGACCGCCGATTCGTTGATGCGCGTCCCGGGGCGGACCTCGGTCCACGCGCCGAGTTCGCTCTCCGTGACGGAGACGGGGTCGTGGATCGTCGGCTCCGGCGAGAGCTCGCCGCTGCGGTCGGGGCCGTAGGATTCGAAGTAGGTCATGGCTGAGTGGTCACCGACGGGACGGTGGTCAGGGGCGACCCCGGCGGCCGAGCGTCGAGGCGAGGATGTTCCTGGGCACGTTCACGAACGCTTCGACGACGCCGGTCTTCGACCCGCCTTCCGTCTCCTCTTCGCGGAGGTACGACCGGACGCGCTGGCTCGCGAGTTCGACCGACCCGGCGAGCAGGAAGATGAGGATGATGCAGGCCATCATGTCCGTGTACTTGAACAGCTGGCGCTGGGTGTAGAGTTCGAGGCCGAGGCCGCCGCCCCCGATGAGGCCGAGGCCGATCGCGGCCCGGACGTTGTGTTCCAGATCGAAGGCGACCCAGGCGATGAACTGCCGGAACACCTGACTGAGCATCCCGAAGGGGACGATCTGCGACTTGCTCGCGCCGGTCGAGCGGATGCCCTCGATCGGGCCCTCCTCGATCTCCTCCAGTTCGTCGGTGAACAGTCGGCCGAGGTAGCCGGTCGTGTCGACCATGATCGCCAGCGCGGCGGTGAACGTCGAGACGCCGGCCAGCGGGATCAGGATCAGGAACCAGACCAGCCCGGGGATCGCGCGGATGAGGCTCATCGTCCCGCGGAAGAGGAAGTTGAACGGGTACGGGACGACCCGCTCGCTCGACATGACGCCGAAAAACAGCGCCAGCGGGAGGCCGAGCACCGACCCGGCGACGGCGACCGCGAGCGTGTCGAACATCGCGCCGGGGACGATCGTGACCCCCTCGTAGAACAGCGGCGGGACGAGGCCGAGTCCCAGCAGGCTCCCGCCGGACTCGACTCGCAGGATCAGGTTCTCCGCCAGCATGAACGCCCAGTACTCCCCGAGGTCGACGAACGGTATCGAGAGCCCGGTGAACGGGATCACGAGCGCCCCGGGCGGGAAGTACGGCGACTCACCCATGGTGAGCGCCTCGAGGAACTGGGGCCACTGGGTGACCAGCTCGCCGACGGAGAAGTTGATGACCTCCAGGCTCAGCCCGAACACGACGCCGACGCCGACCAGCCCGAGGAGCGTGTAGAGCCGTCGCTTCGTCTTCCGCCACTTCAGCTCCGTCAGTTTCTGCTCGACCGGCGAGTCGCCGATCTCCTCGACGCCGAAGTACTCCCCCGGTGACCGGTCGCTCAACCGGCGCCCGCTCATTGCGAGACCACCCGCTCGGCCGCCGGCTCGCCGTCGAGGCTCGCGGGCTCCCCGTCGGCGCTGTCGGCCAGGCCGACCGTCTCGACGTCGCCGTAGAGGTCGTCGATCAGCTCGGGGGTGAGGTCGTCGCGGCGCACGTCGAAGAGCAGCTCGCCGTCCCGGAGGCCGATGAACCGCTCGCCGAAGTGGGCGGCGATGTTGACCTGGTGGAGGCTGACCAGCGCCGTCACGTCGTGCTCGGTCGCGGCCTTCTTCAGGTACCCCATGACGGTCTCGGCGCTCGCGGGGTCGAGGCTGGCGACGGGCTCGTCGGCCAGCAACAGCCCGGGGTCCTGCACCAGCGCCCGGGCGATGCCGACGCGCTGTTGCTGGCCGCCGCTCATCTGGGAGACCCGCTGTCCGGACTCCTCGAGCAGCCCCACCGTCTCCAGCGCGTCGAGCGCGCGGAGCTTGTCCTCGCGGGACTGCCACTGCAGCAGGCTCGTCAGCACCGACACGCGGTCGAGCGACCCCGTCAGCGCGTTCAGGTACGCCGAGACGCCCTCGACGAGGTTGTGCTGCTGGAAGATCATGCCCACGTCCGACCGCGAGCCCGATATCGGTGCGCCGTCGAGGCGGATCTCGCCCGCCGTCGGCTCGGTCAGCCCGTTCACGCACCGCAGCATGGTGGACTTGCCGGCGCCGGATTCGCCCAGCAGCACCGCGAACTCGTCCTCGATCTCGAACGAGACGCCGTCGAGCGCCGTCACGTCGCCGTACTCTTTCCGCAGGTTTTCGACTTTCAGTGTACTCATTGTAACGTGGTGTCGTCGACGGCGTCGCTCAGGCCGCGGGGTCGATCCCGACGGCGTTCATGCGCTTTATCACCGGCTGGTAGGTCTCCATCGAGGTGTCCTGCAGCGTCGTGAACGGGAGTTCCTCCTCGTTGTAGTCGCTGGGGTAGTACTGCTGGATCTTCTCCTTGGTCGAGTTCACCAGCACTTCCCCGATCTCCTGTTTCTTCGGCGAGTCCCAGGTCTTGCGGGCGTAGACCGGCTGTTTCGGGATCGGGAACGAGAACCAGACCGGGCGGAGCTTCGGCTCCTCGGTGTCGAGCGTGTCCAGGTAGGAACTCTTGTTCTTGACGCGGTCCGGGAAGTCCGACTCGTACTTCTCGGGGATATGCGGCAGGCCGTTGCCGCCCCACGTCGTCGCGCCGACGGCCTTGTCGTTGGCGACCCGCTGGATCGCCTGGTCGTGGTCCGACCAGCTCCCCTCGAAGTCAACGGGGTCGCCGGTCGGGGCCTCGCCGATGTCGAGCCCGGCCTCCTGGAGGGCGTAGAGGGCGAAGATCGAGCCGCTCGTCGACAGGCGGTCGGCGAACGCCCAGGTCTTGCCCTCCACGTCCGCGGGGCCCTGTACGTTCGAGTCCGGCTGGGTGAGCATCACGGAGAAGTAGAACGCCGAGCCGCCGGTGACGGTCGTCCCGTACACGTCCATGATGTCGGGGTTGGAGATCAGCGTCACGTCGTCCATGCCGATCTCGGCCTGTTCGCTCTGGAGCGCCGGGCGGATCGCCGAGTAGTTCAGCGGGACGCGCATCGTGACGTCGACGCCGTCGACCTCCCCCTCGATGAGGTTCTTCATCGGCATGTAGCGCCGCTTGGCGTCGCTGGGCGTCCCCGGCGTCAGCACCATCGTTATCTCCTCGGCGTTCGGTCCGGGGGTGCCGACCGTGGCACCGCCGGTGGAACCCGAGTCGGTGGCCGTCGAACCGCCCGACCCGCTGCCCCCGTCCGAGGAGCCGCCGTCGGTGCCCCCCGACCCGGACGAACCGCTGCACCCGGACAGCGCGACGAGCGCCGCGACGCTCGACGCGCCGCCCGCGAGGAACCGCCGCCGTTTCACCCGACCGCTACCTGTCGAACCCGTCCCTGTCGATCCCTCGCCGCAAGTCTGGTCTGACATCACTCGAACGGCTACCCGGGGACGGAATAACCGTTGGCTGCGTAGAGTCCGGAGACGCCCCGGGACGCTCCGGGAGCCGGCACCCGACTGTCTCGGGTCCGTACTGGTCCGGATCCGACGAGACGGGAGGTGGCTACGACCGCGGACCGGCCGGCGGGATAGAGAGTACCCAGCGAAGACTTACCCGGAGCGTTTCGCTTGGTCGGAGCGATCACATGGACGATCCACACGACCGGTCGGACCGCTTCGAACTGATCGCCGCCGCCGACGGCGACGAGCTCGAACGCCTCGCGGACTCGGTGCTCGCCGAGGACCCCCACCTGCGGGTGCTCCAGGAGCCACGGCCACAGCTCGTCATGCAGCGGGTCCGCGAGCCCGTCGAGCGCCGCCCGTTCAACCTCGGGGAGGTCGTCGCGACGCCGGCCGAGGTGTCGTTAGAGGGAGCCCGCGGGTTCGCGATGGTCCCCGGCAAGGCCGAGCGCGCCGCCTTCGCGGGCGCCGTCGTCGACGCCGCCGTCGCAGCCGACCACGCCGTCACCGACGAGGCGGTCGAGGCGCTCTCGCAGGCGGCCGAGGCGCACGACCGCGAGCGCCGCCGGGAGTGGGCGGAGAGCCGCCACACCACCGTCGAGTTCGAGACGATGGAGGACGACCCGTGAGGGCGCTCGGGCTCGACCCCGTCCACGACACCCGGCGGACCTTCCGGGCGCTGTGCGACGCGACGAGCCGCCCCGGGAGCGTCGTCGCCGTCGACGCCGACCCCGCAGACCACGCCGTCCTCGCCACCCTCGTCGACCACGAGGTGACGACGTGGACGCCCGACGAGCGGCTCCGCGAGGTGCTGGACAGCCAGGGCCGGCTCGACGCGGCGGCGCCGACCAACGCCGACGTGGTCCACGCCGTCGGGTCCCCGGAGTGGGACGTGCGCGAGTGCGACCGCGGGACGCTCGTCGAACCCAGCGAGGGCGCGACCGTCGTCTACCGCGTCGACGACCTCGGCGACGCCGACGATCCCGGGCTCACCGGCGTCGAACTCGCCGGCCCCGGCGTCGACGGCACCCGTCGCTTCGGCGTCGGGCTCCCCGCCCGCGAACTCGACCGGCTCGGCGACGCGCAGTCGACCTACCCCCGGGGCGTCGACGCCTACTTCGCGGCCGGCGACCGCGTCGCGGCGGTCCCGCGGTCGTCGGACCTGGAGGTGCTGTAGATGGGGTACGTCGCTGTCACCGCCGGCGAGGAGATCATCGAGCGCGCGGCGGACCTCTTCGAGAAGCAGCGCCTCGACGGCGACTCGGCCACGCTGTCGGTCGACCAGCTCGACGACCAGCTCTCCAGGCTGACCGCCCAGGCGATGAGCGAGGGCGGGCTCTACGCCCCGCGGCTCGCCGCGCTGGCGGTCAAGCAGGCCCAGGGCGACACCGTCGAGGCCGCCTTCCTCCTGCGGGCCTACCGCTCGACGCTCGAACGGTGGGAGGAGACCGAGCCGGTCGACCCCGACGAGCTGTTTGCGACCCGCCGGGTCTCCCCCGCCTACAAGGACGTGCCCGGGGGCCAGATCCTCGGCCCGACGAAGGACTACACCCAGCGGCTGCTCGATTTCGACCTCGACGGCGAAGCGGGGAGGGACGGGCCGGCCGACCGTGACGCGGGGGTCGGTCCCGGTGACGCGGCGGACGGTCCGACCGACCCCACCGCCGACTGGGACCTCCCGGAGGGCGAGCCGACGACGGTGGAGAACGTCATGGAGATCCTCCGGGCGGACGGCCTCGTCCACGACCCCGACGCGGACGCCGACGGGGCCGGGGACGGGACCGACGACGGAGCGGACAGTGGAGCCGACGACGAGTGGGGCGAGCCGGCGGACACGACGCGGGAGTCGGTCACCCACCCGCCCGGCCGCGACGCGGTGCTCCAGGAGCTCGCACGCGGCGAGACGGGCGCGGTGACCGCGCTGGGCTACTCGGCGATGCGCGGCTACGGCCAGGTCCACCCGACGCTCGCCGAGGTGCGCGTCGGGAAGCTCCCCGTGCGGATCACCCACCCTTACACCGGCGAGGCGGTCCGCGTGACCGACGCGGAAGTCACCGAGTCCGAGGCGGTCGTCCCCGTCTACGAGAAGCGCGAGGACCCCCAGTTCGCCTTCGGCTACGGCCTCTCCTTCGGCCGCAACGAGCGCAAGGCCATCGCGATGACGGTCCTCGACGCCTCGATCCAGCTCGACGGCGCCGACGAACCCGCCGAGGACCCCGAGTTCGTCCTCGACAACGTCGACGGGATGGATTCGTTCGGGTTCATCGAGCACCTCAAGCTCCCCCACTACGTCACCTTCCAGAGCATCCTCGACCGCATCCGCGCCATCCGGGAGGGGCGCGACCACGACCCCGACGCGGACGGCGACCCCGACGCGGACGGCGACCCCGACGCGGACGGCGACCCCGACCCCGACGCGGACGGCGACTCCGACCCCGACGCGGACGGGCCCCCGGACGGGGAGACCGACCCGGAGACCGACGAACCGGTGGCGACCGCGGGAGGCGACGATGACTGACCGCGGCACCGAAACGACCGCCGCGTCGCCGGCAGACGACGCGACCGACGGCGACTCGACGGCCGCCGACGATTGCGCCGGCGAGGCAGTCGGCGCCGACTCGGTCGCCGCGGCCGTCGAGGGCCTCTCGGGCGGGGGGCCGTCGGGGTACAACTACGCCTATCTCGACGAGCACACGAAACGCGAGGTGCGCCGGGCGGTCCTGAAGGGGATCGCGATCCCCGGCCACCAGGTGCCGTTCGCCTCGCGCCCGATGCCGCTGGCCCGCGGGTGGGGCACCGGCGGCATCCAGACCTCCCTGTCGCTGCTCGGTCCCGAGGACACCTTCAAGGTCATCGACCAGGGGAGCGACGAGAGCGTCAACGCCGCCAACGTCCGCCGGCTCGCCGAGACGACCGCGAACGTCGAGACCGCCACCGACACCACCGAGGCCGACGTGGTCCAGACGCGCCACCGGATCCCCGAGGAGGTCCTGACCGACGACCAGATCCTCGTCCTCCAGGTCCCGATCACCGACCCGCTCCGGAAGGTCGACTCCTCGGACGCCGCCAACCGGCGCCGCCACGCCCACGCCAACTACGGGAAGATGTGGGTCCACCTCTACGAGAACGTCGTCGAGTGGGGCGAGATCCAGATCGCCAGCCGCTACCCGGTGATGGTCGCCGACCGCTACCTGATGGACCCCTCGCCCATCCCGCGGTGGGACGTGCCGAAACTCGACGACGCCGACACCCTCTTCCTGTTCGCCGCCGGCCGCGAGGCGCGGATCTACGCCGTTCCGCCCCACACCGAGGTCGAACCGCTCGCCTTCGAGGACGAGTCGTTCCAGGTCGAGCGGTTCCCCGACCAGGCCTGCCGGTCATGCGGCTCGACGGACACCTACCTCACCGAGGTCGAGACCGACGACGGCGACCGGCTGTACGTCTGCAACGACACGAGCTTCTGCCTCAAACGGCAGGACGACCCCGCGCTCGCGAAGGACCACCACCTCGACCGCGACGGCGTCGACTGGGGGCCGGGGACGCCGGGCAGGCCGCCGGTGGACGGGACCGCCGAGGCCGCGGACAGCGGAGAAGGGGCCGACGGCGAGGGAGGTGACGGCGCGTGACGCTGCTGGAGGCGACGGACCTGGAGACGGTCTACGGCGACCCCTGCGGCGAGTGCGTCGCGCGGACCGGCGACGAGGCGGGCACCAACCAGTGCCCGGTCTGCGGCGCGGTCGTCGCCTGCGCGGACGTGTCGCTCGACGTCGAACCCGGCGAGGTGCTGGGTATCGTCGGCGAGTCGGGGTCGGGCAAGTCCAGCGTCGCGGAGCTGCTCGCGCTCGAACGGAACGCCGACGGGCACACGGGCGGCGACGTGCGCCTGCGCGGCCACGACGGCAACCTGCTGGCGGCCGACTACGAGACGCGCCACCGCCTGCGGACGGGCGAGATCGGGCTCGTCCACCAGCACATCCGCGACGGGCTGAACCTGGCGTTCACCGGCGGCGGGAACGTCGCCGAGAAGCTGCTCGCGGCGGGCGAGCGGTCGTTCGGCGACGTGCGCGAGCGAGTCCGCGAGCTCTACGAGGCGACCGAGGTCCCCGTCGACCGGATGGACGACCCGGCCGAGACCTACAGCGGCGGGATGCAGCGCCGCGTGCAGATCGCCCGCGCGCTGGCCACGGACCCCGAGGTCGTGGTCCTCGACGAGCCGACGACCGGGCTCGACGTGAGCGTCCAGGCGCGCGTCCTCGACATGTTCCGGCGCATCCAGCGCGAGGCGGACGTGGCCGCCGTCGTCGTCAGCCACGATCTGGGCGTCGTCCGATTGCTCGCCGACCGGACCCTGGTCATGCGCCACGGCCGCGTCGTCGAGCGCGGCCTGACGGACCGCGTCATGGAGGACCCGCACCACGAGTACACGCAGACCCTGATCAACTCGGTCATATGACAGACGTTCTCACCGTCGAGGGGCTCTCGAAGACCTTCGACATGCACGCGCTCGGCGACAAGCGAGTCGTCGGGCTGGACGACGTAACGTTCGCCCTCCGCCGCGGCGAGTTCCTCGCCGTCGTCGGCGAGTCCGGCAGCGGGAAGTCCTCGCTGCTGAAGTGCCTCTACCGCACCTACGACCCCACGGCCGGCTCGGCCGAGTACCACCCCGAAGACGTGGACCTGGCGACCTGCGACGACCGGACGGTGATGGCCCTGCGCGATTCGGCCGTCGGCTACACCTCGCAGTTCCTCGACGAGATCCCCCGCGTCCCGGCGGTCGACGTGGTCTCGCGGCCGCTGCGCGAGCGCGGGACCGACCCCGAGGCGGCCCGCGAGCGCGCCCGGGAACTGCTCGACGCGCTCGGGCTCCCCGAGGCGCTGTGGGACGCCTACCCGGCGACGTTCTCGGGCGGCGAGCGCCAGCGGGTCAACCTCGCGCAGGCGCTCGCGCCCGAGCCGGATCTACTGTTGCTCGACGAGCCGACGAGCGCGCTCGACCCCGAGACGCGCGCCGCCGCGGTCGAGTTGCTCTCGACGGCGACCGCCGAGGAGACGGCCGTCATCGGCGTCTTCCACGACCGCGAGGTCGTCGAGTCGGTCGCCGACCGCGTCGCCGTGCTCGACGACGGCCGCCTCCAGCGGGTCGTCCCCGTCGCGGAGTTCTCCGGGGAGGTGGTGGCGTGAACGGGACCGGCGAGTCGGCCGCGACGGTCGCGGACCGGACGGACGCCTTCGCCGTCACCGACGCCCGCGTCGTTACGCCCGACGCCGTCGTCGACGGGGGCGTCCGGATCGAGGGCGACCGCATCGTCGACGTGGGCGAGGTCGACACCGACGGGGCCGTCGGGATCGACGCCGACGGGCAGTTCCTCCTCCCGGGGCTGGTGGACCTGCACGGCGACGACATCGAGTCGCACCTCCACCCGCGGTCGGGCGCGCGCATGGACACGCACATGGCGCTCGCCGCGGCGGACCGCGCGAACATCGCCGCCGGGATCACGACGAAGTTCCACGCCATCTCCTTCGAGACCGACCCCGACTCGGGCCGGTCGCCGGAGCTCGGCGCCGAGATCACCGCGGCCGTCGACGCCGCCGAGGACCTGCTGGCCGACCACCGGATCCACGCCCGCTGCGAGGTCACGGAGGCCGACTGCGTCGAGGCGGTCCTCGACGTGGTCTCGGCGGGCGACGCGGACCTCGTCTCGGTGATGAGCCACATCCCCGGCAAGGGGCAGTTCCGCGACCGGGAGGCGTTCGTCGAGTACTACCGCGAGTCGGACAACCACACCGTCGCGGAGGCCGAGGAGATGATCGCCGAGCGCGGCGACATCGAGCTGGCGACGCTCCACGAGCGCGTCGAGCGGGTCGTCGAACGGGCCCACGACGCGGGCGCCGTGACGGCCTCCCACGACGACGAGGACCCCGCCGAGGTCGAGCGCCTCGCCGAGACCGGCGTCGACGTGACCGAGTACCCGATCACCATGGAGACCGCCCGACGGGCCGCCGACCTCGGGATGACCGTCGCGATGGGCGCGCCGAACCTCGTCCGCGGCGAGAGCCAGTGGGGCAACCTGGAGACCGCCGCCGCCATCGACGCCGGCGTCGTCGACGCGCTCGTCGCCGACTACCACCCGCTGTCGATGCTCGCCGGCGCGTTCGTCGACACCGGCGAACCGCTCCCCGAACGGGTCGCTCGCGTGACGGCCAACCCCGCCGCGGCCGTCGGCCTGTCCGACCGCGGCCGGCTCGAGACCGGGGCGCGGGCCGACCTCGTGCTCGTCGACCGCGACCCCACCCCGACCGTGAGCCGCGCGTTCGTCGCGGGCGAGCCGGTCTACCGCGCGGAGGGGTCGCGATGAGCTCCGTCGGCGCCGCGATGGACGTGCGCTTCGGCGCCACCGTCGCGGAGTTCGTCGCCTACCTCGACGAACTGGGCCTCTCGCATCTGGAACTCAAGCGGGAGTACCTCCACGGCCACCCCGATGCCCCCGACCCCGAGACGGTCGGCGAGATCGCCGACGAGTACGGCGTGACCGTCACCTACCACGCGCCGTTCCGCGACTGGAACGCGGGCAGCTTCAACGACGCCGTCCGCGAGGCGTCGGTCGACCAGGTCAAGCGGACCATCGACGACGCGGCCGCGGCCGACGCGGGCGCCGTCGTCGTCCACGGCGGTTCGGTCCCGACGCGCTACCCCGAGTGGGTCCGCGAGACCGCCCGCGAACACGCCCACCGCTCGCTCGCCGAGTGCGCCCAGTACGCCCAGCTGGTCGGCGTCCCGCTCTGCCTGGAGAACCAGCCGGTCGACGACCAGCGGCGCCGCTACACGACGACGCCCGAAGACCTCGAATCGATGCTCGACGAGGTGGCGGTGGCCCCCGAGTACCTCGGCGTCACGCTCGACGTGGGCCACGCCAAGGTCAACGGCTACCACTGGCGGAAGTTCGTCGACCGCTTCGGCGACCGCATCCGCGTCTGCCACCTCTCGGACAACGACGGGACCGCCGACGACCACGAACCGCTCCCCGACTACCGGCGCATCGTCGACGCCGTCCCCGCCGACTACTTCGCCTTCGAGATGAAGTCGGTCGGCGACATCGCACGATGTATGGGAGTCGACCCCGAATCGGTCGACACCCCCCTCGCGACCCCGAGTGACCCATGACAGGAACCTACGACGCGGTCGTCTTCGACCACGATGGCGTGCTCGTCGAACTCACCGAGATGGACCTGCTGCGCCGCGCCGCCCGCGCGGCCTTCGAATCCCACGGCGTCTCGGACCCGCCCGAGGCGCTCGTCGAACACGCGGCTAACGGCGAGCTCGACGACCTCGCCCGGGTCGAGGACGCGCTGGACCTCTCGCTGGCCGACTACTGGGCCACTCGCGAGGACCACGCCGTCGCCCACCAGTGCGACGCCATCGAGTCCGGCGCCAAACCGCTGTACGACGACGTGACCGCGCTGGCGGACCTCCCCCACCGGAAGGCCGTCGTCAGCAACAACCAGCACGAGACGGTCCGGTTCGTCGTCGACCACTACGACCTGGCCGACCACTTCGAGCACGTCGTCGGCCGCGACCCCACCGTCGAGGGCGCCCGCCGGCGCAAGCCAGAGCCCCACTACCTCGACGCCGCGCTCGACGAGCTGGGCACCCGCGACGCACTCTACGTCGGCGACTCCCCGAAAGACGTGGAAGTCGCCCACCGCGCGGGCGTCGACAGCGCCTTCCTCCGGCGCGACCACCGGGCCGACACCGTCCTCGACCGCGAGCCCACCTACGAGGTCGAGACGCTGACCGCGCTGGCCGAGCGGCTGGCCGACTGACGGCTCCCGGGGCCCCAGCGCCGCCAGTCGCCCGGCAATTCGCGCGGATGGCACAACATACATTGCCCGGCCGGTGGTCGTCGTAGGTATGCCACGCGAAGGATATCAGGAGAAACTCGACGCGCTACAGGAGGACGTGCTCTACATGAGCGAGGTCGTCCTCGAACGCCTGCGGATGGGCCTGGACGCCCTGGAGACCAAAGACGAGGATCTGGCCTGGGAAGTCATCGAGGGCGACCACGAGATCAACGACCTCTACCTCGACCTCGAACAGGACTGCATCGACCTGCTGGCGCTCCAGCAGCCGGTCGCCTCGGACCTGCGATTCATCGCCGCCTCGTTCAAGATCATCACCGACCTCGAACGCATCGCCGACCTCGCCACCAACCTCGGCGACTACACCCTCGAAGCCGAGCGCGACCTGTACCCCGACGTGGACATCCAGGAGATCGGGACGCTCGTCATCGAGATGGTCGAGGCCGCCATGGACGCCTACGAGTCGGAGGACGCCGACGCCTGCGTCGCCATCTCCGAACAGGACGACGCCATCGACGAGCGCTGCGAGGCCGCCTCCAGCACCATCGTCCGCGACCTCATCGAACGGGAGGTCGACGACGGCACCGGCGAGGAGGAGATCGAACAGCTCATGGCCGACGTGTCCCGCCTGCTGCTCACCGTTCGCGACCTCGAACGCGTCGGCGACCACGCCGTCAACATCGCCGCCCGCACCCTCTACATGGTCGAGAACTCCGACGAACTGATCTACTGAGAACCACCTAGTTTCCATCTTTTTCCGCCGGGGGTATCCTCAGTCGCTACGCTCCTTGCGGGTACCCCCGACGCAAAAACATGGGTGAAAAAGGCCGCTCGCGCGGAGCGCGAGCGGTGAACCGGCGCCGTAGGCGCCGGATGCTCAGTATAGGTTGCACAGGCATCGGTCAGTACAGTCTGTAGATACTTCAGACGAGACGAAATAGCGCGATACACCGCATCCAGTCTGAACCGTCGGGGTTTGGGACGTTGATACCTGCTGTGTACGTTCCTGTGTCCACAGTTGCTTCCTCGTTGATGAAATCCACGACTTCTCTAAAAGTCCACGTATGCGTTTCACCGGGCGAGAGCGTCAGTTGTCCATTACCAGATGAGCGTTTCTCAATCGGGTCCCATCCAGCGGACGACCTCTTCGTTATGGACCATTGGTATGGGTTAAACTCCAGTTCGGTCGATGATCTGTTGTGAAGCGTCAGTTCAACCGTTCCTGTTGACGCGTCCACCGTAGTTTGTGATGGGAGGAGATAGGCGCTCGCAGACCCTGTCTCGACAGTATGTGAGCAGACGGCGGCCCCTGAATATGAATCGTGTGGTGGGCAATCGTACTTGGAGTGTAGAGTCGGTGTGATGGCGGAAGTCCCCGGCTCCGTTGCATCACTTGAACAACCAGCAAGTCCGGCCGTCGATGCACAGGTAGCGACAAGCAACTCCCTACGGTTCATATTCTCTCTCTGTCTCGTCTACACAAATGACTGTGTGAGACGAAAAGGACTCTTTGAACGATAAGCACGCACACAGAACGGAAGACGACGCTTCGCCCGTCGACTACCGCGGTTCGCCGCTCACCAGTCCCTCGTCGGTGATCTTGAACTGGGCCTTCTCGCCGGCGGCCTTCGCCCGGTGTTTCTCCAGGGTGGCACGCCGGTTCCCGCCCCGGAAGCGGTCGACGCGGAGGATCGTGGCCGACCAGTGATTCAGCGTGTGGCCGCCGAGCGCGCGGGCCTGCTCGGAGTCGGGGTCGGTGTACACCTGGTTCGTGAAGGCGACGGCGATGTCGTGTTTCCGGGCGAGCGAGAGCAGGTGCGCGAGCTGTCGCCCGACGGCGCGCAGGGCCTCGCCCTCCTCCTGTTCGGTGCGCTGGAGGCGATAGAAGCCGGTGGCGCTGTCGACGGCGACGAAGTCGACGGCGTCGACGAACTCCTCGACGTCGCGGACTGCCTCCTCCTGCTCCTCGAAGGTGTACGCCTCCGTGATGATGAGCCGGGAGGCCACGTCGTCGGCGTCGCGGCCGCCGGCGCCGGCGAGTTGCTCCATGCGGTCGACGGAGAGGCCCTCGGTGTCGACGAGCAGCGCCGAGTCGCCGGCGGCGGCCAGTTCCGTCGCGGCCGAGAGGACGATGTTCGTCTTGCCGGCGGCGGGCGGGCCGTAGACCTGCGTGACCGCGCCGCGCTCGAACCCGCCGCCCAGCAGGTCGTCGATGGCCTCGCAGCCGGTCGGGATGCGCTCGCTCACGCCGGGAGGTTGGCCGCCACCCGGTAAAAACGCTCGTACTCCGCCGCGCCGACGCTCGCTGCCGACCATCCGAAGGCGCCGGCCCGACACAGACACTACCCGTGACTTTATCCGGACACCCGGCGAGAGGGGGCGATATGAACCCGCTCGCGGACAACCCGCTGCGGACCCGCTCGGACTTCCGGGCGGCCGTTGTCGACCTCTACGAACCGCTGCGACCCCACTTCAGCCCCGGACGGGCGCGGGTGAACCCGGACCCGCGCGGGGCCGCACACACCGAGACCGAGGCGGAGATGGAAGGGTTCGCCCGCCCGCTGTGGGGGCTGGCGGCCCTCGAAGCCGGCGGCGGCGAGTTCGGCGACTGGTCGCGCTACCGGACGGGCCTCGCCAACGGGACCGACCCCGACCACCCCGAGTACTGGGGCGCCGCCGGCGACTACTCGCAGAAACACGTCGAACTCGCCCCGGTCGGGGTCGCCCTGGCGCTGGCGGGCGACCGGCTCTGGGAGCCGCTCGACGCCGAGGCGCGCGCGAACCTGACCCGGTATCTCCGCCAGGTCGAGGACGCCGAGCTGTACGACTGCAACTGGCTGTACTGGCGCGTCCTCGTCGCGCTCGGCCTCCGGGCGGTCGGCGCGGACCACGACTGGGCGGCCGCGCAGGACGCCATGGACCGGCTGGAGTCGTTCTACCTGGGCGACGGCTGGTACGCCGACGGGCCGGACGGGCCGCGCGACCACTATATCGCGTGGGAGATGCACGCAGACGGGCTGCTGTACGCCGCGCTCGCCGGCGACGCCGACCCCGAGCGGGCCGACCGCCTCCGCCAGCGGGCTCGCGAGTTCGCCGCGCAGTACCGCGGCTGGTTCGCCGACGACGGCCGGGGGCTCCCGTTCGGGCGCAGCCTCACCTACCGGTTCGCGCAGGCGTCGTTCTGGGGCGCGCTCGCGTTCGCCGGCGTCGAGGCGCTCCCGTGGGGGGAGATCCGCGGCCTGTGGGCGCGGAACGTCCGCTGGTGGGCCGACCAGCCGGTCTTCACCGGGGACGGCCGGCTCTCGGTCGGTTACCGCTACCCGACGATCAAGGTGAGCGAGCCGTACAACTCCCCGGCGTCGCCCTACTGGGCGACGAAGGCGTTCCTGCCGCTGGCGCTCCCCGCGGACCACCCGTTCTGGCGGGCCGAGGAGCGGCCGCTCGGGGACGCGCCGACCGAGACGGTCCACCCCCGCGCGAACGCGGTGGTCTGCCGCGACCGCGACGCGGGCCACCACTACGCGCTGACGGCCGGCCAGGACAGCCACTACGCCGAGAAGTACGGCAAGTTCGCCTACTCGACGGACTTCGGGTTCTCCGTGCGGAGCCGCGCGCCCGGGCTGGCCGGCGCCGGCGTCGACGGCGCGCTCGCGCTGAGCGAGGACGGCCGGTCGTTCCGGGTCCGAACGGGCGTCGAGCGGACCGGCGTGGACGGCGACACCCTCTACAGCCGGTGGCGCCCCTGGGAGGACGTGACCGTCGACACGTGGGTCGCGCCGGCCTCGCCGTGGCACGTCCGCGTCCACCGGATCGACACCGACCGCCCCCTCGGGAGCGCCGAAGGTGGCTTCCCGATGGACCGCAGCGGCGAGGAAGGCGAGAACGCCGTCGACCGCGAGACGGGCGAGGGGCGCGCGGTCGTCCGCTACCCCGGCGGCGTCAGCGGCGTTCGCGGGCTCGGCGGAGACCGAACCGACGAGGGAGCCCGGCGGACCGGCGAGGTGGTCGACCAGGACCCGAACACGAACCTCGTCGCCCCCCGGACGGTCGTGCCGACGCTGCGGGCCGACCACGAACCGGGGACCCACTGGCTGGCCACGGCCGTCACGGCGGCGACGGCGGACGGCGACGCCGCGTGGGAGCGCCCGCCGGTGCTCGAATCGACCGGTGACCGACCGGTCCTCACGGACGCCGACGGCGAACCAGTCCTCCGCTGGGACGCCGATGCGCCGGGACCGCTCGACGAGGCGCCCCTCTGAGTCGCGGCGTCCGCTCCGGGTCGCCGTCGAGCGAGGGACTCGAACACTTAGGTATGCGGGCCGCCTACCCCGGGTGTGATAGTCGTCGCGACGGCGGACTTCGAGGTCTACCACGGCGTGGTCAACGAGCTGCGCGACCGCGGCGTGACGTTCACGACCATCGAACTCGACGACGACCTCCCGGAGCGGACGACGGTCGTCGTCAGCGCCGCCGGGGAGGAGCCGCCGAATCCAGACGACGCGCCGGTCGTCCGCGCCGACCCCGACGACCCCCGCGGCGCCGTCGACGAGGTGGTCGCAATCCTGCGGGGCGGCAGCGGCCGCACCGTCGTCGGCGTCGACCCCGGCGAGCGGCCGGGGATCGCAGTCCTCTCGGGCGAGATGGTCGTCGCCACGTTCCACGTCCCGCTTGCCGACGCCGCCGAAGTCGTCCGCGAGGAGGTCGACGACGCCGTCGACCCGCTGGTCCGGGTCGGCGACGGCGCCCGCCTCCAGGGCGCGAAGATCATCGACGACCTCGAGGACGTGCCGGTCGAACTCGTCGACGAGACGGGGACGACCCCCTACCTGGGCACCGGTGCCCGCGGCATGGGCGACGTGCTCGCCGCCGTCAACATCGCGCGGCTCTCCGGCGAGCGCGTGGACTCGCGCACCATCGAGCCGACGGCCGGCGAACTCCAGCGGATCAAGGAGCGGTCCCGCGAGGCGGGCGACGCCAACCGCGCCATCGACGAGAACCTGGCTCGACGGGTCGCGCTGGGCGAGTTGACGATGGACGAGGCGCTCGCCGAGCACCGCGAGGACGAGGAGTGACAGTCCCGAGGCCGGCGCCCCGACCGCCTACTCGGCCTCGCCGGCGTCGACCTGCGACCGCAGTCCCTCGCCGACCGCGGACGGCTCGAAGTCGACCAGCGAGTCGAACCGCTCGGAGGCCAGCGAGGTGTCGGGGGCCACGTCCATCCCCTCGGGGATCGAGTCCCGTTCGACGGGATCGGGGTCGTACCCGAGCGCACGCATCGCCTCGCAGTGGAAGTCGTAGACGCTGATCCGCGGCGTCGGGACGTGGACGACGCCGGTCGCGTCGCCGTCGACCAGCGCGGCGACCGCGTCGGCCGCCTCGGTGACCAGCACAGGGCTCTTGTACATGTCCGTGAAGTACGCGACCGACTCCCCGCGGTCGAGGTGGTCGCGAGTCCGCGCAAGCCGGCGGTCGAGCCGCCCCGTCGAGAAGCCGAACAGGTAGCTCGTCCGCAGCACCGTCGCGTCGTCGCAGTGGTCCTCGACGGCGTCCTCGAAGGTGACGAGCCGCCGGCCGTAGTCGTCCCGCGGCGACCGGGAGTCGCTCTCGACGTACCGCGATCCGGTCCCGTCGAACACCGACGCGCTGGAGACGTAGACGACCCGCGTGTCGGCGACCCCCGCGGCGAACCGCTCGGCGCGCTCGGCGAAGGTCGCGTCGACCCCCGACTCGCCGGTGTCCGCGTCGCCCCCGTACTCGACGGCCGCGGCGAAGACCACCGTGTCCACGCCGTGCTCGGCGACCAGTTCCGCCACGTCGTCCGTCCAGAAGTCGAACCCCACCTCGGCGGTCGGGCCCGGATCCGAGCAGTGGGTCCCGAGGACGCGGCGGTCGGATCGGTTGTCGAGTCGGCGGAGGCGCCAGGCGACCGACCGGCCGAGGTAGCCGCTCGCCCCGACGACGAGGACGGTCTCGGTCATTCTCTCGCGGCCGCCTCCGCGCGGCGAGCGACCTCGCGCACGGGCAGATCCGTCTCGCGGGCGACCGCCGCGGCGTCGTCGTACTCGGCGCTCACGTCGAATATCTCCCCTTCGCTGTCCGTGCCGATCTTCACCGCCACCTCGTGGGTCGCCCCCTCGACCGCGACCTCGACCCTGCGGACCTCGCGGTCGGCGATCCAGCGGTGGCCGGCGCCGTGCTCGCGGACGCCCAGCGTCCCCGTCTCCTCGGCCAGCCGCCGCGCGACCCGCTGGGCGTCCTCCGGCTTGGTGACGACCTTCACGAGGTGGCCCGGCCGGGACTTCTTCATCGTCGCCGGGAGGATCGACACGTCCCGCGCGCCCGCCTCGGCTAGCGACTCCTGGAGGCCGCCGAGGACTTCGGGCGTCGCGTCGTCGAGATTCGTCTCTAGCACGGTGATGGCGTCCCGCGAGAGGCCGCCCCGGGACTCGCCGACGATGGCCCGGAGCACGTTGGGGTACTCGGCGAGGTCGTAACCCCCGGCACCGTAGCCCGATGCCGACACGTCCAGATCCGGCAGCGCCTCGACGCCGTCGGCGTAGTGGGCCAGCAGTGCGGCGCCCGTGGGCGTCAGCAGTTCCCGCTCGACGGGTCCACCCCGCAACGACCAGTCGGCCCGCTCGGCGAGTTCGACGACCGCCGGGGCGGGGACCGGGTAGGTGCCGTGGCTCATCTCCACCTCGCCGCCGCCCCCCGCGAGCGGCGTCGTCACGACCCGCTCGGCGCCCAGGTCGTCCACCAGTAGGGCGACGCCGACCACGTCCGCGATGGCGTCGTCGGCGCCCACCTCGTGGAAGTGCGTGTCGTCGATGTCGGTGCCGTGGACGCTCGCCTCGGCCTCGCCGAGCAGTTCGAACACGGCGAGCGCGTCCCGCTCGACGCCCGACGGGAGGTCCATCGACTCGACGAGGTCGACGACCTCCGCGTAGGTCCGGTTCGGTCCCGCGCCTTCGGCGTGGCCGTGACCGTGCCCTTCCTCGTGGTCGCCGTCGTCGTGGTCGTGACCGTCGTGCGCGTGGCCGTGGCTGTGGTCGTGGCCGTGCGCGTCGTCACCGTCTCCCTCGCCGTGGTCGTCGTTCTCACCGGCCCCGTCGGCGTGGCGCACGTCGACGGCGGTGGCGGCGATACCGTTCTTCGTGACCGACCGGACCTCGTAGCGGACGGGCAGGGCCTCCTCGACGCGGTCCAGCACCGCCGGGTCGGCGCCGGCCGCCACGAGCGCGCCCAGGAGCATGTCGCCGCTGGCGCCCAGCCGACCGTCGAACGCGAGGGTTCGCATACACCACAACGGGCGCGCGGCGGCGGCAAAAACGGTCCGGTCCCCCGGAGCGCGAGCGCGGCTCCCGCGGCGGTGCGGCGGGATCGCCGGTGACCGCGGTTCGGCGCTCGGCGCGACGCCCCAGAATCGCAAGACTACGAACGGATTATCGTTCCCGGAGCCACCCCGGAATCGGTGTCGATCGACCGATGGAACCGCCGGAGGCAAAAAGCATATCCGCGGGGGTACCCGAGTGAGACACACTCCCACTCACCTATGAACGAAGTGCAACTAGAAGTGGCGAAAGCGTACCCGAACGACTCGGGGCGCGGCATCGCCCGGCTGGATCCCGACACGCTCCTCCACCTCAAGCTCTCTCCCGGCGACATCATCGAGATCGAGGGCAGCGAGGTGACCGCCGCGAAGGTCTGGCGCGCGGACCGCCAGGACTGGAACACGGATACTGTCCGCATCGACGGGTTCACGCGCCAGAACGCCGACGTGGGGATCGGCGAGCGCGTCGAGATCCGCAAGGCCGACGCCGAGAAGGCCGACAAGCTGGTGCTGGCCCCGCCCGAGGAGGCCTCGGTCCAGTTCGGCTCCGACGCCGCCGGCATGGTCAAACGGCAGATCCTCAAGCGCCCGGTCGTCGAGCGCGACATCGTCCCCGTCATGTCCTCGACGAACCATCCCTTCATGCGCTCGCCCGGTCAGGCGATCCCCCTGATCGCCGTCGAGACCGAACCCGAGGGCGTCTGTCTCATCACAGAGGACACGGAGGTCGAACTCCGCGAGGAGCCCATCTCCGGGTTCGAGAAGACCGGCGGCGGGATCACCTACGAGGACATCGGCGGCCTGCAAAACGAGATCCAGCGCGTCCGGGAGATGGTCGAGCTCCCGATGAAACACCCCCAGATCTTCAAGAAACTGGGCATCGAGCCGCCCCAGGGGGTCCTGCTGCACGGCCCGCCGGGCACCGGGAAGACCCTGCTCGCCAAGGCCGTCGCCAACGAGACCTCCGCCAGTTTCTTCTCTATCGCCGGTCCGGAGATCATCTCGAAGTACTACGGCGAGTCCGAGCAACAGTTACGGGAGATCTTCGAGGACGCCAGCGAGGAGGCGCCCTCGATCATCTTCATCGACGAACTCGACTCCATCGCGCCCAAGCGCGAGGACGTGACCGGCGAGGTCGAACGGCGCGTCGTCGCGCAACTCCTGACGATGATGGACGGCCTCGAATCACGGGGACAGGTCATCGTCATCGCCGCGACCAACCGCGTCGACAGCGTCGACCCCGCCCTGCGCCGGCCGGGCCGGTTCGACCGCGAGATCGAGATCGGCGTCCCCGACGAGATGGGTCGCGAGGAGATCCTCCAGATCCACACCCGCGGCATGCCGCTGTCCGACGACGTGGCGCTCGGTCGCCTGGCCGACGAGACCCACGGCTTCGTCGGCGCCGACATCGAGAGCCTCACGAAGGAGGCCGCGATGAAGGCCCTGCGGCGGTACCTCCCGGAGATCGACTTGGACGAGGAGGACATCCCGCCGAGCCTCATCGACCGGATGATCATCAAGCGCGAGGACTTCCGCGGCGCCCTCAACGAGGTGAGTCCGAGCGCGATGCGGGAGGTCCTCGTAGAGTTGCCCAAAGTGTCCTGGGACGACGTGGGCGGCCTCGAAGAGGCCAAGGGCAAGGTCCAGGAGTCCGTCGAGTGGCCGCTGAACAAGCCCGAGAAGTTCCAGCGGATGGGCATCGACCCGCCGTCGGGGGTCCTGCTGTACGGGCCACCGGGCACCGGCAAGACGCTGATGGCCAAGGCCGTCGCCAACGAGACCGACGCCAACTTCATCTCGGTGCGGGGGCCGCAACTGCTCTCGAAGTGGGTCGGCGAGTCGGAGAAGGCCATCCGCCAGACCTTCCGGAAGGCCAAGCAGGTCGCTCCGACGGTGATCTTCTTCGACGAGCTGGACTCGCTCGCCCCGGGACGGGGCGGCGACGTGGGCAGTAACGTCTCCGAGCGCGTCGTCAACCAGCTCCTGACGGAGCTCGACGGGCTGGAGGACATGGAGGACGTGATGGTCATCGGCGCGACCAACCGCCCGGACATGATCGACCCGGCGCTCATCCGCTCCGGTCGGTTCGACCGCCTGGTCATGATCGGCGAGCCCGACACCGAGGGCCGCGAGCAGATCCTCCGCATCCACACCGAGGACCAGCCCCTCGCCGCGGACGTGAGCCTGCGCGAACTCGCGGAGATCACCGACGGCTACGTCGGCTCCGACCTCGAGTCGATCGGCCGCGAGGCCGCCATCGAGGCGCTGCGCGAGGACGACGACGCCGAGGTCGTCGAGATGAGCCACTTCCACCAGGCGCTGGACAACGTCCGGCCGACCATCACCGACGACATCCGCGACTACTACGAGCAGATGGAAGACGAGTTCCAGAGCGGCGGCCAGAGCCGGCAGGGCCCCCGCTCGGGCGGCCGCATCGGGTTCCAGTAGGCGCCTCCCAGTTTTTCGCCTCCGATCGCCGCGTCGTTCTCCGAGCGGGTTCCCGAACGCCCCACCCCGTTCAGGCACACGGCGACGCCTCGAAACCAGCCGGCTACAGGTGATTCCGAAACGGAACAAACGAATTTATTTACGTGTAGTTTGAGATACAGGACGTGGCCGAAACGAGCGAATCGGGGTCTCTGGGAACACCGCACGGGGAAACACTGATGGGAACGAGCGACGACCGCCGAGCGAATCGGGGTGTCTGACGTGCGCGAGTGGTCGGTCAAGAGCGCCGTCGGTCGACGCCCGGTCGTCTCGTATTTCGTGCTCACGTTCGCCTTCTCGTGGAGTGTCGCGGGACTTCTGTATCTGGCTACCGGGGGAGATGCGCCCTTCGTCGCGGCGATCCCGTACGCGTGGGGGCCACTGTTCGGTGGGGCGGTGACGATCCGGCTGCTCGGCGGTAGCGTCCGGGCGTGGGTCGGACAGGTTCGCAACTGGCGGGTCGGAGCCCACTGGTACGTGCTCGGTGTAGCGATCGTGATGCTCAGGACCGACATCGGAGCGGCGGTGGCGGCCCTGTCGGGAGCGGGGATCGCGGTCCAAGCCGACGGCTGGCAACTCTACGCGATGGCGTTCAACTTTCTGGTCACGCTGTTTTTCGCCGGGGCACTCGAAGAGTTCGGGTGGCGCGGCTTCGCACAGGTACGGCTACAGAAACGGTACGACGCCACGCTGGTGAGCGCTCTGATCGGCGTCGTCTGGGCGGTGTGGCACGTCCCGCTGATGCTGATCGGGGTCGGTGATTTCGTCGGCCCGACCGACTACGTCGTCATGGCGGTCGGGTCGTCGGTCGTCTACAGCTGGCTGTACAACAGCACTAACGGCGTACTGCCCGTCGTCATGGTCGCCCACGCGGCCTCAAATATGCCCGGGGTGCTTCGAGCGACCGGCGATGTCCCCGCTATCGTCGACCGGTTCCCGATCGGTCCGAGCGCGCTCTTCGCACTTTCGGTGGTGGCAGCCGTCGTCTGGTACGCGGGTTCCGACGACCTCTCACGGGACGGCCCGTTGCCGGACGTTCCGGGACGCGGTGACCGGGAGGCCGCCGCGACCGCCGACTGACACCGCTGGGGAAGCGACGGAGTCGCGCCCGCCCCCGCAGACTACCGACCCGGGGCAGACGAACACACTCGCCCCGTCTATTTGCTCCGGCAGTATCACGCCGTGGTCCGGTAGCATCCCGCCGTCCCCTGGAACCGAAGTCGTTCCCCCACGTCACGATCTAGACCGACGACCACGAGGCCAGCGAGGCGTTCTACCGGACGCGCTTCGACGACAAGGTGGTAGACCTGGGCGGGGCCGCCGACGGTCAGGGTGCGACCACCGCCGTCGGGTTCGTGATGGGCCGACGACGAGACCGCTGCCCCAGCGTCCCCGCCGACAGGCGGCCGACCGTTCTTTAAGTGGTTCTCGTCACAAGGGTCTATAGTAAGAGGAGTTCTGCGGGGAACTGCGACTGACCAGCGGCCGCTTTGTTTCCGGTCGGTTGGTCGAGAACAGCCCAGCGGTCACTCTCGAGCCTTTAAGTGGTTCTCGTCACAAGGGTCTAAAGTAAGAGGAGTTCTCAGGAAACCGCGATCGACCAGCGGCCGCACTGCCACCGACGCCCGGCTCCTGGCCACGGTTCGAGAAGCGATGATCCGTCCTCACCACACGGTCCTTTAAGTCGTTCTCGTCACAACGGTGTGTAGTAAGAGGAAGCCGTCGGTTCTCTCCGCTTTCCGCGACCGCCTAGCCGGAGCTTTCTATAGTGGCGAGGGCGAAGGCCGACGAGATGAACGGGGGACGCGACAGGGTCGACCACGGGCTCCGAGCCAGCGGCGAGCCGGTCGACCCGCGCGCGGAACGGGACGTGAGCACGCGGCCGGGCGACGGGTCGCTCGGGCGCGTCGAGGCGGCGAAAGACGAGTCGTTCCGGCGGTGGGACGTGACGACGCCGAGCGCAACGCTCATCGGGCGGCCGGAGAACCCCGGGGAGGACGTGAGCGAGAACCTCCGGCGGCTGCACGACGAACAGCACCCGGCGATGGCGGGCCACGCCGAGCGGATGCACCGGCTGGAGAAGGCCCGGATAACCCACGCCTTCTGCAACCGGCTGGCGCTGACGCCGTGGGAGCGCGACCGGGCGCTGGGCATCATGACCGACCTCGACCTGACCGTCTTCGGGAGCCAGCGCGCGATCCAGAAGGTCGCGCTGGTCGTGATCCGCCACGTCGTCGACGACGAGCGCCAGCGGGTTCTCGGGCTGCACGACCGGGAGTGGGTGGCCGAGCAGCCGCCCGAGTCGCTGGCCGACCTGCACGAGCGGTTCGACTCGATCAAGGACGACCCCCGGTACCGGACGCTCATGGACCTGGTGGGCCTGGACGTGACGAGCGTCAACCGGCTCGACCGGACGCTGCAGGACCAGCTCGACGAGCAGGGCCTCCGGGGAGCGGTCTTCGGGCGCAACCCCCACCGGGACCCGAGCCTGCCGCAGATCCGCGACCGCGACCCGACGGAGGTGCCCCGCTCCGACGGCGACCCGACCGCGGAGTGAGGACGGTATCCGTCTCCCCGTCGTCGCTCTCACCGACACCCCCGTCGGTGCCCCCATCAGGTTCTTGCCGCTCGGCGTGCAATCGGTACGCAGAGCCCACATGACAACCACAATCGAGATCGACGACGACCTCGCCGAGCGGATGGAGGCCCACCTCGAGGAGGACGAGTCGATGGCCGAGCTGGTCGAGGAGCTGGTCAACATGTACGAGACGGAGGGCGCGTTCCTCCAGGAAGGCTACTCGGAGTAACGTCGTCGGTCGGACGGGCGGGGCGGTAGACAGCGAGCGGAGCGGGCCGTCGTGACGGCGGGACGACGGTCCGTCGCGCGGTCGACGGTCTAGAGTTCGCCGAGCTTGCGGAGCAGCTGGCCGCGGTACTCCTCGTCGGCCTGGACGTCCTTGAGTTCGAGGACGTTGCGTTCGAGCTTGTCGAGGGCGACGCCGAACGCGGAGTCGGCGCCGTAGCCCTCGCCGGAGCCGGCGGCCTGGCCCTTGTTGGTGCGCAGGCGGATCTGCGAGCGGATCAGCGGCGTGCCCCGCAGCTTCTCCTTGTGCTCGTGGAAGCGGACGTGGGCGTGCTGGACCTGCATGTCCTGGTACTTGTCGGCGACGCGCTCGATGCGCTGGCGGATGTCCTCGCGGCTGATCGTGTCCAGTAGCTTGATGTTCGTGATCTGCACGTCCATGTGCTCCTCCTCGGTGAACGTCAGCGCGCGGAGCACGTCGGTCTTGGTGAGGATGCCCTCGACGACGCGGTCGTCGCCCTCGGGCGTGACCACCAGCCCGGCGTAGTCGTTGTCGAGCATGCGCTCGACGGCGTCGCGGACGGACTCGTCGAGGGTCGTGGTGGCGACGGGGCTGGACATCTCGTCGTAGACCGGCAGGTCGAGGACGCGCTCGATGTCGCCGGCGCGCTCGCCGCGGGTGGCCTTGTCCATGTCGCGGACGACGATGTCGACGATGTCGTGACGAGTGACCATCCCGGAGAGGTGGCCGTCCTCGTCGAGCACGGGGAGCCGGGAGATGCCGTGCTCGCGCAGGAGGTTGATCGCCTGGCCGACGTTGGTGTCCTCGTCGACGGTGACGACCTTCTCGGTGTAGATGTCCGAGACGGTGAGGGCGTCGAGGTTCTCGAGGACCGCCTCGAGGATCGCGTCCTCGGTGACGATCCCCCACAGGCGGTCGGCCTCGAAGACCGGGGCGACCTTGGTCCCGCCCTCGACGAGGACGCGGGCCACCTCGCGCACGTCGTCGGTGCGCTCGACCTTGGGGGCCGGCTGCAGCATCGCGCTGGCCTTGGTGTTGTCCTCGATGTGGGACTGCACCAGCTGTTTCTGCGTGATGATCCCGGCGTACTCGCCGTCGTCGGTGACGATCAGGCCCTTGGGATTCTCGCGCTCGAACTTCGACCGGACTTTCCCCAGCCGTTCGTCGACGTCGACCGCGACGTACTCGCTGGTGGCGATATCAGCAATATCCATCTGAATCTCCCATCCCGGGAGTTCGACGCCGACACTATTCAAACTTGGCGACCGCTCCCGCTCGTCTGGACGGCCGCCCCCCGTCACACCACCAGCGTACCCGCCGCCGGCGCTCCCCGCTCCGGATTCGCAGTCCGACGAGTCACCGGCGGCTTTCCGATCGGTACTGGCTCCCTACCCCGCTGTCGAGCCCGGTTCCCCGCCGAGAGGTGCGCTCTGCCCCCGTCTCCGGAACGTCCACCTCGCGGGCGGCCGGACGGATTTCGACAGTAGTCGAATAATACTACGACTTTAATCGAATCCATCGTTTCGCGGGAACATCGAAAGCACGACGGACTCGAAATTAACGTTCGTTCAACAGTGGCCCCGTACGGCCGGCATGACAAACACAAACATGGGTAAATCGGGAAAAACAGCAGAAGTTTTTTCATCTCCCCGCTCGCTGGTTCGGGTACGATGACGGGGACACAGCCGCGGATCGAACTCTACGTCCGGTCGCTGCTGCCGGACGGCGCGCACAACCGACAGGAGGCGGTCATCGACCGGCTCGAACGGCTCGACGCCGAGGACGAGATCGAGGACTTCTCGGTCATCGTCTGGGGCAAGCAGATCGCCCGCGACTCCGCGGGCGCCCGCACCGAGGAGGGCGAGTACATCCTCAACCGCGTCGCGGAGTTCAAGCAGTGGGCGCTGTCGAACAACGTCTCGCTGGAGTCGTTCTACCAGAAACACGACGTGACCAACGACGCCACCGACGAGCCCTACTCGGCCATCGTCCTCCCGGTGATGGGCCTCGCCGAGTACGAGGGCGAGGAACTGCGCCACGTCGCCCCCTGCACCGAGGGCGACGAGGTCCACACCATCATGGACCGCCTCGACCGCCTCGAACGCGGCGAGCCCGCCGCCGTCGAGCAGTCGAACGACGTATCGATCCTCTCGGACTGACGCGCTCCCCCGTCACTCCCGTTTTCCGCCCGCCCAGCGGCGGCGCCGAACTGCCCGGCCGCACGCGTGCCCGCCCCTGCGAGCGCAGGGGCGCGGTACTTCGGTGGCAGTCCCCACTGTCCGGTAGCGATGGTAACTCGCAACGCGGGTCCGCTGAAGAAGCTCGGTATCGTCTCGACGCTCGTCGACGCCGCGCTGGCGTTCGCCCGCGGCCGTCCGAAAAGCGGCGCGCTGCTGGTCGCCGCGGCGGCACTGTCCTCGAAGGTCCCCGCGCTGGGGACGCTCACGTCGGTCGCGCTCCGGATCGCCCGCCGGGTCCGGTAACGCGCCCGCCGGACCCGATACCTCTCCGCCGACCGCGCTCAGCAGACGAACACGGTCGCGGACACGTCGCCCTCGGGACCGGCGTGGGCGTCGACCCCGACCAGCTCGGCCCCGCTGTCGGAGAAGCCGCCGGTCTCGTCGACGTAACCGTCGACCAGCGCGGCCGCCAGGGCGTCGGGCGAGTCGACGGCGGGGTCGCCCTCCGCGAACGACCGCGAGAACGGGGTGATCCGCTCGACGCCGTCGCCGCAGGCGCCGTCGAGCGCCCGCCCCAGCCGCTCACCGCTCGGTATCGACCCCGTCCCGGCCGCCTCGCTGACCCGCCCCTGGTTGTACAGCCGGGCCGCGTCGTCCACGTTCCCGTCCCGCTCGTACTCGGCGAGTCCCGCCTCGGCCCGACGGTCGTTCAGCTCGGCGACGAACGCCGCCTCCGTCTCGCCGAGGTCGACGCCGCGGTACTCGCTGGCACTGCCGGGCACGCTGTCCATCCCCGGGAGCGTGACGACGCCCAGCAGCGCGAGCACGAGGACCGCCCCGGCCACCAGCGCGACGGCCAGCCCGACCAGATAGCGGGCGTTCAGCAGGTCGAGGTAGGAGGTACCGCCCAGTTCCTCGGCGTAGTCGGCCTCGTCCGGGACCGTCCGCTCCAGGCCGGCGTTGCCGCAGCGGCTGCAGGGCGGCGAGTTCTTCTGGTGGACCCGACCGCACTCCGGACAGACCCACACCGGTTCGCGCTCGTGGTCGGGGTCGTCGGGCGCGACCGGGACGACGGCCTTCTCGAACTTGTGGTGGCCGCAGTTGTCGCAGGGCGGGTCGTTGCGGTCGTGGGGCTTGTCGCACCACGCGCAGCGCCACTTCGCCGAGCCGCCGGTGTCGGTGCCGTCCGAGGTTCCGGTCCCGCTCGCGGCGTCGCCGCCGCCCGGACTGTCGCCCCCGCTCATCTCACAGCCGGACGGGCACGTCGCGGTCGTCCAGGTACCGCTTCACCTCGTCGATCGAGTACTCGTCGAAGTGGAAGATAGAGGCCGCCAGCGCCGCGTCCGCGCCGGCCTCGGTGAACACCTCGTGGGCGTCCTCCGGGCCGCCACAGCCCGACGAGGCGATGACGGGCGTCGAGACGGCGTCGCAGACCGCCCGCGTCAGCGGGATGTCGTAGCCGTCCTTCGTCCCGTCGGCGTCGATGGAGTTGACGAACAGCTCGCCCGCCCCGCGCTCCTCCGCTTCCTCGGCCCACGAGACCACGTCGACGCCCGTCCCCTCGCGGCCGCCCTTGACCGTGCACTCGAACCAGCAGGACTCGCCGTCGACCTCGACGTAGTGCTCGCCCGCCTCGTCGAATCGCCGGCGTGCGTCGACGCTGATGACGATGCACTGGTTGCCGAACGCGCGGGCGCCCTCGGTGATGAGCTCCGGGCGCTCCAGCGCGCCGGTGTTGATGGACACCTTGTCCGCGCCCGCGCGGAGCGTCTCCTTCACGTCCTCGCGGGTGCGGATGCCCCCGCCGACGGTCAGCGGGATGAACACCTCGTCGGCCACCTGCGAGACGGTGTCGAGCATCGTCTCGCGGCCCTCGGCGCTGGCCGTGATGTCGAGGAAGACGAACTCGTCGGCGCCGGCCTCGTTGTACTTCTTTGCCATCTCCACGGGGTCGCCCGTGTAGGCCAGGTCCTCGAAGTTCACCCCGGTGTAGACCGCCGCCTCCCCGTCGTCGTCCAGGTCCACGTCGATACAGGGGATGATCCGCTTCGTCAGAGCCATCTATACCGACGACTCGGGCGGCGAGCGGCAAAAGGTATCCGCCTTCCCGGGCGGGTCGACCCCCGCTCGGACCGCAGCACCGACGGTGGGCCGCGGGTCCCGCCGGGCCGAGCCGTGGACGGTATCCGGGGAATACTTTTGGGGCGGATCCGCGAACCGCCGACGAATGAACCGGCCACTCAGCGCGGTCGTCGCCGGCGCGGTCGGCACGATGGTCATGTCGGCGGCGCTGGCGATCTTCGAGGTCCAGACCCGCTACGCCATCGGGATCTTCGAGGCCATCGCCCGGTTCGTCAGGATGCCCGAGAGCCTCTTCGTCGGCTTCGTCGTCTACGCCCTGGTCGGCACCGTCGCCTGGCCGCTGCTGTTCGTGAGCCTGAAACCCTACGTCCCGCTCGACCTCGATCCCGCGGTCGCGGGGATGCTGTTCGCGCTCCCGCTGTGGGTCGCGTTCGCCATCGTCGGCCGCGGCGACGTCGAGGGCGCGCTCGTCGTCCTCTTCGTCGCGTTCACCCTCATCGCACACCTCGTCTACGGGTTCGTCCTCGGCGCGGTGTACGCGAGCCTCGCCGACGAGCACGCGTCGGGTCCAGCCGCGCCGGCCGCCGAGTAGGTCGCGACGACATCGGCCGCCGAGTAGGTCGCGACGACATCGGCCGCCGAGTAGGTCGCGGTTACACCGGCCGCCGAGTGGGTCGCGGCCACACCGCTCCCGTCGGCGAGTAAGTCGAACCGACCGACGGATGCGCGACGTATACTTTTCCCGTATCTGTCGCAACACCCGGCACCCTCGCCCGATGTCCGGACTCCTCGCCGCCCTGGTCGTCGTCGGGTGCTGCGCCCCCGCGGCGGTCGTGTGGTACCGAACGAGGCCCTTCGCGGACCACCAGCGGCGGCGACGCGACGGGACCGACGACGGCTCGGCTCCCACCCGCGCCGACGGCGGCGGGACGGTCCGCGCGAAGCCGCTCGGACCGCGCCGCTGGCTGACGACCGTCGACCACCGCGACGTGGGTCTGCTGTACCTCGCGTTCGGGACCGTCGCCGGCCTCTGGGGCGGGATGGACGCGATGATGATGCGGACCGAACTGCTGACGCCCAGCGTCTCCGTCTGGAACGCCGAGACGTACAACGCTCTGTTCACCACCCACGGGATCACGATGCTGTTTTTCTTCGCCGCGCCGGTGTTCGCCGGCATCGCCAACTACGTCATCCCCCTGCTGATCGGCGCCGACGACATGGCGTTCCCGCGGATCAACGCCCTCGCCTTCTGGCTGTTGCCCCCCGCGCTGCTGATCGCCCGCGCCGGCATCGTCACCGAGCTCGTCGGCAAGACCCTCGAAGGCGCCCTGGGGCTCGTCCCGCCGGGCCTCCTGGCCCGGATCGGCGGCGTGGGCGCCGTCGTCGATCCGCTCCTGTTGCTGGAGCCGCCGGGGGTCGGCTGGACGATGTACACGCCGCTGTCGATCCAGAGCCCCAACCAGCAGATCAACCTGCTGTTGCTCGGCCTCCACCTCAGCGGTGTCGCGACGACGATGGGCGCGATCAACTTCATCGCGACCATCGTCACCGAGCGCGGCCCGGAAGTCTCGTGGGCCGACCTCGATCTCTTCTCGTGGAACATCCTCACCCAGTCGGGGATCATCCTGTTCGCCTTCCCCCTGCTGGGCAGCGCGATGGTCATGCTCCTGCTGGACCGCACCGTCGGGACGACCTTCTTCACCGTCGACGGCGGCGGCCCCATCCTCTGGCAGCACCTGTTCTGGTTCTTCGGCCACCCCGAGGTGTACATCCTCGTCCTCCCCGCCTTCGGCCTGGTCAGCTACATCCTGCCGAAGTTCGCCGGCCGGGAGCTGTTCGGCTTCCGCTTCGTCGTCTACTCGACGCTCGCGATCGGCGTCCTTTCCTTCGGCGTCTGGGCCCACCACATGTTCGCGACCGGCATCGACCCGCGGGTCCGGGCGAGTTTCATGTTCGTCTCCATCGCCATCGCCGTCCCCAGCGCCGTGAAGACGTTCAACTGGCTCGCGACGCTGTGGAACGGCCGGATCCGGCTCACCGCGCCGATGCTGTTCTGCCTCGGCGGCCTCGCGCTGTTCGTCGTCGGCGGCATCACCGGCGTCTTCCTCGCCTCCATCCCGGTGGACCTCGTCGTCCACGACACCTACTACGTCGTCGGCCACTTCCACCTCATCGTCATGGGGGTCATCCCCTTCAGCATGTTCGCGGCCTGCTACTACTGGTTCCCGCTCATCACGGGCCGGTGGTACAACCGCCCCGTCGCCGTCGCCCAGGCCGTCCTGCTGACGGTCGGCTCCGCGCTGACCTTCCTTCCGATGCTCGTCACCGGGATGGATGGCCTCCCCAGGCGCTACGCGAACTACCCCGAGCCGTTCGCCCTCCTCAACCAGGTCTCCTCGGCCGGCGCGTACCTGGTCGGCCTCGCCGCCGTCCTCTGGCTGTTCAACATGGTGCAGTCCTATCGCGTCGGCCCGCCCGTCACCGACGACGACGCCTGGGACCTCGCCGCGACCGACCAGCGCGCCCGCGAGTGGCACCACCCCTCGGGCCGGCCGACGCAGCGAGCGCCCGCGGTCAGCGATCCTGCGCCGGAGAGCGACGGGAGCGAAGCAGACACCGACGGCGGCGCGCCGACCGACGACGCGCCGGCCGAACCGGACCGCGCGAGCGCCCTCGACCGCTCGACCCGCGACGAGCAGATCGGCGGGCGGGGGCCGCTCCGGCTGGTCGCCGCGGTGACCGTCGCCATCGCCGTCCTCGTCGTCGCCGGGCGGCTGCTGCTCCCGTTGACGGGGTTCGACTCGACGACGGAGGCGCTGATCCGGACGCTCAACCGCCGGCTCCTGCTGGTGGCCGTCCCCCTGGCCCTGTTCGTCGAGGGCGTGCTCGTCTACGCCGTCTACCGGTTCCGCGGCGGCGTCGCGCTCCGGACGCCCGAGAACAAGTCCCTGGAGATCGGCTGGACGATCGCGACGGCGTTCGTGCTCCTGTTCGTCGCCGTCGTCTCCTACCAGGTGCTCGGCTCCCCGTTCGTCGCCGCGACGCCCGAACCCGAGCGCGAGCGGCCCGCCGACGCCGTCGAGATCGAGATCGTCGCCGAGCAGTTCGACTACGGCGTCCGCTACCCGGCGGCGAACGCCTCGGTCGCGGACGCCGACGTGATCTACGCGCCCACCGACCGGCCGGTGTACTTCGAGGTGACCGCCGAGGACGTGTTGCACTCCGTCCACGTCCCCGGCCTGGGGCTCAAACAGGACGCCTTCCCCGGCCAGTGGAACCAGCTCCACACGCGCCTGCTCGACACCGGGGAGTACCGCCTCTACTGCGCGGAGTTCTGCGGCGTCGGCCACTCCCGGATGCGGACGACCCTCAGCGTCGTCCCGCCCGCGGAGTACCAGGATCGAGTCGACGCACTCGCCGACGAGGCGGAGAACGGAACCGCCGAGGACAGGACTGCCGGGAACGGGACCGCTGCGAGCGCGACGGCCGGCACCCGGTCCGCTCCGGCCGGGGGAGTCGCCGGTCCGGCCTTCCGGTGACGGTAGGTTTTACTGCCGGCGGAGACCACCGCGACTATGCGTAAACGTTCACTCGCGGGCGAGTGGCAGTTTCGCCGCGAGGGCGGCGAGTGGCGGACGGGGACGGTCCCCGGCGGCGTCTACACCGACCTCCTGAACGCCGACGCGATCCCCGACCCGTTCGTCGAGGACAACGAACTCGACGTGCAGTGGGTCGGGAAGTCCGACTGGACCTACCGCCGCACCGTCGAGGTCGACGAGCGCCTGCTCGACCACGACCGGGTACTCCTGCAGTGCGACGGCCTCGACACCGTCGCCACCGTGTCGGTCAACGGCCAGGTCGTCGGCGAGTCCGTCAACATGCACGTCGGCCACGAGTTCGACGTGTCCGACGCCCTCGTTCCCGGCGAGAACGAGGTCACCGTCGCCTTCCGCTCGCCCGTCGAGTACGGCCAGGAGCGGGCCGCCGAGTACCCCTACGAGGTGCCCTGTATCCGCTACCCCGTCGACCAGCCCGGCCGCCCGTTCGTCCGGAAGGCCCAGTGTCACTACGGCTGGGACTGGGGCCCCTGCCTCCCGACGATGGGCATCTACCGCGACATCGCCGTCGTCGCCTACTCCGAGCCCCGCGTGCGCTACACCAAGACCGAACAGGACCACGACGGCGAGGGCGTCGACCTGACCGTCCGGGCGGGGGTCGACGCGCCGACCGCCGGCACCTACGACCTGACCGTCGAGGTGGCCGACACCGTGGTCACCGAGTCGGTCGACCTCGACGCCGGCGAACAGGACGTCGAGCTGACGGTCCCGGTCGACGAGGACGCCGTCGAACTGTGGTGGCCCAGCGGCTACGGCGACCAGCCGCTGTACGATCTGGACGTGTCGGTCGGCGACAGCGAGGGCCGCACCCACCACACGCACTCGGATCGCGTCGGCTTCCGCGAGGTCGACCTGGTCGTCGAACCGGACGACGCGGGAACGTCGTTCTACTTCGAGGTCAACGGCGAACCCGTCTACGCCAAGGGGGCCAACACCATCCCGACCTCGCCGTTCTACGGCGAGGTGACCGAGGAGCGCTACGAGCACCTGGTCCGCAGCGCCGCCGACGCCAACATGAACATGTTGCGGGTGTGGGGTGGCGGCTACTACGAGGAGGAGGCCTTCTACGACCTCTGTGACGAGTACGGCATCCTCGTCTGGCAGGACTTCATGTTCTCCTGCTCGCTCCACCCTGCGAACGACGAGTTCCTCGACACCGTCGAGGAGGAAGTCCGCTACCAGGTCCGCAGGCTCGCGAACCACCCCTCCGTCGCCGTCTGGTGTGCCAACAACGAGAACGAGGAGGCCGCCCAGAACTGGTTCGTCGAACACGACCACCACGAGGACCACCTCGACGACTACGCCGCCCTCTACGAGGAGACGGTCGGCCCGGCCTGCCGCGAGGAGGACCCCTCGCGGACGTACTGGCCGGGGTCGCCGTCCAGCGGCCCGGACGAACTCGAACCGTACGTCTTCGAGAAGGGCGACATCCACTACTGGGACGTGTGGCACCGGGGCCAGCCCTTCGAGGACTACCTGACCACCGAGCCGCGGTTCGTCTCCGAGTTCGGTTACCAGTCGTTCCCCTCCACCGATTCCCTCCGGACGGTCCTCGACGAGGCGGACTTCAACCCCACCTCGCCGATGATGGAACACCACCAGCGCAACCCCGGCGGCAACACCACCATCCTCCGCCGGATGGCCGACTACTTCCGGATCCCCTTCGACTTCTCTGAGTTCGTCTACCTCTCGCAACTCCTGCAGGCCGAGGCGATGTCGACGGCGATCGAACACTGGCGCCGCCGGAAACCGACGACGATGGGCGCGCTGTACTGGCAACTCAACGACCTCTGGCCCGTCGCGTCGTGGTCCTCGGTCGAGTACGACGGCAAGTGGAAGGCACAGCAGTACGCCGCCCGCCGGCAGTTCGCGCCCGTCCTGCTCTCCTTCCACCCCTCCTTCGAGGGGCGCGACGGCGTCGACAACGCCCAGGCCGAGGACCCCGACGACGAGGACTGGGGCGACGTGACCGCCCAGACGCTGTGGGTCACCAGCGACGAGACCGAGCCCCTCTCGGCCCAGGTATCGCTCGAAGTCGTCACCTTCGACGGCGAACTCGTCCACGAGGAGACGGTCGCGGTGGACGTCGACGCCCACGAGAGCACCGAACTGGCGACCGTCGACCGCGAGGACCTGCCCGAGGGCGTCGACCCCTCTGAGGTGATGGTCCGCGCGGCGTTCGAGGGCGACCGCGACGGCGGAACAGTCCCGGAGTCGTATCCCGCGACCGCCTTCTTCGCGGACTACAAGCGCCTGGACCTGCCGGAGACCGACCTCGCCGTCGAGATCGACGGCGCGGACGTGACGGTCGCGGCCGAGGGAGCGGCGCTGTTCGTCGAACTCGACCCCGGAACGATGCCGGGCGCGTTCTCGGACAACTACGTCCACCTCGCGCCCGGCGAGGAGCGGACGCTCGCCTTCGACGCCTACGACGGGCGCCGCGACGCGCTCGTCGAGGCCGACCTCGAAGACGACCTCTCGGTGCGTCACCTCCGGGAGACGTACTGACCGGATTCCGGGGCGGGGGCGAGACGAACTGGACATCGAGCCGTTCCGACACGCTAAGGTGGCCCCCGGCTGAATCGGCGTCCATGGTCGACGAACACGAGGACGCGGCGCACGGACACGAGGACCGCCCGGACTACGATCCCGCGGACAAGGACCTGCCGGCGCGGGAGCCGCCGCTGCGCTCGACGGCACCGCAGAGCGACTACACCGGCCGCGACGTGGGCGTCGGCGTCGCCGTCACCCTCGTCGGGCTCGTCGTCACCTTCGTTCTCCCCATCGCGCTGGTCTGACGCGGGCCATCAGCGGCCCGACCGCGTGTCCGTACCGGAGCCGGCCAGCGGCCGTGCGTACTCCACGGTGATCCGGCGACTCGCGAGGACGGCGTTGCCGACCGCCTCGCTCGCGACGTCGTGGGTCGCGCCGCCCTTGACGTCGAGGCGCTCGGAGAGCGCGTACACCTGGAACCGGTAGGTGAACGGCTCGCCCCTGGGCGGACAGGGCGGCGTGTACCCGACCGCCCCGCCCTCCGGCCGGCCCTGTCGCGCGCCGCCGAGCGACTCGACGACCGGGTCGCCCGGGAGCGCGGCGGGGATCCGGTCGCGGTCGGGCGGGACGTTCCACAGCGTCCAGAAGGTCCTGTCGGTGATCGGCCCCTGGTTGAACGACGCCGTCACCGCGAACCCCGCGGTCGGCTCCGGGGCGCTCTCGACGGCGAACGGCGGGGAGACGCCCTCGCCGTCGCAGGCGTGGCGGGCCGGCAGCTCCCCGTCGGTGGCTATCGCCCGGCTCGAAACGCGGAACGGACGGGGCGTCTCGCCCCCGGAGGCGGAACAGCCCGCGAGGCCGAGGGCCGTCCCGCCGGCGAGCGTCGCGAGGAGGTCCCGGCGGCGCATAGCGGACCTGCGGGCGGCGCGTTAATCGGGGCTTCGATCCACGCCGTACGCGTGGCGGCACCGCCACGCGGCGCGCGTGGCGGCGACACAGTCGCTCCCCCGGCGCCGCTCCGGTCTTGCCGGGTCCCACCGGGGGTTCTCTCAGCGCGTGAAGTCGATGGGAACGGTTTTTGTCGCCGTTCACTTCTCCGGAGACGTGAGCGTGACGAAGTATCAGGGACTGGTCGAGCGCCTCCAGGAACGCGCGGGCGAGAGTCTGCTGACGGTCACGCGGTTCACCGAGGCGGAGTCGGAGTTCCTCTACGGCGAGGAGTGGTTCGAGCGGTTCGTCGCCGCGGTCGACACGCGCTCCCCGGAGAAGATGCACGAGGACGCCGTGTACAGGCTCCAGCAGGCCGAAGTGAGCGGCGACCTCTACGGGAGCCGCGTCCGGTCGGAACTGCGGGTCACCGAGGACGGGATCGCGATCGCGCTCTACCCCGGCGACGGCGTCGGCTTCCACGTCCTGCTCGACGACGAGGCGTCCGTCGACGTGCCCGGCATCGTCGACGAGGCGCTCGCCGAGATCGGCGACACTCCGTAGGCGATCCCCGACGCGCGTTCCCCGAGGGGGGTCGCGATCCCCTCCCGGCGGCCGACCCCCAGGTTTATGACGCTCGGTTGACCACTCCCGGGTATGTGCGCTTCCCTCCAGCGACGCCCGGCCGCCGACGGCCCGACGACCGCCGGGTACGCCGCGCTGGTCGCCCTGCTGGCCGGGCTCGTCCTCGTCAGGGTCGGTGTCGGCTACGCCGCCGGGACGCTCCCGTCGGAGACGGGCCTGCTCGGGATCCCGGCGGTGGTGACCCTCGCGTACAGCGCCGTCGCGCTCGCCGGGCTCGGCGCCGTCTACGCGGCGTTCTCGGCGCTGGCCGAGGAGCGGCTCGACAGGGCCGAACTGGCACAGGCGGGACTGGCAGTGACGCCGCTGGTGGTCGTCGCGGTCTACGTCGCGTTCGACCGCCTGGATGTCGGCGTCTCGGCCACACCGGTCGTCAGGTCGGCCGGGTATCTGGCCGCCGTCGGCCTCCTCGCGGTCGGCTACGCCCGCGCGACCGACCTCGAGGTCCCGGCGGGGCCGCCGACCCGCGACGGCTGGGCCGCGACCGGCCTGGCCGTCGCCGCCGTCGCCGCGAGCGCGGGGCTCGCGGCGGTCGGCGCGTCGCTCCTCGGGTGGCCCGGCGGGCCGTTCGCGTCGTTCCGGTATCCGTCGACGCTGTCGGTCCCGTCGTTCGTGCTCGCGACGGCCGTTCCGACGGCGATCACGGCCGCCGGGACGGCGCTGCTGTTCAACGGGGCCGTCCAGTCGGGGCTCCGTCGCCACCGGTCGCCGGCCGCCGCCGCCGGCGCCGTCACGCTGCTCGCGTTCGCCGCCGACTGGGTGATCGCCGCCGTGCCGCGCGCGCTCGCCCCCCTCGCTCGCCAGGTTCCGTCAGCCGTCCGGTGGCTCGTCGTCCTCGCCGCGCTGGTCCTCGCCGTCGTCGCGGTGCTGGCCGCCGCGGTCGGCTACGGCCGCGTCTGGGACGAGCGCGCCGGCGCCTCGGTGGGCGACTATCCGACGCTCGTCGCCGTGACCGCGGCCGGCGCCGCCGGGGTCGGCCTCGCGCTCGCCGTCGCCACCGCTCTGGGGGGTAGTCCGGGCCCTGCGGTGGTCAGCTACGCCGTCGCCGTCGGCGCCGGCGCTGTCGCCTTCGAACGCACGCGAACCGTCTGGGCCCCCGCCGTCGTCTACGCGACCCACGGGATCGCGATAGCACTCGCCACCCGATACGTGGTTTCCGGCGGTGCGGGCGGCGACGCGGTGACCGTCGGCCTGTCTCTCCTCTGAGCCGACTCGACGCCGAGGTCGACCTCGACCTCAGTCCAGTTCCCGCTCGATCACGTCGCGCAGCTCGGCGATCTCGGCCGCGTCGTAGGACAGGTCGTCGTCGGCCAGCGCCACGTCGAGCGTCCCGGAGCCGTCGGCCGTCCCGAGGTCGTAGACGGGCGCGACGCCGTCGAACGCCTCGCGGACCGCGCTCGCGTCGGTCGTCTCGACGACGACGCGACCGGCCTGCTCGCCGAACAGCAGCGCCGCGGGCGAGCCCTTCGACGGGGCGTCGAGGTCGACGCTCGCGCCGGCGTCGCCGGTGACCATCTCGGCGAGCGCGACCGCGAGGCCGCCGTGGCTCACGTCGTGAGTGGCCAGCGTCGCGTCGTCGTTGGCCACGTCGACCAGCGTGTCGACGAACGCGTCGGGGTTGGCCAGCGACTCGGGGAACCGGTCGGTGCCGCCGAACTGCGCGAGGTACTCCGAGCCGCCGAGGCGCGCTTCCGCGTCGCCCTCCAGCGAGCGAGCGCCGACCAGCAGGAGGTCGCCCTCGCCCTGCAGTGCCGCCGGCGGCGCGTCGTAGCCGTCCTTGACGCCGACCAGGGCGAGCGTCGGCGTCGGCGGGATCGGACCGGCCACCGAGTCGTTGTACAGCGAGACGTTCCCGCCGAGGACGGGCACGTCGAGCGTCGAGCACATCTCGGCGAGGCCGTCGACGATTCCCTTGAATCCCCCGTACACGTCGGGTTTCTCGGGGTTGCCGCCGTTGAGGCAGTCGACCGCGGCGTGGGGGGTCGCGCCCTTCGCCGCGACGTTGGTGGCGTTCTCCAGCGCGACGGCGCGGGCGCCCTCGTACGGTGCGGCCGCCGTCCAGTTGGGGTCGGCGCCCGAGGAGAAGGCCAGGCCCGTCTCGGCTTCCCGGACAGCCAGCACGGCCGCGTCGTCGCCCGGTTGCGTGGCGGTCCGGACCTGCACCTCGTGGTCGTACTGCCGGTAGACCCACTCCTTGGAGGCCGTGTTCGGGCTGCCGACGACGGCCTCGAACGCTTCGTCGAGAGCGACGCCCTCCGGGAGGTCCCGCGGCTGTTCCTCGGGTTCCTCGGCGGGCAGGTCGTTGTACGGCGCGCCGTCGCCGAGGAACTCGGCGGGCGCGTCGACGACGACCTCGCCCTCGAACGTGCAGACGTAGTTGCCGTCGGTGACCTCACCGATGACCGACGCGCCGAGGTCGTAGCGGTCTGCGATCGCCTTCACGCGGTCGACGTTCTCGGGGCGGACCTCGTAGCACATCCGCTCCTGGCTCTCGGCGAGCAGGTACTCCATGGCGTTCATGTTGGGCTCGCGCTCGTGGACGTTCGTCAGCTCGATGCTCGCCCCGAGGCCGCCCTTGGCGACCATCTCGGAGGACGCGCCGCCCAGCCCCGCGGCGCCCAGATCGCGGGCCGATTCGATCAGGCCCTCGTCGATCAGCGCCTCGTTGGCCTCGATCAGGAGTTTCTCGGTGTAGGGGTCGCCGACCTGGACCGCCGGGCGGTCCTCGGTCTCGGCGTCCTCCGCCAGGTCCTCGCTGGCGAACGACGCGCCGCCGAGGCCGTCCCGGCCCGTCGAGTTGCCGACGAGGACGAGCTTGTTCCCGGGCTCCTGTGCCTCCGCGGTGACAAGCCGTTCGGGGTCGTCGATGAGTCCGACGCACGCGACGTTCACGAGCGGGTTGCCCTCGTAGCCGTCGTGGAAGGCGGTCGATCCCGTCACTGTCGGGACGCCGATGCAGTTGCCGTAGTGGGAGATGCCCTCGACGACGCCCTCGAAGAGGTAGCGGGAGTGTTCGCGGTCGAAGTCGCCGAAGTACAGCGAGTCCGCGAGCGCGATGGGGTAGGCGCCCATCGAGAGGGTGTCGCGGACGATGCCGCCGACGCCGGTGGCCGCGCCGTCGAACGGGTCGACGTAGGAGGGGTGGTTGTGGCTCTCGATGCCCATCGTGATGTAGGTCTCGCCCTCGTCCGACGGGATGGAGACGACCCCCGCGTCGTCGCCGGGGCCGACGACCACCTGGTCGCCCTCGCTGTCGAAGGCGCTCAGCAGCGGCCACGACGAGCGGTAGGCGCAGTGCTCGCTCCAGAGGTTCTCGAACAGCGCGGCCTCGGCCCGGGTGGGCTCCCGCCCCAGCTCCTCGACCACGAGCTCGTGGTCGGCGTCGGACAGACTCATTACCGGACGGTCGCTCCCGGCCGGCTAAATCGCTTTCCATGCGCGCCCGGACGCCGGCGTCCCGCCGGGGCTGGAGCACTCGGTCGGGCCGACCGCCGCCGTTTCCGCCCGGAGCGGCCGCCGCCGTCTCACCCGGGCCCGACTACTCCCCGGACGCCCGGACGGACAGCACCGGGACCGAGGCCGAGCGCATCAGGTTCTCGGTGACGCTGCCGAGGATCCGTTTGTCGAGACCGGTCCGGCCGTGGGTGCCGACGACGACCAGACCGATCCCGTGGTCGTCGACGTACTCGACGAGCCGGTCGACCACGTCCCCCTCTTCGAGGGCGGTCTCGACGGCGACGCCCCGCTCGTCGGCGCGCTCCCTGGCGGGCGCGAGCGCCTCCGTCTCGCGCTGCTCGCGGGCCTCGGCGAGCCGCGAGGACCCGAGATCGATGCCCAGCACGTTCGATTCGAGGACCGACACGACGTGGAGGGCCCCGCCGGTGGCCGCGGCGATGCCGACCCCCTCGTCGACGGCCGCCGCCGAGCCCTCGCTGCCGTCCGTGCCGACGAGGATCGACTCGGGCGGGTACGCGGGGTCGCTCTCCGGCGGGACGACCAGCACCGGCGCCGCGCTGTTGCGGACCACCCGCTCGGTGACGCTCCCGAGGATGATCCGCTCGATGTCGCGGCTCCCGCGGGTGCCCATCACCACGAGGTCGATCCCGCGGTCGTCGACGTAGTCGCAGATCGTCCGCGAGGGGCCGCCCTGGACCACCTCGTCGACCGTCTCGACGCCCGCGCGGCGGGCCTTCCCTGCCGCTTCCTCGACGATGTCGCGGCCCTCGCCCTCCAGCACGTCCCGCACCTGCCCCTGGACGTTCGCCAGGCTGGGCTGGTTCGTGTCGGCGACGTACAGCACGTGCAGCGTCGCGTCGTGGGCGTCGGCGGCGGCGATGGCCGCGTCGAGGGCCGTCTCCGCCGCGTCGCTCCCGTCCGTCGGGAAGAGGATGTCGTCGTACATGTCTCCACCTCCACGGGCCAGCCTCAAAAGCGCTGTCTGCGACGGGCCGAGTGCCCCGCGGCTCGGAGGTCCGACGGACGGTCGACCGGGCACGGACCGAACGTGTTCGCTATCGACCGGGGGCCGCGAACCGGTTCGGTCGTATTTATATCACAGCGACCCCCGATGCTGGGGGCCGTTTTCAGACCCTGGGAATCCCCTTGCCGGGCTTTATGGGATGGCTCCCAACTCCGAAGTGAGCATGACCGACAACATCGGTGCGCCCGGAACGGACATGTCGCGTCGCGAGTTCGCCAAGGCCGCCGCCGGCACGACCGGCTTCATGGCCCTGTCGGGCTGTCAGGCCGCCCCGTCGGGCAGCGAGGGCGTGACCGTCTCCGAGGTCGAATCGCAGGGCGGTTCGACCCCCGCACAGACCGCCAACCCGGCCGACCTGCCCAAGACCTCCCCGCCGGAGGTCGTCAACGTCGACGAGCAGGGCAACCAGGTGACGCTGCGGAGCGTCCCCTCCTACCACGAGGTCCACCCGCTGGAGAACATGGGCGGCCCCGTCGACCTGCCGGCCACCTGGGCGTTCCAGGCCGACGACCGCGAGCCCTCGGTTCCGGGCCCGATCCTCCGGACGACCGAGGGCGAGGACATGGAGGTGACGCTCGACAACACGGACGGCAAGCGCCCCCACACCGTCCACTTCCACGGCGTCAGCAAGAACTGGGAGGACGACGGCGTCCCGACGACGACGGGTATCACCGTCCCGCCGGGCGAGAGCCACACCTACGAGATCCCCGCCAACGTCCCGGGCACGCACCTCTATCACTGTCACTACCAGACCCACCGCCACATCGACATGGGGATGTACGGCTTCTTCCGCGTCGACCCCGAGGGCTACGAGGAGGCCGACGTGGAGACGTTCATGACCCTCAAGGAGTGGGACAACCGGCTCAACAAGCAGATGGCCGGGATGGACGTCGACTACAGCCCGCGCGACCGCAACCCCAACGTCTTCACCATCAACGGCAAGTCCGCCCCGCGGACGCTCCACCCCGAGGACGGCTCGCCGGTCATCGTCGAGCAGGGCGACACCGTCCGCATCCACTTCGCCAACAACGGGTACATGATGCACCCGATGCACACGCACAACCACCGCTTCGAGGTCGTCGAGAAGGACGGCTCGCCCATCCCCGAGGCGGCCCGCTACAAGGAGGACGTGCTCAACATCGCGCCCGCCGAGCGCAAGACCGTCGAGTTCGAGGCCGACGCCGACCCCGGCATCTACCTCATGCACTGCCACAAGGTGTTCCACGCCATGAACGGCAACTCCTACCCCGGCGGCATGGTCGGCGGCATCGTCTACAAGGAGGCGATGGACACCGACATCTTCTCCCAGCTCATGGAGTACGCCGGCTACGAGGGCTGATCGCCCCGCGCCGACGGCATCTCCCGCTTGAACGCCGACGCCCGCCGCTCCCCGAACCCACGACACCCCTGTCAAACATCGCACCCGGCGTCGGCGCTCCCCCTTTTCCGCTACTCCACCACGTACGACTGCAGGTCGCCGCGCGTCCGAACGTCGACGAACCGGTAGCGGCGGCCGTCGGCGAGGTCGCCGGCGAAGTCCGCGTCGGCCGCGCCCTCGACCTCGTAGACCTCGTCGGCCTCCCGCAGGTCGTGGCCGTGCAGCGTCTCGCGCACCGTCTCGGGGAGCCGCCCCTCCGGCGGGACCTCGACGACGAACAGCCGGTCGGTGAAGCTCTTGGCCGTCCAGGCGTCGACGACCCCCTCGCGGTCGGCCAGCCGGTCCGCGAGCGCCGACAGGTCGGCGGCTCTGTCGCTCATACCCCCGATTCGGACCGCGGCCGGAAACGACCGGTCCCGAACTGGTTCGCCGAACCCGGGCGGCCGGGCTGGGCCGGATCGAGCCGACCGGATCGATTCCTCACCCCCGTTCCATCGCCTCGCCGTACCACGTCGGCCGGTCGACGGTCGTCGCGCCGACCCGTTCGAACCGGACGCTCCGCCTGACGCGGACGCGCTCGCCGTCGACGGTCGCGTCGTAGACGACGTGGTACGACGCCACGAACCCCGACTCGGCGACGAACGCGTGCAGCGTCGCGTTCTCCACGTCGTCGACCGCGGAGTCGCCGACGAACCCCTCGGAGCGGACGGTCGTCCCGACGAGGTGGACCCGCCCGCTCTCGGGCGACCGGTCGGCGACTCGCGTCTCGAACCCTTCGAGCGTCGAGCGCAGGTCCGTCTCCGGCCCGAGGTCGAGCGCGACCGTCCCGAGCCAGAAGCTCCAGGTGCCGACGTAGGCGTCGGTGTCGTCGTAGCGGCTGTACTCCGTCCGGTTGTCGATGGTCTGGCGGCGGAGGTACACCTCGTCGTTCGCCCAGTACTCGGCCCGGGTCGGCGGCTCGCCGATGACGAGCGGCGCGCCCGGCCCCTCGACCGACACCCTCGCGTGGTAGTCCCGCGCCGGCGCCGCCGAGAGGGCCAGCCGGACGGTCAGCGCCGACCTGAGCGACCCGTTCGCCGCCCGGACCGTCCGGTTCGTGACGAGCGTGTAGCTCCGGTTCCCGAGCGCGGCCCCGTGGGCGGTCGCCAGCGCCGCGGGGTCGGTCACGCCGCCCGGCTCGACGCCCGGGGGAAGCGGCGAGTCGGTCGGGACCGGCGCCGGCGTCACCGTCGGCCGGTCGGTTCCGGGAGCCAGGGCGCTACAGCCCGCGAGGACGACGAGCACCGCGACGAGCGCCCGGCGCATACGCAAGGTTCGGCCCGCGAGAGCAAAAGATGCGCGGCGGGTGTGCGCTGTCAGGAGACCACGAGATGGCGGGCGGTGCGGTCGGCGCGCGCTGGAGCGCGCGTTCATGCGCGCGACGGTAGCCGCGCGAGGTCTTCGTGAACTGTGTGAACGAAGGCTCGTCGGAGCTTGCTCCGACGGTGGATTCACGACTCGTATGTCCCGAATCGGCTGGGGAGGCTCGTGGCTGTCTGCGGTGCTGTGCGGTCGTGGTGCTGTTGCGGTGCGGTTTGCTGTCCTGGCGGACTGACCGGGCGAGACGCGCTCGTGTCCAGTTCAGTCGCCTGAGCGGGCACTATCCGCGCGGGCGGTGCCGAGAGCGCGGATATCCCGCTTGGTTCGAGAGAGCGAAGCGTTCTCGTCACTGAGCGAATCGGAGATTCGCGAGGTCCGCAGGAGCTCCGCTCCTGCGAGATCCCGGAAATCTTCGATTTTCGGAGACAGCGACCGCGACCGCGTCGAGGGCTTTCAAGTCTGCTGACAGGTACGGTCGCGGTCGTCGAGAACTGTCAAATACAGCCAATAACTGAAACGGTTCGGGCGTGACACTACTCCCGGTAACTCGAAGGTCGACCGACCGCTAGCGGCCTTCACCGTCGGGCACGTCAGTCCCCTCGCGGTCAGAATCGTCAGTTCGCTCCCCGTAGGCGTGCTCGATGGAGCGGAACACCGAGAGGGCGACCTTCTCGCGGCTGGCGGGGTCGCGCTCGCCGTAGCGGACCTCCTCGAACAGCCGCGTCAGCTCGGCCACGTCGTCTTCGCCCATGCCGGCGGCGACGGCGGCGTCGGCGAACTCGCCGGGCGTCGCGGTGTCGGGGTCGGACACGTCGAGCATGCTGGTCATCTCCCACCACGCGCGGTAGACCTCGTTGTCCACGTCGGCGTTGTGCTCCTCCAGGCGGTCGGCGGCGCGGCCGGCCGCGGCCGCCAGGTCCCGCGGCGTGAGCGGGTCGGCGTCGTCCGCCTCGGCGTCGCGGTCGTCGATCTCGGAGATGGTGTCGCCGCCCGACGCGCGGTACAGCGCCGCCGCGGTCCCGACGAGGACGACGCCGAAGACGCCCAGCACCGCCTCCGCGGGGAGGTTCGTGACGAGCGGGTCGCCGCCGTCACCGGGGAGGACGGTGCTGGTGACGTTCCTCGACCCGATACCCGGACCCCCGTAGTTCGGGCAGTCCGTCGAGAGGAAGTACGACAGCAGCGCCGGCGGCGCGAGCGCGTACAGCCCGAGGAACGAGGCGCCGAACGAGTAGCGGCGCTTGATCATCCCGACGGCCGCCGCGAGCGCGCCGAAGTAGACCAGCCCGCCCCACCACGTCGTCAGCGGCTGGACGCACCGGGTCAGTTCGAGCGGTTCCCCGGGCTCCCTGGGCGGTCCGACCGGCGTCCCCTCGTCCGGCGGCCCCTCGTTCGGGTCCGACGGCGTTCCCAGAGGGGGATCCGACACACCGCCGGAGTCCCGCTCGACCGAACTGTCGGCCGCCGGCGTCCCGGCGTCGAGGGCCGACGCCACCGTCGCCGCGCCGACGGCGACCGCCGCCATCGCCACCAGACCGACCACGACCACCCGCAACGTCGTCCTGTCGAAGTAGTCGTCCATGAGTGTGCCATTGGCTACCTATTGTAAATGTTTTTCGTACACATAGACTACCTAACACGACAGTCAGGACAGAGTTACGCTGCCGATTCGACCCGCTCGACCCTCAGCGTCTCGGCCCAGTAGTCGCCCACCGCGTAGCTCATCCGGTAGGTCTCCCCGTCGTATCGCACGAACGAGGTGTCCTGGAGTTCCTCCGGCAGCGAGTACCACTTGCCCATCGGCACGTGGTGCGACCCGTTCTCGACCGCCCACCGGACCTCGTCGCGGACCGATTCGGAGAGGTTTCCGTAGGCGGTCACCGTCGCGTTCTCCCCGACTTCGAGGCGGTCGGCGTAGATGCTGTAAGAGGCGTATAGCTCGCCGTCCGCGGCCACGTCGACGCGGTACAGCCGGTCGTCCGTCCGGACGAACGCGTGGTCGCGGAACGGCCTCGCCGCCTCGACGGTGTGGTTGCCCTCGACGTACGGCGAGTCGGGGACGAACGAGATCTCGCCGTCGAGGGCGTCGTCGAACGCCGCCTGCGACGCCGGCGGCAACGCGGCGTAGTCGACCGTGTTCCCGTCCGTCGGTTCGCTCGGCGTCGGCGACGCGCTCGGCGGTGCCGGCGTCGGCGTCTCCGTCGACGGGGTCGACTCGGGCGTTCCACCCGGCGGCGAGTCGGCCGGCGTCTCGGTCGGCGTCTCGGCGGGCGTGTCGGTCGGCTCCGTCGAGTCGGTCGGCGTCGCGCCGTCGCCGGGACCGGGCACGCCGAGACAGCCGCCGACGGCCACCAGGGCGACCAGCGCGGCGAGCAGTCGAGTCCGTTCCATACCCGGAGGGCCGTCCCACGAAAGAAAGGGCCTTGTCGTCGATCAAAGGCGCCTTTGACCGGTCGGCCAGTCGGAGTCGGGCGCGCTCTCACTCGGGCGCCATCCCCTTCGCGGCGAGTTCGTCGAGCGCCGCGTCGGTCTTGTCCAGGTCGAGGTCCATCCCGTCGAGAACGTGGCCGGCCTTCGTGAACTGCACCTCGTCGTACTGGACGACCTGAATCCGGTTGCCCCACGGGTCGCGGAAGTCCAGCCCGCCCCGGTCGAGCCGTTCGACCCCCTCGGCTTCGAGCCGCCGCTCGACGAGCTCCGCGTCGTCGACCACGAGCCCGAAGTGGCGGTGCCGATCGGCCGTCTCACCCGCGTCGGCGTCCTCCGAGAGCGCGAGGAACTGGTCGCCCATGTCGAGGAACACCGCCGAGTCGGTCTCCCCGCGGACCGGGAAGTCGAAGATCGACCCGTAGAACTCCCGGGCCTCCCCGGCGTCGCCGACCGACAGCGCGACGTGGTTGATCCCTACCATGCGGGCGCGGTCGCCGTCGTCACTCATACCAGGTCCTTGGAGCGCCCGACAAATCAACGGACGGGGCCTCGCGAGCGCGTTCGATTCGACGTGCAAACCCACTTTTTTCGACGGAGAGCTCCTCGCGGCCCTACGGGCCGCTGCGGGGATCCTCCGTCGAAAAAACTTGGGGAAAAAAGCCGGACGGCTCGCTCCCTGCAGTCGCTCGCGTCCGGTGAACCACCTCGCTCACTTCGTTCGCTCGGCGGATGCTGACATGGTAAGTCCATCCTCTGCACTGAACGGTGTAGAACGGAACAGGCGGAGTGTCGCCGATCAGTCGTCGGACCGCTCGGTGGCCGCCCCGTCGCCGTCCGACGCCTCGCCACCGTCGGACGAGTCCGACGAGTCCCCGCTCGCGTCACTCGCGCGACCGCCGTCGGTCGCGAGCGCGGTCTCCTGCTGGCGTTCGAACCAGGCCCACTCGCGGCCGTGCTGGTCGGTCTCCTTCAGGTCCCAGGGGTCGCCGTCGGTGACCTTCGGGCCCTCCAGCCACGACTGGACGAGGTTCCAGACGAAGATGATCTGGCCGAACGCGAGCAACAGCGCCCCGAGCGTCGCCGAGCGGTGCAGGGCGGTGAACAGCAGTTCCGGCCCGGCCTCGACGGCGTAGGTGGCGTACCGGCGGGGCATCCCGGCGTAGCCGAGGATGATCATCGGGAAGAAGGTGAGGTTGGTCCCGACCATCGTCAGCCAGAAGTGCCACTTCGCCAGCGTCTGCTGGTACATCCGCCCGGTGTAGATGGGGAACCAGTAGTAGATGCCCGCGAAGACGGCGAAGGCGATGCCGCCCATGATGACGTAGTGGAAGTGCGCGACGACGTGGTAGGTGTCGTGCAGCAGCAGGTCGACCGGGATCGACGCCTCGAAGACCCCGGTCACGCCCCCGATGATGAAGTTCGCGATGAAGCCGACGCAGAACAGGAAGGGAGCGGTGAGCCGCAGTCGGCCGTTCCACATCGTCGCGATCCAGTTGAACGTCTTGACGGCCGACGGTATCGCGATGGAGATGGTGACGGCCATGAACCCGGCGCGCAGCCGCGGGTCGATGCCGGTCGCGAACATGTGGTGGGCCCAGACGCCGAACGAGAGCACCCCGAGCGCCAGCGTCGAGTAGACGACGAACTTGAAGCCGAACAGCTTGCGGCCGGTGAACTTCGGCAGGATGTAGCTGATCAGTCCCATCGGCGGGAGGACGAGGATGTACACCTCGGGGTGGCCGAAGAACCAGAACAGGTGCTGCCACAGCAGCGGGCCGCCGCCCTCGCCCAGCGCGTAGAACGTCGTCCCGAGGTTGCGGTCGAGCAGGAGCATGACGATGGCGCTCCCCAGCAGCGGGAACGCGAAGATGATCTGCCCGGACTGGGTGAGGACGGTCCACGAGAAGATGTCGAGGTTCGCCCAGTTGACGTCCTCGCCGCGCTCGGTGACGATGGTGGCGACGAAGTTGATCGCGCCCATCGTCGCCGAGACCCCCGTCAGGTGCAGCCCGAGCAGCATCAGGTCGACCGCCGGGTTGGCCTGCTCGACCGACAGCGGCGTGTACATCGTCCAGGCCGTCTGGGCGGGCGCGAGGCTCGGCAGGAAGAACCCGGCCCAGATGAGCACGGCGCCGGGCGGGAGCAACCAGAAGGCGATGGCGTTGATCCGCGGGAACGCCATGTCGTCGGCGCCGATCAGGAGGGGCACGAAGTAGTTCGAGAACGCCGCGAGGATGGGCGTCCCGAACAGGAATAGCATCGTGATGCCGTGGCTGGTCAGCAGCCCGTTGTAGAGGGTGCTGTCGACGAAGTTCGTGGTCGGCGTGACCAGTTCCAGCCGCATCAGCATGACGGCGACGCCGCCCCAGGCGAACGCGAGGACGGCGAAGGCGCCGTACATCAGCCCGATGTCCTTGTGGTCGACGGTCGTCAGCCAGCGCACGATCCCGCTCGGCTTGTGCGCCTGCTCCTCGCCGGTGCCGTACCCGCCGGCGCCGGTCCCGCCGCCGACGACCGGCGTGTACGACCGCCAGTCCTCCAGTCGTACGACCCAGACGAACACGCCCAGCAGAAACGCTGCCGTCAGCCCCGACAGCGTCAGTGTCGCGATATCGGCCATGTGCGGGGGTCTTCATCCCCCTCCCCCCTGGGTCTTCTCGGGAACGTGTTCGGACCGTTTATTTCCGCCCGTCTCGCTGACACGTGCCCGGTCCGCCGGTCGTCCGCTCTGGCGGCGGGGAGTCACGTCCGCGCCCGCTGGACGAACACGCCGAGGACGAGGTAGGCGTACACGAGCACGCCGACGAGCGCGAACGCCCGACCCGCCGTCGAGAGGAGCGCGACCGGACCCACCGCAGCGAGGACTTCGAGGACGAGCCCGATAGCGATTAGTCCCATCGCGGCCCGCGCGAGCGCGTCGCCCGCGCCGGGGAACCGCCCGACCGTCGGCGGGTAGAACTGGAACGTTACGCCGACGATGGACAGCCCGAGGAAGCCGAGCAGGTTCAGCCGGTAGTGGGCGGCGACCAGCGCCGGGGCGACGGGGCCGAACGCGAAGGAGAGGCCGAGCGCGACGGCGAGGACGCCGAACCCGGCGCCCAGCAGCGGGCCGAGAAAGCCCGCCCGGTCGCGGTCGCTGGCGCGGTAGAGGCGGACGTACGCCGCGGCGAACCCGGCCACGGCGACGGCTTCGAGGACGGCCCCCGCGCGGAAGACGGGGCCGGCGGGCAACCCCGCGGCCAGCAGCGCGGGGCCGATGGCCCCCGGCACCAGGACGGCCCACGGCACCCACGACGGGAGGTCGGCGACGAGAAAGCGGGGCAGCAGGCGGAACCCGACGGCGAACAAAAGCAGCGCGGCGCCGCCGGCGGCCAGCAGGTGCGTCGCCCGCGGCGGGTAGCCGTCGAGGACCGCGGGCGCGACGGCGACCCGGGCGGCCAGCGTCTCCCACGACCCGACGGCGAGGTAGGCGAGGACGACCGGGACGAACAGGTTCGCGGCGCGGTCGACGGGCCGCCGGTCGGCGTTGTGGTCGCCCGTCCCGGTCTCGGCGCCCGTCGGGTTGTCGCGGACGGTCCAGGCGAGCGTCGCGAGGAAGACCGCGACGCCGCCCGCCCACGCCGCCGCGCCGAGCGAACCCACCGCGGCGGGTACTCCCCCCAGCGGCGCCAGGGCGAGCCCGGCGGTCCCGACGACCGCCAGCGGCAGGTGGACCGCGGGCGCCCGCGGCCACGCCAGCGACCGGTCGAAGTAGGAGGGCACCAGCGAGTAGGCCTTCCCGAAGACGACGCCCAGGACGAACCCGTAGAGGCCGAGCACGACCGTCGTCCGCCGGGGCAGCCCCGCGAGCGTGGCCGTCTGCCAGGCGACCAGCCAGCAGACCCCCGACGCGACCAGCGCCCGCGACCACCGCGAGAGCGTCGCCGACATACTCCCGGACTCGTCCGCTCGCCCCCTCAATCTGGTGGCGAACGCGCTCTGTCGAAATGCCGTCGGCGGCGGCGAACATATTCGGGCAAAGGGGGAGGCGTGCGGGCGGCCAACCGTCGGACGTATGCCAGCGACCACGCTCGACATCCGCGACGTGCCGCCGCCGGAGCGCCACCCGATGATCCACGAGGCCTTCGAGGACCTGGCGAGCGGCGAGACGCTGCGGATCGTCAACGACCACGAACCCAAGCCGCTGTTCTACGAGTTCCAGGCCGAGGTCGACGAGTTCGACGCCGAGAACTACTCGGTCGAGCGCCGCGATACCGACGAGTTCGTCGCCGACCTCCCGAAGGAATGAGCGAGGTCGTCCACCTCCCGGACCTGGCGGGCGACGGCCGGGGCGTCCTCTTCGAGGGCGCGCCGAAGACCGTCCGGCTCGCGCTGGACGCCGGCGACCGCGTCCCGCCCCATCAGCACCCCGACAAAGAGATCGTCTGCTACGTCGTCGACGGCGAGATCGAGATGACCCTCGGCGACGAGACGGTCGAGCTGGCCGCCGGCGACGCCGCCCGGTTCTCCGGCGACCAGGACATCTCGCCGCGGGCGCGCGAGGACAGCGTCGCGTTGCTCGTCCTCGCCGAGGGCTGAGCGGCGCTCGGCGATTCGTCTTTCTCACGCGTCGAGAGAACAGTTACAGCGACGGCGCCCTACTCGCCGAACAGCGACAGCGCCGTCGCGACGGTCTCGGGGTCGTGGTCGTCGCGCTCGGCCGCCGCCCGGAGGCCCCGCTCGGGGGCGGCAAGCAGCCGGGCGACCAGCCGGTCGGCGAGCCGTTCGACCGCCTCGCGGTCTCGTTCCGAGAGCTCGCTCCGGGCGTCGAGTTTCGTCAGCGCCGTCTCGACCTCCCGGTCGCGGACCTCGCCGGCGCGCTCGCGGATCCGCGCGCGGGCCGCGTCGGGATCGGGCGTCTCGGCGTCCGGTTCGGTCGTCCCGGTGTCAGGATCGTCGGGGCGCTCGGCGGTGCCGGCGGCGTCGGAGTCGGCGCTCTCGACCCCTCCAGTCGACGACGCGCCGGTCATGCCCGCCAGATCGCCGTGACGGTGACGCCGTCGCGCTCGACGGTCGCGTACTCGTAGCCGCGGTCGTCGAGCTTGGGGTAGAGGTGCTGGGGCGCGCGGTCGTTGAACTGGACCAGCACCGTCTCGTCGTCCAGCTCGACCAGCCGTTCGAGCGTGTTCGCCAGCGGCTTCGGCGGCCCCAGGTCGCGCACGTCCAGCGTCTCCCTGGGGGCCTCGGACGGAGCGTCGGTCTCGGCGACGACCGCCTCGGGGTTCAGTCCGGTGGACATACGCGGGCCTACGGCGCCGACGCTTCCAGGGGTTGCGCCGAACCTGTTCGGGCGTCCGAAAACTGTGGGAGAACCGTCGAGGCCGCGACTACCGGTCGATCGGGCGCAGCGTCACCACGTCGCCCTCGTACTCCTCGATGAACGACCCGGGGCCGCCGACGCTGACCTCGCCGCCGTCGGTCTCCAGGTAGAGGCTGGTCTCCAGCGTGTAGTCGTTGGTCGACGGCTCGACGAACGCCTGGCGGACCTGGCTGACGCGGCCGGCGACCTCCGGCCCCTCGTCGGTCCGGACGACCGCCTCCAGTTCGGTCCCCTCGCGGCGGTGGAGGACGGCCTCCAGCACGGAGTGGCGGAACCACTCGAAGGTCCGCGGGAGGTCGCCGGGCTCGCGGACGTGGACTTCCGTCGCCGCCGGCCAGTAGGCGCCGAAGTACAGCCCGACGATCGCCCCCGCGAGGTTGTCCTGCGTGACGGTGACCGCCTCCTTGTCGACGTGGGTGCCCGAGAGGATACCCGAGTGGCCGATCATCGCCGCCTCGTCGTCGGCGGCGTACATGAACGGCAGGCTCTCGGACCACGAGCGGACGACCGCGGCCGTCTCGTCCAGTCCCAGCTCGTCGGCGTCGATGTCGGCCATCCCGCCGACGAGCAGGAAGACGAGCACGCCGCGGTCGACCGCGTCCCGCAGTTCCGGCTCGATGTCCTCGTAGGAGTGGCCCGGGACCGCCACGAGCACCTCGTGGTCGGCCTCGGAGATCCCCCTCCGGAGGCGCTTGACCGCGGTCTCGCGGGCCTTGATGATCTGGATCTCCGGCGTCTGCCGCTCGGTCTGGTTGAACCGCTCCTCCAGCGTCGGGGTGATGGATTCCAGGCGGTTCGACAGCGCGTCGATGGCCTCCTCGGGCGGCCGCGCCCGGATCGTCGTCGGCGAGGCGTGGTCGTTGACGACGACGAGGTCGCGGTCCTCCAGGCGCTCGGCGATGTTGTACACCGCCCGCTGGGTCACGTCCGCCGCCTCCGCGACGGTCCGCACCGTCGTCTCCCCCTGTTCGAGGATCGCCAGGTAGGTGTCGATCTCCGTGTCCGAGAAGCCGAACACGTTCAGCTCGTCCCTGAGCGTGCCGTCGTCGATCCCTTCGTCGGTCATGATATCGGTCCGTTGAGCGGTATCACGTATGGTTGTTCCTCTTGCATATTCGATCGGTGACTCCGCCGTTCCCGCCGTCCGCCGCGTCGCTCGCTCACCACAGCTCCTCGAAGGGGTCCCAGTCGAGGCGGATGAACGCCGCCGAGGCGACGAAGATCACCGCGAGCATCGCGAAGCTCACCACCGAGATCACGAAGGTCCCGGTCCCCCGCTCGACGAACGGGACCGCCAGGACCAGAAACCCCAGCAACACGGCGCTCGCGGTCAGGAACGCGCGCCAGACTGTCGTCACACCCACGTCCTCCGTAGGCGGTGATCGACGGCCGGGCACTTCATGGTCCCGCCGCTGCCCGACCCCGCGCCGGGCCGCCGCATGTCAGAGCGACCCGCGGCCGGACGAGCGGGCGGGAACGCCATCGTCAGTCCCCGGCGTTCGGTGACTCCGCGGCGGCGACGCCCTCCAGGGGTTCGCTGTCCCAGTAGGGGTGGTTCGGGTCCGCCCGGTGGCACGCGACCGCGCGCTCGCCGGCCCCCGACTCGTCCAGGTCCGGCGCCTCGCTCACGCAGGCCTCGCGGGCTTCCGGACAGCGGGTGTGGAACCGGCAGCCCGTCGGCGGGTCGACCGGGTCCGGGATGTCGATCGACCGGACCGGCGGCTCGGTCATCTCCTGGTCGCTGGGGTCGAGGTTGGCCGTCGCCCACCGCAGCACCTTCGTGTATGGGTGCTGGGGGTCGTTCAGCACCTCGTCGGGCGGGCCGACCTCGACGAGCTCGCCGAGGTACATGATCCCGATGCGGCCGTCGGCCTTCTCAGCGAGGTAGCGGGCGTTCGACAGCGTGTGCGAGATGAAGACGAAGGAGGTGTTGAACTGCTCCTGCAACTCGAGCAGCAGGTCCATGGTCTCCACCCGCAGGGACACGTCCAGCGCCGAGACGGCCTCGTCGGCGAGGATCACGTCCGGGTTCATCAACAGTGCGCGCACGAGCGCCACCCGCTGTTGCTCCCCGCCCGACAGCTGGTGCGGGAAGCGGTTGGCGTAGTCCTCGGGCGGCTGCATCCCGACCCGGTCGAGCAGCGCGTAGATGCGCGCCCGCCGGTCCTCCGTCGACAGCTCGGGGTTCCAGCGCTTCAGCGGCGCCTCCAGCGAGGTGACGACCTTCTGGTTCGGGTTCAGCGACGCGCCGGGGTCCTGGTGGATGATCTGCAGCGCCTGGCGGATGTCCCCGTACTCGATCTCGGGGTCACCGACGCCGTCCTTGGCGTCCCAGATGTCCTGGCCGCGATAGGCGACGCTGCCCTCGGTGGGCCGCTGGACGCCGATGATCGCCTTGCCCAGCGTCGTCTTCCCGCAGCCGGACTCCCCGACCAGCGCAAGCACGTCGTTCTCCGGGATGTCGATGCTCACGTCGTCGACCGCGTGGACCGTCTCGGCGTCGCCGGTCAGCGACGCCAGCAGCCCCTGCTCCTCCTCGAAGTGGATGGACACGTCGTCCAGCGAGACGACCGTCTCGTCGTCGGGCGCGGCGAGGGCGCTGCCCCCGCCGCTCGCGCCGCTCGTACCGTCGCCGAACGCGCCGTCGTCGGCCGCGGCCTCGTCGGCCGCCTCGTCGACTGCGCCCGCGACCTCCTCCGCGTCGAACGGCACCGCCTCCTCGGCCCGCTCGTGGTAGAAACACGCCGAGCGCTGGTCCGGGCCGGCGTCGTACCACTCCGGTTTCTCCTCGTGGCAGCGCTGGTCGGCCAGCGGGCACCGCGGCGCGTAGTGGCAGCCGTCCGGGACGTGCGCCGGGTTCGGCGCCGTCCCCTCGATGGGTTTCATCGTCGACAGCGGCGCGTCGAGGTTCGGCACCGCCTTCAGCAGCGCCCTGGTGTAGGGGTGGCTGGAGTCGCGGACGAGCCGCTCGCTCGGGCCGACCTCCGCCAGCTCGAACGCGTAGAGGATGGCCAGCCGGTCGGCCAGCCCCGCGACCAGCGGCAGGTCGTGGGTGATGAACAGGATCGACAGCTCGTACTTCTCCTTGATGTCGTCGAGCAGCGAGAGGATCGACCGCTGCATCAGGAGATCGAGCGCGGCGGTCGGCTCGTCCATCAGGAGCACGTCCGGTTCGAGGATGAGCGAGAGGGCGATCAGCGCCCGCTGGCTCATCCCACCCGACAGCTCGTGGGCGTAGGAGTTCAGCACCCGCTCGGGGTCGAGATACAGGTCCGAGAGGAGCTGGCGGGCCCGCTCCATGCCCTCGTCGACGTCGTAGTCGTGGGCCTCGAGCGTCTCCTCGAAGTGCCCGCCGATGGTCATCGTGGGGTTGAACGACGACAGCGCCCCCTGGAAGACCATCGAGATCTCCTCCCAGCGGAACTGCTTGAGGTCGTCGCCCGAAAGGTCGAGGACGTGGACCGGGTCGGCGTTCGCCGAGGGGTAGTAGCGCACGTCGCCGGTCGTGATCCCGGGCTCCTCGACGGCGTCCATCATCGCGTTGGCGAGCATGGACTTGCCCGAGCCCGACTCGCCGACGCAGCCGAGGATCTCCCCGCGGCGCAGGTCGAGGTTCACGTCGTCTAACACCATCGCGTCGCGGGCCTGCAGGTCGTAGGTGACGCTGACGTTGCGCACCTCGACGATGGGGTCGTCGGTCGCTTCGGCCGTCTGGTCGCGGCCCCGCGAGGGGCCGTCGGTGTCGGTACCGGTCGTGTCGTCGCGTGTGCTCGCCATGTCAGATACCTCCCGTGGCCGCGCTGGTGGCGCCGCCGGGGCCGCCGGTGTCTCCGTCGCCCTCCTCGTCGCCGTCGTCCTCGACGGTCTTGGCGTGGCGGGCGCGGACCCGCGGGTTGAACACGCGGTCGGCGCCCTGCGCGAGCAGGGTCAACCCGAGCGCGAGGACGATGATCGTCACCATCGGGACGAGCAGCCAGTGGAACGCCGCCGCGGAGGAGGTCGCCCCCGCGCGGTTGACGGCGGCGTTCATCATGACGCCCCAGTTGTTGCTGTTGTACGGCAGGACGCCGAGGAAGTACAGCCCGACGGCCCCGAAGATGACCGCGCGGGCCTGCCGGACGAAGTTCATCGAGATGTACGGCATCAGGTTCGGGACGATGTCGCTGCCGATGATCCGCGAGGTCGGGATCCCCATGATGCGGGAGGCCTCGACGTACTCGGCGTCCCGCAGCGTCAGCACCTGCGAGCGGATCGCGCGTGCGAGCCCCGCCCAGGCGTTGACCGTGATGAGGACACCGATGACCACCGGGTGGCCCTCGATCTGCAGCACCGCCGCGAGGACGATCGTCAGCGGCAGCCCCGGGATGGTCATCATCACGTCGGTGATCGTCATCAGGACGCTGTCGACGCGCCCGCCCTTGTAGCCGGCGAGCGTGCCGACGCCCGTCCCGAGGACGACCGTGAACACCGCGCCCGCGGTGATCATCAGCAACATCGCGGGCGTCGCGTAGACGAGCTGCGAGAGGATGTCCACGCCCGAGGCGGTCGTCCCGAACGGGTGGGCCAGCGTCCGGAAGGCCCCGATCAGCCGTTCCCCCTGGTTGGGCGACGGCTCCGCGACGAGGTGCGGGCCGACGATCCCCATGAACAGGTACAGCGTGACGACGACGACCCCGAAGCGGGCCCGCCAGTCGTCCCAGACGATCCGGGCCGGGGCGAGCACCTTCTCCTCGAACCACTGCCGGCGGCGCTCGCTCTCGCTGAGCGTCACGTCGGCCATCTGCTCGAACTCGGAGACCCCGTCCGGTCCCCGACCCGGGGTCGGTCGGCCCGCGCCCCCGGCCTCGCCGCCGTCGGCGCGAAGCTCGGACGACTGGTCGCTCGGCTCACCACGGTCCGCCGGGAGCCGGCCCTTCCACGCGTGGCCGGAGATGGCCGGCCGCGACGGGCCGGCGTCGTCGCCGGCCCCGGTGACCGTCTCCGGGTCGATGGCGTCGTCGTTGCCCGCGATCGCGTCGAAGGCGGGGTCGGACTCCCGTTCGTCGCCGTCCGGCTGCGGGCCGTCGCCGCGCTCGCCGTCAGTAGGACTCACGCGAGGCACCTCCCTTGGCGCGGGGGTCGAGCCAGCCGTAGGTCAGGTCGGCGATGGTGATGCCGATGACCATCGCGACGGTGATCAGGATGAACCCGCCCATCATCAGCGGGTAGTCGCGGGCGCTGATGGACTGGATCAGGTAGAACCCGACGCCCGGGTACGCGAAGATGTTCTCGATGATCACCGCCCCGCCGAAGACGGTCCCGATGGCGATCATCAGACCCGTGTACATCGGCAGGATGGCGTTGCGCGCGACGTACCGCAGGGCGATCCGCCGGGTCGAGAGCCCGCGCAGCCGCGCCACCCGCAGGTAGTCCTCCCCGAGGACCCGTATCGCGTTGCCGCGCATCGACAGCGCCCAGCCGCCGAAGCCGACGACCGCCATCGACGCGATCGGCATCGCCCCGTGGTAGAGGACGCTCAGCAGGAACTCGGGGTTGGTGAGCGCGGGGTCGAGCGCGGAGTTGTACCGCCCGCCCGTCGGGAACAGCTGGTAGCGGTAGCCCAGGTACGCGACGAGCAACAGCGCGACGACGTAGCCCGGCGTCGAGTTGAGCACGAGGCCGACGCCGGTGGACCCGACGTCGAACGTCGAGCCCTCCTTGTAGGCCATGACCGCGCCCAGCGAGACGCCGACGGTGAAGGCGATGAACAGCGCCGAGGCGGTCAGGAACACGGTCCAGGGGATCGCCGGGCCGATGATGCTCGCGACGGGGTCGCCGTACCAGACCGACTGGCCGAAATCGCCCTGCGCGAGGCCGACCATGTAGTCGACGTACTGGACGTACACCGGCTCGTCCGGGTTGATCCCCGACTGGGCCTCGATGCGCCTGTTTATCGCCTCCGGCGACAGGTTGCTGCCCCCCTGCTCCATGATCTGCGCGCGGAGGTAGTCCATCGGTCCCCCCGGCAGGAGCCTGATGAGGGCGAAGCTGAACGACACCACCGCGAAGACGGTGAAAATCGACTGTCCGATGCGTTTGACGAAGTATTTCATGTGTGAAACCGTGTTCGGTGCCGCCTGTTAGCTCCACCGCCGCGCGGACGGAGCGGCCGCCACTCGTGCGGGCGTCATTCCTGGGGCGTGGCCAGGTCGGAGATGTAGTCGTCCGGGACGATGGTCTCCGAGTCGCGCAGGTCCTCGTGGAGGATCGGCGCCTCGTACTCCGTCGGGACGTTCCAGTAGTCCGTGGCGTCCCCGCTCCGGTAGATCCAGTCGAAGTGGAAGTACGGGTGGGTGTGGTTGTACGACGCCCACCCCTGGAGCGCGAGCTTGAAGTCGCCCTCGACGTAGTCGCCGCCCCAGTAGGTCGCCGAGTCCTGCATGATCGGCTCGGACTCGATGCCGAAGTCCTGGAGGTGCGAGACGATGGTCTGGACGCCCGACACCCAGTCGGAGAAGCCCGCCGGCCCCTTGATCGGCAGCTCCAGCGGCTCGCCGTCCTTCTGCCAGGTGCCGTCGCTCTTCTCGTAGCCGGCCTCGCGGAGCAGCTCGGCGGCCCGCTCGGTGCGCTGCTCGGCGCGGCCGTAGGTGTCGAACTCGTCGGCGACGCCCTCGAGCCAGTGGCCCTCGATCTGGTCGTTGAACTCGCCGGTCAGGCCGCTCGGGTACGTGACGGCGACCTTCGACCCGGTGCCGGCCGCGGAGTTGCCCGCCGCGGCCTCGCGGTCGATGACGTTCGCGATCGCCTTCCGGACGCGCACGTCGTCGACCGGCTCGCGGTCGTGGTTGAAGACGATGCCCATCCCCCAGTGGCGGGAGACCAGCGCGGTCTGCATGTGGTCGGGGAGCCGCCGGGTCTGGTTCTGCGGCATGAACAGCGTCGCCGACCCGTCGGTCTCGCCGTTGATGAGCGAGCTCCACCGACCGGAGTTCTCCGGCTTGTAGAGGTACTCGACCTCGGAGAAGTTGATGTTGTCCGCGTCGGGGTGGCCGTCGTACTTCGTGACGAGCGTCCGCTGGCTGTCGGCGTCCTCCCACTGGAAGGGGCCGTTGCCGATCGGCTCGGCGTCGCTGAACTCCGTCAGCTCGCCCAGCGCCGACGACCGCTCCTCCTCGCTCTCGGCCTCGTCGAGCGCCGTCACGTACTCGCCGTAGACCTCGTCGTAGGCGCGCAGCCGCGTCGGCGCGAGCAGCGACAGGAGGATATCCTCGTTGACGGCCTGCTCCAGCGTGATCTCGACGGTCTTCTCGCCGGTGGCCTGCACGCGGTCGGGCACCGCGTTCATGTCGCCCTCCGGCAGGACGTACGGGCCGATCCCGCCGCCCCCGGCGCTGTTGTACAGGTCGAGCTTGATGTGGTTGGCCACGTCGGTCCCGGTGACCGGCTCCCCGTCGTGCCAGGTCTGGCCCTCGCGGACCGAGAGCGTCAGCGTCGACTCGCCGACCTCCCAGTCGCTGATCACGTAGGGGTGGTACTCGCGGGTGGCGACGTTGTACCGCATGAACCGGTCGAAGATCATCCGGCGGGCCTCCCCGTCGTTCGTCCCGTTCCAGACGTTGTACTGGGAGTCGGCCGGGACGGCCCACTGGGCGAGGGTCAGCCGCTCGTCGTCGGCGCCCTCCTTCAGCGTCCAGTCGCCGGTCCGCGGCAGCCAGCTGGTCGGCCAGTACACCTGCATCTTCTCGCTGTCGGCCGACGGGACCGACCAGTCGTCGGTCGCCTGGAACGACTGGGCCAGCTTCTCCATGACCGGCAACACCGGCAGCGTCTGGTTGGTGACGTAGGCCAGCTCCTGGATCGTCCCCATCGAGGTGCTCTCGAACCCTTCCGGCGTGGCGGTCGACTCCGGGGTTCCGGAGCCGCCGTCCGACCCGTCGCCGCCGTCGCCGCCGTCACCGCCGTCGCCGCCGGCCTCTGTATCGGTTTCCACTGCCGACTGTCCACCACAGCCCGCGAGGCCCGTCGCGACGCCCGTCGCACCGAGCAACCGCATCATCCGCCGGCGCGACATGGGCGTCCCGTTCGACCCGTGGTTCTGGTTGTCAGACATCGCTCGTTCAAGACCATGATAGACTTACCCATAAAACTTTGGTTGAATCTGTTCTTCAATATCCTCGCCAGAATTAAGTGAGTCGTTCCAGTCAGTATTTGTCGAGCGGAGTCCGCGCCGGACTTCCGGACACGACCCATGAAACGCATCCAAGCGATACGACGTGATAAGCGAATCGCCGGACGCGAGTGGGACGGTACCGCGCCCCATCCGGGGCCCGCGGTCCCGTCCCCGAGGGCCCGACGGGACGGTGACCGGCGATGAGCGGCGTCGCCGACGACGAGCGGGTCTGGTGGAAGGAGGCGGTCGTCTACCAGGTCTACCCCAAGAGTTTCGCCGACAGCGACGGCGACGGGGTCGGCGACCTGCCGGGGCTGGTCGACCGCGTCGACTACCTCGACGAGCTGGGCGTCGACGCCGTCTGGCTCAACCCCGTCTACGCCTCGCCGCAGGCCGACAACGGCTACGACATCGCCGACTACCGCGCCATCGACGACGCCTACGGCGACATGGGAGACTGGGAACGCCTGCGCGACGAACTCCACGAACGCGGGATTCGTCTGATCATGGACCTGGTGGTCAACCACACCTCCGACGAGCACGAGTGGTTCCAGCGCTCGCGCCGCGGGGACCGCGAGTACGCCGACTACTACCACTGGGTCGAGGGCGAGCCCGACGAGCCGCCCAACGACTGGGAGTCCGTGTTCGGCGGCCCCGCCTGGTCCTACGACGACGAGCGCGGGGCGTGGTACCTCCACCTCTTCGACGAGAAACAGCCCGACCTGAACTGGGCCGACCCCGACGTGCGCGAGTCGGTCTACGACATGATGGAGTGGTGGCTCGACCGGGGCATCGACGGCTTCCGCATGGACGTGATCAACATGATCTCCAAGGCGGCGGGCTACCCCGACGGCGGCGCGGAGCACTTCATGAACGGCCCGCGCGTCCACGAGTACGTCGGCGAGATGGTCGACGAGGTGCTGGACGACGAGGCGATCCTAGCCGTCGGCGAGACGCCCGGCGTCTCCGTCGACGACGCCCGCGAGTACGTCGGTGCCGACGGCGACGGCCTCTCGATGCTCTTCCAGTTCGAGCACGTCACCTTCGACCACGGCGACGCCAAGTGGGACGCCGGCGAGCCCGACCTCGTCGAGTTCAAGGAGATCCTCGCGAAGTGGCAGGAGGGCCTGGCCGACGAGGGCTGGAACTCGCTGTACCTGAACAACCACGACCAGCCCCGCATGGTCTCGCGGTTCGGCGACGACGGTGAGTACCGCCGGAAGTCCGCGAAGCTACTCGGGACGCTCACCCACACCCTCGGCGGCACGCCGTTCGTCTACCAGGGCGAGGAGATCGGCATGACGAACGCGCCCTTCGAGTCCCGGGAGGACCTCCGGGACGTGGAGGCGCGCAACTACGTCGCGTCGGCCGTCGACGATCCCGACGGCCACGCCGACGACTACGAGGACGTGCGCGAGGCCGTCGAGGCGATGTCCCGCGACAACGCCCGCACCCCGATGCAGTGGAGCGACGAGGCGGCCGCCGGCTTCACCGACGGCGACCCGTGGATCGGTGTCAACCCCAACTACACCGAGGTCAACGTCTCCCGGGCCCGCACCGACCCCGACTCGGTGTTCCACTACTACTGCGACCTGATCGACCTTCGGGACCGCGACCTGCTCGTCTACGGCGACTTCGAGCTGCTCGCCCCCGACCACCCGGGCATCTTCGCGTACACCCGCACGCTCGCGGGCGACGGCGACGGACCCACCGAGCGGGCGCTCGTCGTCCTCAACTTCGACGACGAGCCGACGACGTTCGACGTGCCCGACGGCGTGACCGTCGACGGCCTCGAACTCGCGCTCGCCAACGACGACGCCCCCGAACTCCCGGAGCGGACGCTCGAGCTCGGCCCGTGGGAGGCGCGGGTCTACCTGACGCCCCCGGTCGACGACCCGGGGGCAGAGACGACGAGTACCGATGCGGCAACCACGGACGCAGCGACCACCGGCCGACCGACCGACGACACGACGACCAGAGAACGATGACAGGGCAGCGACAGACACAGGAGAGTCGTATCGACCGCGAGTGGTGGAAGGAGGCAGTCGTCTACCAGATCTACCCGCGGAGCTTCGCGGACAGCGACGGCGACGGCGTCGGCGACATCCCGGGGATCACCGAGCGCGTCGACTACCTCGACGAACTCGGGGTCGACGTGGTGTGGCTCTCGCCGGTCTACGACTCGCCGAACCACGACAACGGCTACGACATCCGCGACTACCGCGCCATCAACGAGGAGTTCGGCGACATGGCCGACTGGGAGGCGCTGCGCGACGAACTCCACGACCGGGACATGAAGCTCATCATGGACCTGGTGGTCAACCACACCTCCAACGAACACGAGTGGTTCCAGCGCTCGCGCCGCGAGGAGGGCGAGTACGCCGACTACTACCACTGGGTCGAGGGCGAACCCGACGAGCCCCCGAACAACTGGGAGTCGCTGTTCGGCGGGTCGGCGTGGTCGTGGGACGACGAACGGGAGGCGTGGTACCTCCACGTCTTCAACGAGAACCAGCCCGACCTCAACTGGCGCAACCCCGACGTGCGAGAAGCGGTCAAAGACATCGTCACCTGGTGGGTCGAGAAGGGCATCGACGGCTTCCGCATGGACGCCATCAGTCACCTCTCCAAGCGGGAAGGCTACCCCGACGGCGACCCCGACGAGGAGGGGCCGCTCGGCTCGGAGCACTACACCTTCGGCCCGCGGCTGGGCGAGTACCTCGACGAACTCGGCGCGGTCGTCCCCGAGGCGGCGATGTCCGCCGGGGAGATGGGCGGCGCCGACGCCGACGACGCCCGAGAGTTCGTCCAGCGGGGGGACTGCCTGGACATGGTGTTCCACTTCGACCACCTCGACGTCGACCAGGCCGACGACTGGACCGACGACAACTGGGGCGAGTGGAGCCTTCCGGAGTTCAAGGAGCTGATGACCCGCAACCAGCGGGAAGTCGCCGAACCCGCCTGGGAAGCGCTGTTCCTCGGCAACCACGACCACCCGCGGATCGTCTCGCGGTTCGGCGACGACTCCTACCGCCGGCGCTCGGCGAAGTGCATCGCCACCTTCCTGCTGACGATGCGGGGCACCCCCTACCTCTACCAGGGACAGGAGCTCGGGATGACCAACACCGAGTTCGAGAGTCTGGAGGAGATCGACGACGTGATGACGGTCGGCCTCGTCGAGGACATGCTCGACGCCGGGACCGTCGACGCCTTCGACGACGTGCGCGAGGCGGTCAACTACCGCAGCCGCGACCACGCCCGCACGCCGATGCACTGGTCCGACGACGAGCGGGCCGGCTTCACGGACGGCGAGCCGTGGCTGCCCGTCAACGACAACTACACCGAGATCAACGCCGCGGCCGCCCGCGCCGACGACGGGTCCGTCTTCCACCACTACCGCCGGCTGATCGACCTCCGGGACGACGACCCCGTGTTCGTCTACGGCGACTACGACCCGCTCGTCCCCGACGACGAACAGTTCTTCGCGTTCACCCGAACCCTCGACGGCGAACGGCGGCTCGTCGTCTGTAACTGGTCCGACGAACGGGCGACGTTCGAGCCCGGGGACTTCGCCGCGACCGACGCCGAGGTCCTGCTCGCCAACTGCGACGACCCGCCGGCCGACCCCGTCGGCGCGACCTTCCGCCCGTTCGAGGCGGTCGTCTACGCCTGCTAGTAGCCGGTTCCGAGGTAGGTGTGGACCGCCTCGCCGGACTCGAGCACGTCCGCGAGCGCCACCGCGAAGTCCTCCATCGAGATGTAGCTGTCGCCCCCGTCGTCGGCGACGAGTTCGCCCTCCGCGGTGCGGTACTCCCCGGTCCGCTCGCCGGGTTCGATCAGCGCGGCCGGCGCGAGGTACGTCCACTCCAGGTCGTCGGCCTCCGCCAGGACCTCGTAGGCGTCGATGGCCGCCCGGGCGAGCGGCTCCCACTCGTCGGGGAAGTCGTCGGTCTCGACGAGACGGGTGTCCGGTCCGACGTACAGGCCGCCGGCGCCGCCCGTCCAGACGAGCCGGTCGACCGACGCCCGTCGCAGCCCCTCGACGGTCGCCTCCATCATCTCCACGAGTACGGCCGGGTCCTCGCCCTCTCCCGGGCCGAGCGCGCTGGCGACGGCGTCGTGGCCGGTCGCCAGCCGGGCCACGGCGTCCGGATCGCTCGCGTCGCCCGACACGGCGACGAACGACGGGTCGTCGACCCCCTCGACCGTCCCGCTCCGCGAGACGCCCGTGACCTCGTGGCCGCGGTCGAGCAGTTCCGACGCGACGCGCCGTCCGATCCGTCCGCTCGCTCCGAGCAGCAGTACGCGCATGAGTGAGGGTTGGAACCTGAGAGACATATAACCGCACCACTCCGCGGCGGCGAAATCACACCGTTCGGTACCCGGTCGCCCCGATCCGTCCGGTCGGCGGCCGCCGGGTCAGAACCCCCAGCGCAGACCGGACATGGTGGCGACGATGGCGACCATCAGCAGCAGTTCGACCATGCTCAGCATGCCGTACTTCCTGTTGAGGTCGGCGAGTCGCTCGTGGTCGGTGTCCTCGGCGGCGATCTCGTCGAACATCCCCGCCGTGAACTTGTGCAGCGGCCCGAACCCGAGGACCAGCAGCGCGACCGCGAGCCCGAGCGCCGCCCACAGCGACGGCGTCGGCGACGCCCACAGCCCCATCATGTCGGCGAGGCCGATCCCGGAGCCGACGACCCCGACCGAGACCGGTTCCATGAGCAGGTTCATCTTCGGGACGAACCCCTCGGCGAACTCGACGTTCGCCTCCTCGGAGAGGCTGCCCATGACGGGCCCGAGGACGACCGCACCGAGCACCGCCGTCCCGAACCAGAAGGCGCCCAGGAACAGGTGGACGGTGAACATGACCCGGACGTCGCCCGACAGGTACCCCACCACGGGCAGCAACAGCGGGACGAGGACCGCCCCGATCGCGAACGGCCTGGACGCGGCCAGCGCCATGAACCGGTACCGTTCGCGGCGATTCGTCGGTCGCTGTATCTCTGCTAGTGACATCGCATCCCACACTCCATGGCAAGGTAATTCCAACTATCGTACAAAAATGCCGTGGGTCGGTGGCTCCGGACGGGTCGCTCGACCGCGCGGGCGACTGCGCGATCGTCGCCGCAGGACCGGGCCGTCGCCGCCGTCGCACCGGTGCTGTCGGTGCCGGTCGAGGTACTGGTTCCGGGCGGGACCTCCACAAAGGATTCAATTCAGCCGGGAGTCTCCCCGGCCGATATGGTTTCCCGCCGGGCGCGTGTGGCCGTCGCTGTCGTTGTCCTCGTCCTCGGAGCCCTGGTCGCGGTATCGCTCGCCCAGCAGCGCGCGCTCGCCGCCGAGCGGACCCACGTCACGGACCGCCTCGACGACGCGTCGTGTCTTTCCGGCTGGGGCGTCGACGAGGGGACGGCGACGAGAGAGGTGTCGGTCACTGGGGCAGGCGTCGCCGGCCTGGCGGTCACCGTGCGCGTCCCGTACGCGTACACGCGGCCCCTCGGCAACGAGACACTGCACGCCGACGCGGCCGCGGCGGCGACCTACCGCGTGTCCGTCACGGGGGCGCACCGCATGGCTGGCGACAGTATCGACCCGTGTTGAGGGCACGGCGCACGATACAGACGACCGTCACGCGGAAGCTGACTAGGGACGCTCGTGGCACGAGCACCCCGGAACTTCACCGGCCCCGTTCGATATAGCGATATACAATGTATCGTCGGCTCGCGAACCGTTCGCGAGGTGGATCGCCGACGGCCGGATCTGCGGTTCAGATCACGTTTCTTGGCGCCTCTCCGGTCGATAGGGCGGTCACTATCCGGAGATACCGACGAGAGGCGACGAGCGCGTGTCGCGAAAGGAAGCGGCGGTCGTGGGTGCGGGAGTCGGGCGCCGGCGGCCCTACTCCGAGTACAGCGAGTAGACGATGACGGCGAAGCCGGCCGCCGTCAGCGCGCTCTCGATGGCGAGCGCGAAGTCGGCGACGGTCTGGTTGTCGACGTTCCCGCCGAAGAAGGGGACGTTCACGCCGAACAGCGAGAAGCGTATCGCCTGGTCGATGGCGCCCGCGAGGAAGGTTCCCGCCGTGACGATCCCGAACCCGACCGCGAGATACCACAGCGGCCGGGCGCCGCTCCGGCGGTAGGCCTTGTAGGAGAAGTAGGTGATCATCCCGCCGAGGATGAGCGTGATGGTCTTCAACGCGACGAGTACGACCGTTCCGGGTGTAGCGTGTGGGCTCATGTTTCCTTGCGCACCTCCGACCAGAGCGATTCGAGCCGCTGGTCCGGCGTCCGGGGCCGACGGGCGATCTCGGTTTCGAACTCGCGCTCCTCGGTCAAAGCGATGACGACTTCCTCGAAGTCGACCTCGTAGATGCTGGCGTGCTGGCCGTCGGGGCGGATCTCGGTGCCCTCGAACAGGAGCTGGGCCTCCTCCAGCCGGTCGAGCTTCCGGTAGGTCGTCGAGAGAGGGATGTCGCTGGCCTCGGAGATTTCGCTGGCGGTCATCGGTTCCTCCAGCGCGCTGACGATGGCCCGGCAGTCGGGGTCGTCGAGCGCGTCCAGCACGTCCTGGAGGGCCGGCGCCTCGTCGTCCGCGAACGGGTCACGGACCATTGCTAGCGGCCACTTACCGGACGACCGTTATAGTCGCACCGACACACGACGGCCGCGATCGGCCGCGACTCCCCGAGAGCGACCGGTCCCGACGCCTCGGACACGTCACACGATCCGGACATATCCGAGCGGTCGTCCGACGAGCCGGCGTGTGCTCCGACCGCTCAGGGTCGGCCCTCCGTCCGGACCGCCTCGGTCGCGTCCTCCCAGGGGAGCGGGCCGTCGTAGTCCGGCGGGACGTACCCGCAGAGCGGGTCGCTCGCCAGCGGGTCGCCGGTGTGGGCGTACGCCCGCGACCGGCTCCCGCCGCAGACATTTCGGAACGGACAGGCGCCGCACTTCCCGCGCAGTTCGTCGCGGTCCCGCAGCGCCGTGAACAGTTCCGACTCGCGGTACACCTCGGCGACGTGGTCCTCGGGCACCGTGCCTGCGGACTTCGGGAGGAACCCCGAGGGGTACACCTCGCCGGTGTGGCTGACAAACGCGAAGCCGTCCCCCGCGAGGACGCTCGCCCGCCGGTTCTCGTCGGCCGTGGGAGCGTCGCCCGACGCCCCGCCCTCCGACTCGGCGGCCGCCTGCCGGCGGACCCGCCGGTAGTGGGGCGCCTCCGTCGTCTTCAGGCCGAACGGCGCCTCGTCGGCCACCTCGGCCAGCCACTCCATGACCCGCTCGGCCCGGTCGGGTGCGATGGGGTCAAGCACCTGTCCGCGGCCGACGGGGACGAGGAAGAACACGCTCCACAGCACCGCGCCGAGGTCGGCCACCACGTCCCGGATCGCCGGCAGGTCCTCGACGGTGTCGGCGCAGACCGTGGTGTTGATCTGCAGCGGGATCCCCGCCTGTTGGGCCTGTCTCGCGGCCCGCATGGTCGCCTCGAAACTCCCCGATTCGCCGCGGAAGGCGTCGTGGCGCTCGGGCGTCGCGCCGTCCACGCTCAGGGCCATCCGCTTGAGGCCGGCGTCGGCCAGGTCCCCGATGGCGCCGGCGTCGAGTTCGTCCGTGCCGCTGGGCGTCAGCGAGACCGTGAGCCCCTGGTCGGTCCCGTAGTCGACCAGTTCCACCAGGTCCGGCCGTTTCATCGGGTCGCCGCCCGAGAGGACGACCAGCTGGCGGTCGCCGAAGTCCGCCGCCTGGCCGAGCAGCCGCTTCCCCTCGGCCGTCGAGAGCTCGTCGGGGTGGCGGGCCGGCCGGGCGTCGGCCCGGCAGTGGTCGCAGGTCAGCTCGCAGGCCTGGGTGACCTCCCAGATGAGCACGAGCGGCCGCTCGGCGGTGTCGACCGGCGGCCGCATCAGCGCCACCTCCGTCGGCGAGCGGTCGGGCGGTCTCGGTCCCGTTCCGGCCGTCCCTCGGCGCCCGGCGGCCCCGTTCGGGTCTCGGTCATCGCCCCGAAGTTCGGGCCGCTCCACCTAAGCGGGCGACCGCGTTCCCAGTGTCTGAAAATACGGTCGGGTGGGTATGAATGGCGAGTCCGTCCCGTCCGATATGTCCGACCCCGACCCCGACGCCGGCCCCGACGACCGCGCCCCGGGTGACGCGCTCGACGCGACCGTCGACGCGCCCCGCGGCGACGTGACCCGGGAGTGGGAGCTGTTCGTCCGCGAGGAGTCCGACGAGCCGCTGACCCACGCCGGCAGCGTCAGCGCCCCCTCGGCCGAGATCGCCCGCGAGCAGGCCGAACGGCTGTTCGGCTGGACCGCCGAGACGCTGTGGCTCTGCCCCGCCGACGAGACCCGGCGGTTCGCCGCCGACGGCGTCGCGCTCTCCGACCGCGCCGGCGACGGCAAGACCGACGGATCGACCAGGGCGGCCGGAGCGACCGCCGCCGGGGGTGACGAGGCGTGATCTCGGTCAGCAAACTCCTCTGTGACCTGGACGCGGAGGGCGACGGGCTCCGCTACGACGCCGCCGACGAGTCCGAGAAAGAGCAGATCCGCGAGCGCAAGCAGCGCCGGCCGGTCGTCGTCTGGAACTGCACGAAGCAGTGCAACCTCTACTGCGACCACTGCTACGCGGCCGCCGAGACCGAGCCCGCCCCCGGCGAGATGACCACCGCCGAGGGCAAGCAGTTCCTCGACGAACTCGCCGAGTTCGGCGCACCCGTGGTGCTCTTCTCGGGCGGCGAACCGCTGGCCAGGGAGGACCTCGTCGAGCTGGTCGCCCACGCCAGCGACGCCGGGCTCCGGCCGGTCCTCTCGACCAACGGGACGCTGCTGACCGAGGAGCGCGCCGACCGACTCCGCGAGGCGGGACTCAAGTACGTCGGCGTCTCCGTCGACGGGATGCCCGAGCGCAACGACGCCTTCCGCGGTCAGGAAGGCGCCTTCGAGCGCGCGCTGGAGGGCATCGAGGCATCCCAGGCCGCCGGGCTGAAGACCGGGCTCCGCTACACGATCACCCGCCACAACGCCGACGACCTGGAGGACGTGGTGGAACTGCTGGCCGACCGCGGCGTCGACCGCTTCTGTTTCTACCACCTCGACTACGGCGGCCGCGGCGCGGAGATCCAGGACGTGGACCTGACGCCCGACGAGCGCCGCGAGGCGGTTCGCCGGGTCTGCGAGCTGACCCGCGAGTACCACGACCGGGGCCACGAGATCGAGACGCTGCTGGTGGGCAACTACGCCGACGCGGGCTACCTCGTCGAGTACGCTCGCCGGGAACTGGGCGAGGCGATGGCCGACCGGATCCACGGCTACCTCCTGGAGAACGGCGGCGACCCGACGGGCGAGCGGATCGCCGACGTGGACTACCAGGGCAACGTCCACCTCACCCAGTTCTGGCAGGGCTACTCGCTTGGCAACGTCCGCGACCGCCCGTTCGGCGAGGTCTGGACCGACGAGTCGAACCCGCTGCTGGGCGCGCTGCGCGAACGGGAGGAGCACCTCACCGGTCGCTGTGCCGACTGCCAGTACCAGGACATCTGCCGGGGCGCCTCCCGGCTCCGGGCGCTGTCCGACGGGGACGACCCCTTCGGCCCCGACCCGCAGTGCTATCTCACGCCCGAGGAGCGCGGGATCGACGGCGAGACGGGCGCTCCGGAGCCTGCGGACTGAGCGGACTCCGGGGGCGTCGACGTCGTCCCTGCGGCCGATATATCGTTATCCGCGATATCGAATCGACCACCGTCGGTAGAACTGCGCCCCGCCTCATCCGCGAGCACGGCGCCGCACAGCCGATAGCGCGTCCGAACCGGATCCGGGTGCGCTGCCGAGTCTCCGTGACGGCATCGCCACGGTTTCGGTCGCCCTAAAATCCGGAACCTCTTTATACGATTTAGGCTAGCCTAATCCCATGCGACGGGAGTCGGCCGTACCGAGCGAGACGGACGACAGGGCGGGGTCCGCGCCGGACGGATGAGCGGGGTACCCCAGTACCTCCTGGCCATCTACATCGCGGAACACCGGCGCAGTCCGCCGGTCCCGCCGGGGACCCTCGCGGAGATGCTCGACAGGTCGCCGGCGTCGGCGACGGAGATGTGCCAGCGGCTCGCCGACGACGGGCTGGTCGACTACGAGCCCTACGAGGGCGTGACGCTGACCGAGGCGGGCCGCGAGCGGGCCGAACAGCTCCACGAGACGTACGTGACCGTCTCGTGGTTCTTCCGGGGCGTGCTCGACCTCGACGACCACGAGACGGAGGCGATGGAGCTGGCCGGGCTGGTCAGCCCGACGGTCGCCGAGCGGCTCGCGGCCACGCTCCCCAGCGACCCCGAGGCCGCCGAGTGAGTCAGTCCCTCCGCGGTTCGTCGCTCGCCGTGTCGGCCGCGACCGGACGGTCCAGGGCTGGCTCCGCCGCTACCTCTCCGTCGGTCGGTCCGGCGTCGCCGGTCGAGCCGACCGCGCGCTCGCCGCCGGGGAGCACCCGGAGCGCGAGCACGAGCCCGGAGCCGGCGAGGACGAGCCCGCCGGCGACGGCGAAGGCCGCGAGGTAGCCGAACGACGCCGCCCAGCCGCCGAGGACGCCGCCGACGCCGCCGGCAACGGCCCCCAGCGCGGTGTGGGCGCCGAGCAGTTCCCCGCGGGCCGCCGGCGGCGCGAGCCGCGTGACGATAGCCGTCCCGACGACGGCGATGACCGCCCACGTCGCGCCGATCGCCGCGAGGCCGACGCCCGCGGCGCCGAGTTCGAGCGCCGCCGCGCCCAGCCCGCCCACCAGCGCGACCGCCGGGAAGAGCACTCCCCGGAGCGCCAGCGCGCCCGACTGGACCACCCGCGCGTCGTAGCGGGCGGCGACGCGACCGGCGCCCCCGTAGAGAGCCGCCGAGGCGAGGCTGGAGACCAGGTACAGGCCGAACACCGTCCCGGAGTCGAACGACGCGTCCGTGAGAAACAGTGGGAGCGGCGCCCAGAAGGCGGCGAAGCCGGCGAAAAACAGCGTCGCCGCGGCAGGTACGTCGCCAGCGCGGCGTCGAGGCGCCCGCGGAGCCGCCGGGGGTCGAGCCCGCGGGTCGTCCAGTAGAGCCGGTTCGGCGCGAACGGGAACGTGGCGCCCCGGACCGGCAGCCGGACGCTCGCGACGATCCGGGCGATCCGACGGGTCTTCCGCTCGCCGGTGACGTGGTCTTCCGGCGCCGGGTCGGGGAGCGTCCGGGCGGCGCCGACGGCGCTGGCGCCGGCGCAGGCCGCGAGCAGCCAGAACAGGGCGCGGGTGGCCGAGGCGGCGCCGACGAGGCGCACGCCGACCAGCGGCCAGACGGTCCCGAGGACCAGGCCGCCCGCCCAGCCGTACCCCTGGAAGGTGTTCAGCCGGCCGATGCGGTCGTTCCAGGTAGATTCGGGAGCGTCGTCGACGACCAGCATCGTCAGGACGGGCGCGACCGACCCGACGACCAGCCACAGCGCCGCGTTGGCGGCGATGACCGCGGGGACGGTCGCGAGAGACGGGACGACCGCCAGCGCGACCGCGACGGTCGCCAGCGTCGCCAGGACGAGCGGGCGACGCCGGTCGACCCGGTTGGCGAGGCGGCCGAACGCGACCGCCCCCGGCGCGCCGACGAGCGCCGCCGTCGCCGCGAGATACCCCAGTTGCGCGGGAGTGGCCCCCAGCTGGACGATATACAGCGGGACCAGCAGCGAGGCGCCGCCGAACGCGGCGGAGCCGAGCGCCCACGGGTAGAGCCAGCGGTCGGTCATCGGGGGGTCGTCCGCCCGTTGGGAAACCCGACGTAAATAGCCGGGTGGCACCGGCCGCGGCGGCCGCCCGCACGACCGGCCACGGCGGCGGGCCCGTGGGGCGACGGCGCGGCCCGTCCGCCGAGCGCGACCGGGCGCTCCCGCCGATGGGCCCGGCCTTCATGTGCACGGTGGCCGAGGTCCGCCCATGGTCACGCTCTCGCTGCTCGTCCCGTCGGTCGTCGCGGTGGTCGGCCTCGTCGCGCTGAGCGCCTTCTTCTCCAGCAGCGAGTCGGCGATCTTCTCGCTGCCCGAGGAGTGGGTCCGCGAGGCGGCCGCCGACGGGTCGCCCGACGGCGCCGCGCTGGGCGAACTCCGCGCGGACCCCCACCGGCTGCTGGTCACGATCCTCGTCGGGAACAACGTCGTCAACATGGCGATCTCCAGCATCGTCACGCTGCTGGTCGCCGACGTGTTCTCCCCCGGGCTGGCGGTCGTCCTCGCGACCGTCGGGGCGAGCACGCTCATCCTCGTCTTCGGGGAGATCGTCCCGAAGTCCTACGGGCTCGGCCACGCCCGGACGTGGAGCCGCCGGGTCGCGCGTCCGCTCGCACTGGTCGAGCAGGGGCTCGGCCCGGTCGTCTCCCTGTTCGACGCGAGCACGCGGCGGCTGACGGCGCTCGTCGGCGGCGACCAGGGGATCGAGGAGAACCTGCTCGACGAGTGAGCGCGGCGCCGGCGGGCGAGCGCGCGGTCAGAACGCTTCCCGCGGTCCGACCCCGACGCCGTCGCGGCGGAACTGGAGGACGTGGGTGTAGTCCTCGCGGGAGACGAGGCCGACCACCTCGCCGTCGGCCTCGACGAGCGCGTACCCGGAGGCGTGCCCGCTCAGTTCGAGGAACGCGTCGAACGCGGGCGCGTCGACCGCGACCCGCGGCAGGTCGGTGGTCGCGATCTCGCGGACCCGCGTGGTGTCGTGGTCGGCGGGGTCCGTCCGCCGCACGGCGTCCAGCGTGACGACGCCGACGGTCGAACCGGCGTCGACGACGGGGTAGACGGTCCGGCGGTCGCGGACCATCCGGTCGGTGAAGGCGGCGACCGACTCGTCGGCGTCGATGGACTCGGCGTCGAGCCGCGCCACGTCGCGCACCGTCAGCCCGGTGAGCAGGCCCTGGAGCATCACGGAGCGCGACTCCGACGAGGCCGCGCCGTAGATGAACAGCGCCAGCAGGATCAGCATCGGCGCGAGGCTGAGCACGCCGAGGACGCCGAACAGCACGGCGAACCCGGTCCCGAAGCGCGCGGCGGACGCGGTCGCCGACTCGTAGGGCCGCGACCGGGCGAGCAGCGCCCGGAGGATCCGCCCGCCGTCCATCGGGAACGCGGGCAGGAGGTTGAAGACGGCCAGCAGGACGTTCGTGACGACGAGCCAGCCGAGGACGAACCCGACGACCGGCGCGGAGGCGGGGACGGCCAGCAGGACGACGTAGCAGGCGACGCCGGTGAGGACGCTCGTGATCGGCCCGGCGATAGCGATCCAGAACTCCCGGTTCCACTCGCGGGGCATCTCCTCCAGGGCGGCGATGCCGCCGAGCAGCCAGAGGGTGATCGACTGGGTGCCGATGCCGTAGCGGCGGGCGGCCCAGGCGTGGCCGAGTTCGTGGATCCCGACGCTGACGAACAGCCCGACCGCGGCGCCGGCGCCGATGGCCCACGGCGTCGAGCCCGCGGTGAGCGTCGCGATGTCGAACTGGTTCGGAGCGAACGTGTTGACGAGTCCGGCGTAGGTCTCGATCTGGGAGCCGCTCCCGATAACCCACGCGAGAATCGGGAGAAAGACGACCAGCGAGACGTTGATCCTGATGGGGATCCCCCAGACGGAACCGACCGTGAAGTTTCGCATCGCTCCCAAGAGGGCGCGGTCCCTCAAAAGGACGGGGGAGTGTGCTCCGTCGGGCAGCCCGGCGACCGTCCGGCGGCACGGGGCGGTCCCGCGGAGCGGGCCGGCCCGCCGGCCCGGTAGTTTTTCGTGGCTGCTCGGGAGACAGTACGGCCGTGACGACAGCCTACCTCACGGTCGACGACGCCCCCTCGGCGACGCTCCCGGCGAAGCTCGGCGCCCTCGACGACTACGGCGTGCGGGCCCTGTTCTTCTGCGAGGGCCGCCGGCTCGCAGACCACGCCGACCACGCCCGGGAGGCCGTCGAGGCGGGCCACCTGCTGGGCAACCACGCCTTCGACCACAACCACGCCTCCGACATCGCCGTCGACGAGTTCGCCGACGAGGTCGACCGGACCGAGGCGGCCGTCGACGCGGTGTACGCCGACGCGGGCGTCGAGCGGCCCGCGAAGCTGTTCCGGTTCCCCTTCGGCGACAAGGGCGGCGACCGCGCCGCCGAGTTCCAGGCCGTGCTCGCCGAGCGCGGCTTCCGGCCGCCCGACGCCGACCTGATCGACTACGGCTTCTGGCGCGACCACGCGGGCGACCGCGACTGGTTCTGGACCGTCGACGTGGAGGACTACAACGTCGACACGAAGGAAGGGCTGGCCGAGAACGTCGCCGACGCCGCCGACCGCCTCGGATCGGACTCGCGGGACATCCTGCTGTTCCACGACGGCGGCAACTCCCCCGAACAGTTCGAGCACTACCTGCACCTGCTCGACGAGCGGGGCGTCGACTTCGGCGACCCGCTGGAGCTGGTCGGCCGCGCCGACGCGGGTGACTGAGCGATGGTTGCGAACGACTGACCGATGGCGGGGAGCGACCGAGCGACGACCGCACCGCTCGCGAACGCGTTCGCTGACACGCTCGTCGGCGAGCGGTCGGCCGCGGTCCGCGCGTTCGGGGCCGCCGCGGGCCTGTTCGGCGTTGCCCTGGGACTCCAGGCGCTCGCGGCGAGCGGGACCGTCCCGGGCGCCGCGGCCCCGCTCGTGGCAGCGGCCCTGGCGGCGGCGACGGTCGCCGGTCCGGCCCTGTCGGCGGTCGCCGCCGCCCGGCGGGGCGGCCTCGCGGGCAGCCTGTCGCTCGCGGCCGCCCCGGTCGCGGGCCGGATCGCGTACTTCTCGCTGTTCACGCCGAACGCGGTGGTCGCGCTTCCGGGGTCGTTCGAGGGGTCGGGCGCGGCGGCCTTCTGGACCCCCGTCGTGCTCGCGCTCGGGACGGTCGGGTTCGGCGTCGGGACCGCCGCCCGGTGGGTCCTCGACCGCTGAGCCCCCTGACGGAAGCGAACGGCCGACCGGGTGGCCGGGACCGAGTCGCTTTTGCCGAGGCCCGCGCAACGGTCGGTCGTGCTCTCGGTCGAGTTCCACGCCCACTCGGCGGCCTCCTACGACGGCCGCGACTCCGTGGAGATGCTGCTGGAGCGGGCGGCCGCGGTCGGCCTCGACGCGCTGGCGGTCACCGACCACGACGAGGTCAGCGCCAACCCGGAGCTCCTCGAACGGGCCCCCGAGTACGGCCTCGTCGGCATCCCGGGGATCGAGGTCTCCAGCGCCGCCGGGCACGTCCTCGGGCTGAACGTCAGCGAGGCGGTCGAGCCCGGTCTGCCGTTCGGCGAGACGCTCGCGCGGATCCGCGACCAGGGGGGCATCGCCGTCGTCCCCCACCCCTTCCAGGAGATGCGTAGCGGCGTCCTCGCGAACGTCGGGAAGTCCGAGCTCCGCGAGGCCGACGCGGTCGAGGTGTACAACTCGCGGCTGGTGACCGGCTACTCCAACCGGCAGGCCCGCCGGTTCGCCGAGCGCTACGACCTCCCGATCACCGCCGGCAGCGACGCCCACGTCAGCGACATGGTCGGCCGCGCGGTGACGCTGGTCGACGCCGAGGAGCCGACCGCCGACGCCATCTGCGAGGCGGTCGTCGACGGCCGGACGACGCTACAGACGCGGCGGACCCCCTGGCTGGTCAGCGCGCGCCAGGCCTACGGGAACACCCGCCGGCGGGTCCGCCTCGCGCTCGACCGCCTGCTCCCATGAGCGGGCCCGGCGACGCCGACGAGCCGGGAAGTCCCCGCGCGAACACCCGCCGTGACGCCGTCGAGGACCCCATCCACGCTGCCGACGAGGGCCGCCTCCGCGGCGCTTCGCCGGCGACGGTCCGGGGGGCACTGGCCGACGGCGACCCCTTGCCCGGGACCGCCGGGTTCGCCGGCGCGGTCGACGGGCGGGTCGTTCGGGACGCCCTCGGTCGCCAGCCCGTCTTCACCGAGGCCGACGACCCCGAGACCTGGAGTTTCGACCCCGCCGCGCTGTCCGACCCGGACCCGGTCCCGGCCGGACACGCCCGCGACAGCGACGGTGACGAGCGGGTCTGGTCGCTCCCGGACCCCGACCCGGCGACCGACGAGCGGGCGGCCGTGCGGGCGGTCCGCGAGGGGGTCCGCGGGGCGGTCGACGACACCGCGACCGGAGGACTGGCGGTCGCCTTCTCCGGCGGCGTCGACTCGGCGGCGCTCGCGGCGCGGCTCGACGCCCCGCTGTACGTCGCGGGCTTCCCCGACAGTCACGACGTGGAAGCCGCCCGGAGCGGCGCCGCGAAGCTCGACCGCGAGCTCCGGGTCGTCGAGCTGACGCACGGGGACATCGAGCGGGCGGTCCCGGAGGTCGCGGCGGCGACCGGGCGGACCGACGCGATGGACGTGAGCATCGCGCTCCCGCTGTATCTCGTCGCCGAGCGGGCCGCCGCGGACGGCTACGACCGGCTCGCGGTCGGCCAGGGCGCCGACGAGCTGTTCGGCGGGTACGCGAAGGTGGCCCGCGCCCCGGAGGACGAGCGCGTCGCGGCCGACACCGTCCGCGGGGCGCGCCGCGAGGTGGTCGAGACGCTCCCCGACCAGCTACAGCGGGACGTGCTGGCGCTCCGCGGGGCGGGCGTCGAGCCCGTCGCGCCGCTGCTCGACGACCGGGTGGTCGCCGCCGCGCTGGACCTCCCGGGGGATCTGCTCGTGACGGACCGCGGCGAGCGCAAGTGGGCGCTGCGGCTGGCGGTCCGCGAGTGGGTCCCCGACCCCGTCGCGTTCCGCGAGAAGAAGGCCGTCCAGTACGGCAGCCTCGTCTCCCGGGAGCTCGACCGGCTGGCCCGCCGGGCCGGGTTCAAACGGCGGATGGACGACCACCTGGGGCGGTACGTCGACTCGCTGTGCTGAACTCCCCCGAACCCGTCCCCGGCCGGACCTGTAACCTGAGTAACGACAGGAGCTAAGACGGTCGCCGCGGTAGCGACGTGACAGCGATGAGGGGACGCGCGCTCGGGGCCGCGGACCGGGCCATCTCCCGGGAGGGGATGGCCGCGCTCGGGTTCGGCCTCACGGTGTTGATGATCGGTGTCACGGGGGGACTGCTGATGCAGACGGGCGACTCGCTGTCGGACGGGGGGCCGATCCTCTCGACCAGTTCCGAGCCGGTCCACGCGACCGGGCCGACGAGCGGGTGGGTGCGGATCAGCCACGAGAGCGGCGACGCCGTCGACGTGGCGGACGTGGACGTGGTCGTGAGCCTGCCCGACCACGACAAGCGAGCCAGGCTGCACGGGCTCCCCACCGAGCGGCTCACCCAGAACGACTACAGCGGCAACCACATCTTCACCCGCGGCCGCGCCGGCGTCGACGGCGCCATCGCGGCCCCGAACGGCAGCGACGCGCGACTGGAGGCCAGCGACGAGGTCGCCTTCCGGATCGAGCAGCGCCGCGTCCCCCTCGAACCGGGCCAGCGCGTGACGGTCACGCTCCGCCACACCGAATCCGAGACCCGGCTCGCCAGGGAGCGGATCGACGTCGTCGAGTGACCGTCACCCGGAGACCGTCTCGATCGCTCGCGCCCCGGTCTCGGCAACGTCCGGGTCGAGGGCGTCCGTTGCTGCGAGGTCCTCGCTCGTGAACCAGCGCCAGGCGTCGGCGGGCTGCTCGCCCTCGGCGGGGTCGATCTCGCGGGTGTCGGCGCGGGCGTAGTAGACCAGGTCGACGTGCTGGTGGCCGACGAACTCGCCGTGGACGTTCACGTCGGCGAGCTGGAAGTGGCGGGGCTTGGGAAGCGGGTCGACGGTCGGCGAGCCGATGTCGTCGCGCTCGGCGACGAGGTCGGCGTCGATGCCGGTCTCCTCGCGGACCTCCCGGAGGCCCGCCTCGTGGGGGAGTTCGTCGCGGTCGACGTGGCCGCCCGGGGGGAGCCACTTGCCGAGGCCGTCGTGTTCGTGCAGGGCGACGGCGCCGTCGCTGACGACGTAGACGGTCGCCGTGTAGTGTCGGGTCGTCTCCATGGCGGCCCCAGGGCTACGCGGGGCTTCGGCTTTGGGAAAACTGCCGGCGCGAGAAACCGTCGTCAGGGGGCGGTGAACTCCTCCTCCGCTTCGAGGAGTTCGTGGTAACGGTTGCGGATGGTGACCTCGGAGATGTTGGCGACCTCGCTGACCTCCGACTGGGTGACCTTCTCGTTGGCGAGCAGCGAGGCGGCGTAGACGGCCGCGGCGGCCAGGCCGACCGGGGACTTCCCGGAGTGGACGCCCTGTTCTTTGGCCGTGTTCAGCAGCTGGCGGGCCCGGCGTTCGACCTCGTCGGGCAGGTCCAGGTCGGAGACGAACCGGGGCACGTAGCTCTCGGGGTCGGCGGGCTGGATCTCCAGCGAGAGCTCGCGGACGACGTAGCGGTAGGTGCGGGCGATCTCGTCCTTGTCGACGCGGGAGACCGCGGCGATCTCGTCGAGGCTGCGCGGCGTGCCCGCCTGCCGGGCGGCGGCGTACAGCGCCGACGTGGCGACGCCCTCGATGGAGCGGCCCGGGAGGAGGTCCTCGTCGAGCGCGCGGCGGTAGATGACCGACGCGGTCTCGCGGACGTTCTCGGGCAGGCCCAGCGCGGAGGCCATGCGGTCGATCTCGCCGAGCGCCTGCTTGAGGTTGCGCTCCTTGGAGTCGCGTGTGCGGAACCGCTCGTTCCAGGTGCGCAGCCGCTGCATCTTCTCGCGCTGGCGCGAGGACAGCGAGTTGCCGTAGGCGTCCTTGTCCTGCCAGCCGATGTTGGTCGACAGGCCCTTGTCGTGCATCATGTTCGTCGTCGGCGCGCCGACGCGGGACTTCTCGTCTTTCTCCGACGCGTCGAACGCGCGCCACTCCGGACCGGGGTCGATCTCGTCCTCCTCGACGACCAGGCCGCAGTCCTCACAGACCGTCTCGCCGTGTTCGGCGTCCGACGCGAGGTTGCCCCCACACTCCGGACAGACGAGGTCCTCCGACTCCGCCTCGTCTCGCTCGCGGGCCTCCTCGCGCTCGCTCGTGTGGCGTCTGATAGTGGTGTCGGTCATTGGTTGCAAACTCTGCGGGGCAATCCCCGCCAAAACCGTCTCACCGGATTATGTGTTGGGGGCCAGGCGACTTAAATCTTTCCCGAAATTGGCCCAAGATCACACGTCTGCGCTCGACCATACTTAATCTATCGATCCGAGGGGCGCTCCGGACCGAATACGGGAGGATGAAACTGCAGATATCGGCACCTGTAGCGCTCGATACGGCGGAATAGGGGGATACGCGAGTGGTGCCAGTCGTCGACCGGATACGACCGCCAGAGGCGGGGATCCACCGGTCCGCGCGGCGTCGAGCGGGGAAACGGCGGCGGATCGAGGTCCGGCGCGCGCGACGGTTCGGCCGGCCGGATCGGCGCCGACGGCGGTCGCGGAGCGGCCGGTTCCAGCCGCGCGCGGCCGACCGAGGGCGGGCATCGAAACCCTTACCGCCGGGCCACGCCTCGCGTCGGCCATGAGCGACACGGAGAACGTGGTCGAACCCGAGGAGGTGCGCCACGTCGCGGATCTCGCGCGCATCGACCTCGACGACGAGGAGGTCGACCGCTTCACCGAGCAGTTCGCCGACATCCTCGAGTACTTCGAGACGCTGGACGAGGTGCCCGAGGTCGACGAGGAGGAGGAACTGGCCAACGTCATGCGCCCCGACGAGGTGCGCGACTCCCTCTCCCAGGCGGAGGCACTGGACAACGCCCCCGAGTCCGAGGACGGCTACTTCAAGGGCCCGAACGTCTCGTGAGCGTCCCGCGGCAGCACCACAACACATGAGCACGGAGTACAACGGCTACATCACGACGGAGCGCATCGACGGCGCGTCGGACGGCCCCCTGGCGGGGAAGACGGTCGCCGTCAAGGACAACATCTCGACCGAGGGCGTCCGCACGACCTGCGGGTCGGCGATGCTCGACGACTACGTCCCCCCCTTCGACGCGACGGTCGTCGAACGGATCAAGGAGGCGGGCGCGACCATCCCCGGCAAGACCAACATGGACGAGTTCGGGATGGGAACGACCACCGAGACCTCGGCGTTCGGCCCCACCGAGAACCCGGTCGCCGAGGGGCACGTCCCGGGCGGCTCCTCCGGCGGGTCGGCCGCGGTCGTCGCCGCCGGCGACGCCGACATGGCGCTGGGGACCGACACCGGGGGCTCGGTCCGCGCGCCGGCTGCCTTCTGCGGCGTCGTCGGCATCAAGCCCACCTACGGCCTCGTCTCGCGGTACGGGGTCGTCGCCTACGCCAACTCGCTGGAGCAAGTGGGACCGATCGCCCCAACGGTCGAGGACGCGGCCGAACTGCTGGAGGTCATCGCCGGCCCCGACGAGCGCGACGCGACGACCCGCGACGCCACCGAGGAGCGCGGCGAGGGCGCCTACGACTACGCGGCCGCCGCGGACGGCGACGTGGACGGCCTCGACATCGGGATCCCGATGGAGCTACTCGACGGCGCCGACGAGCGGGTGACCGACGTGTTCTGGGACGCCATCGACGAGCTCGAATCGCGGGGCGCCAGCTACCACGAGGTCGACCTGGAGTGTCTCCGCTACGCGGTCGAGGCCTACTACGTGACCGCCATGAGCGAGGCCTCCTCGAACCTGGCCCGCTTCGACGGCGTCCGCTACGGCCAGTCGGGCGGCTACGACGGCAACTGGAACGAGACGTTCGCCCGGGCCCGCGAGGAGGGCTTCGGCGAGGAGGTCAAATCCCGGATCCTGCTGGGTACCTACGCCCTCTCGGCGGGCTACCACGACAAGTACTACAAGAAGGCCCAGGACGCCCGCGCCTGGATCAAACGGGACATCAACGACGCGCTGGAGGGCGCCGACGTGCTCGCCTCGCCGACGATGCCCGTCCCGCCGATGGAGATGGGCGAGAGCCTCTCGGACCCGCTGACGATGTACCTCGCCGACGCCAACACGACGCCGGTGAACCTCGCGAACCTGCCGGCCATCTCGGTGCCCGCGGGCGAGACCGACGGCGGCCTGCCCGTCGGGCTCCAGCTCGTGGGGCCGGCGTTCGGCGAGAAGGCGATCATCCGCGCGGGCAGCGCGCTGGCCTGAGCGGACCGTACCGTTCGCGGCCGAGCGAAGCGAGGCCGCGCTTTTTCACCCGTGTCTTTTGCTGGCGGGGGGTCCCGCAGCGCTCGCGGCGCGCTGCCCCGAGCCGGGACCGCGACGGGAGCTTTCAGACGGTCGCGAGGTAGTCCTCGACGGGGACCGCGCGGTCCCAGAAGTGGGCGTGGATGTCGCGGCCGAGTTCGACGGCGCCCTCGCCGGAGCCGACGAGGACGGCGTCCAGATCGGAGACCCCGTCGCGGGCCGGCAGGGAGAGCGCGACGAGGTCCGCGGTGACGGTAAAGGAGAAGGGCAGGTCGGCGACGCGCTCGTCGATACAGGCGGGCGCGCCGTCGGCGTAGCGCTCGATGGCCTCGTCGACGAGGCGGTCGTCGACGACGACCTGGGCGTCGAGGACGCCGCGGTCGGCGAGTTCGTCGACCATCCGGGCGAAGCGGGGGTAGTACACCTGCGCGCCGACGCGCAGCCAGTCGGCCTCGCGGAACAGCTCGACCGCCCAGCGTTCGAGGTACTGGGGGTTGCGCGCGGGGTTGCGGTACAGCTCCCACTCGCCCGCGCCCGCGAGGCGCTGTCTGAACCGGCGGGGCAGCGCCGCCACCTCGTGGTCGTCCCAGAACTCGTCGTCGAGCAGGTCCTCGACCGCGTCCTGGCGGGCCAGCTCGTCCGCGACCAGCCGCCCGCGGGCGGTCAGCTCCCACCGGTCGGACTCCCGGACGAGCCCGCGGTCGGCGAGTTCGTCCAGCGTCTTGTAGACGCCCGACTGGCTCACGTCGAGGTCGGCGTGGAGGGCGGCCGTCGTGCGGGGGTCGCGCTCGACGGCGCGCAACAGCGCCGAGCGCAGCTCCGACCGCGCAACGTAGGTGACCAGGGAATCACCGTTCATACCCACAAAACTGCGGGTGGCCCGCCTTTAATGGATCTGGTTCGTTCACGGACACGTCCGCCGGAAGGCCCCGATTTCCAGCCGCTCCGGCCTTCACGCGCCGTAGTACGTTACACGACCCGTGGAACGGTCCAGCGACCGTCCGCGATTCCACACGAAATTTAAAATAACTTATACTTCTGGCCGCGCCACTCGGTGACATGGACGAGGACAGATATCCGGCGCCGTCCGGTCGCCGTCGGTTCGTCAAGGGGATCGTCGGCAGCGCGGCGCTGGGGTCGCTCGGCGTCGCCGGGTCCGGGCTGACGACGGTGCCGACCAACCGGACCGGCGTCGGCGGCGGGAACGTCGAGGCGAAGGTCATCAAGAACACCGACGGGCCGGCGCCCCGCGGGATGTCCCAGATCCCGGTGACCGTCGAGGACGGCTATCTCAAGGGGGTGTGGCCGGCGGCAACCGAGAACGGTGAGGTGGCGGACGGCGCGGCGAAGACGACGCTGGGCGGGGTGGAGTACTCCAGCAAGTGGTTCCAGTACTGCGGCATCCAGACCCACCCGAAGGTCGAGCCCGACAGCGAGGCGGACAACTTCCTGCGGGCCGACCCCGGCGGCCGCTACGAGTGGGAGGCCGACCTCGAACCGGGGACGAGACTCGCGGTCGAGATGTTCGACGACTACGAGGAGTGGGGCAACGGGGTCGGCGACGCCGGCCTCGGCAAGCCCGCGGCGGCGACCTGGCGCTCGGTCGAGACGGACTCGACGCTCCCGGTCCAGGTCATCCGCAGCCCGGAGATCGAGCGCCTCGCCGAGGACGACGAGTGGCTCGCCGCGAGCACCGACCGGGGATTCATCGCCTGGCTCAACAAGTGCACGCACCTGTGCTGTGTCCCCTCCGGCTTCAAGCAGTCGGCCACCGTCGACGGCGCCGAAAACGCCGTCTACTGCCAGTGTCACCAGTCGGTCTACGACCCCTTCGACGTGGTCTCGAAGGTCGTCACCGCCTTCCCCCGTCCCGAGAGCTGACCGGCCGCCCGTCCTCGGACGGCTCGGTCGCCCGCCGGGGTCCGAACCGCGCCCCCGCCCGCCCATCCTCCGGCGAAAACGTTTACTCGGTCGCGACTCACAGGAGGTTTTTCAGTATCTACCGTGTAGGATGGGGTGATGCCCCAGATCGAGGTTTCGGAAGACCTGTACCGCCAGATCGAGACCGAGTCGGCGGACGGCGACATCGACAAAGCCCTCTGGAAGATGGTCGGCGCCTACCGCCGCGCGAACAACCCGGAAGCCGACAGGACCTGACCGGCCAGCGGATTCTCCCGCCCGGCGCTCGTCGTCCCCGACAGCGACAGTTATCCCCGCGGCGGTCGACGTGTCGCCATGGCCGACGGCCAGAGCGGCGGCGATGCCGGGAGAACGGACGCCGGGACCGGCGGTGAGGCCGACCGGGACGGAGCCGACCGAGGCGAGTCGAACGCCGGCGCCGACGGGTCGGGTGACGACGGCGGAAGCGACGACGGGTCGGGGATGGCCACGGGGATCGCGCTCGGCGCGGCGGTCGGTGTGGCGCTGGGGACGGCGATGGACGACCTCGCGCTCGGCATCGCCATCGGGATGAGTCTCGGCGTCGCCTTCGGCGTCGCGTTCGACCAGTCGGAGTTCGGCGCGGGCGAGACGTGAGTCAGCGCAACTGGTCGTAGACGCCGGCGAGGCGGTCGACGGAGTGTTCGACGCTGACGGCGTCGCGGCGGGCGAGACACTCCTCGCTGAGGCGGTCGCGCTCGGCGAGCGTCCGGGCGATCACGTCGCGGAACGCCGCCGCGTCGTCGGGCGGGGCCTTGTACCCGGTCTCGCCCTGGTCGATGGTGTCCGCGAGAGCGGCACTGGCGACGCCCGCGACCGGCGTCCCGCAGGCGTTGGCCTCCAGCGCCGCGATCCCCTGGGTCTCGACCGGGCTCGGGAACGCGAACACGTCCAGCGCCGTGTAGAAGGAGGGCAACTCCTCCCGGTCGAGCCACCCCAGGAAGTGCGCCTCGACGTCCGCCTCCGCGGCGGCCCGCTCGACGTCCTCGCGAGCCGGGCCGTCGCCGCCGAAGACGAGGGTCACGTCCAGGCCGTCGGCCGCCTCGACGATCGCCGTCAGGTTCTTCTCGTAGCCGTGGCGACCGGTGTAGCCGACGAGCGGGCCGTCGGGGAGCCCGTGGCGCTCGCGGAACCGCCCGGTCTCGACGGGACGGAAGAAGTCGGTGTCGACGCCGTTGGAGACGACTTCGACCGGCGTCGTCGTGCCCAGGTCACGGACGCGGTCGGCGGTCCGCTCGCTGGGCGCGACGACCACGTCGACCCGGTCGAGAAAGCGCCGCTCGTACTCCTCGGCGCTGCGCTCGACGGCCCGCTCGATCGGGCGGGTGAACGCGAGATACTCCGCGTACTCGCTGGTCGGCGTGTGGTAGGAGGCGACCATCGGCAGGTCGTGCTTCCGGGCGAGGCGCAGCCCGGCGAGCCCGAGGCTGAAGGGGGAGTGGGCGTGGACGACCTCGGCGCTGTCGACGGCCTCGGGGACGCCGGGGACGCCGACGCGAAAGCCCTCGTAGAAGGGAAAGGGGAGGCTGCTGACCGGGTACTCCCCCTCGGCGGGGTCGTGGTCGCTGTCGGGGTAGACCACGTCCATCCGGCCGCCGCGGCGGTGCCAGCGGTCCCGCCAGGTCTGGATGGTGTAGGTGACGCCGTTGTGGGTCGGCAGGTAGGAGTCCGTGAACGCGGCCACCCTCGGCAGGTCCATGCGGCCATCGTATGCCGAGTGGGGGTTAAGGCGTTGCCATCTCGGCTCGTCCCGCCGATATCCGGTGGCGCCGACGGGACCGGCCGGGCGCCGACCGAACGCAAAGTATACCTGCCGGTCGGCGACATCTCGGGACGTGGACACCGAGGCCATCGCCCGCGAGCGCATCGACCGCCTGCGCGAGCTCGCCAGGGCGGCGACCGTCGACGGCGACGACGAGCGCGCCCGCCGGTACGTCCGCCGCGCCCGCCGCATCGCCGAGCGCAACCGCCTCGCGCTCCCGCGGGAGTTCACCCGGTTCACCTGCGACCGCTGCGACGCCTACCTCCGCCCCGGCGCGAACGCCCGCGTCCGTCTGCAAGACGGGCACGTCGTCGTCACCTGCGACTGCGGCGGCCAAGCCCGGTACCCCTACGACTGAGCGACTGCGACCGCGGATCGGCCGCGGATTTCCGGCCGTTAGCACCCGTAACATTTGAACGGCTCCGTTCCTACTGGTGGACACATGAGCGATTCCACACGGGCACAGCGGATCCACGAGCTCGACGTGACGGTCTGGGTCGGCAAGAAGGGCCTCGACCCCGTCGAGGACGAGCTGTCGGACCAGCTGGCCGACCGGGAGTTCGTCAAGGCGAAGTTCCACCGGTCGGCCCGAGGGGGGGCCACCACCGAGGAGCTGGCCGAGGACCTGGCCGACCGGGTCAACGCCGAGGTGGTCCGGACCCGCGGCCACACGGCGGTGTTCGAGCGATGACAGGGGCCCCGGTCGCCCCGCTCCAGAACGGGGGCTCGGGCGTCGTCGCCGACTTCCTGATCGACAACGTCGGCCTCGACGCGCCGCTGGCCGGCGCCATCGGCTCGGCGATTACCTTCCTCGTCTCCTTCGTCGCGCTGTACGCGCTCGGGCGCATCGTCATCAGCCCCATCGTCGGCCGCGTGCTCACCTCGCGGGACCTCGACGAGCACGCCCGCAAGCCGCTCCGGAAGCTCACAAACTTCCTCATCGCGTTCGGCGCGCTCGGCATCGCCTTCGCCTTCGCCGACTACGGCAACATCCTCACCTCTATCGCCACCGTCGCCGCCGCCGCCACCCTCGCCATCGGGTTCGCCATGCAGGACGTGCTGAAGAACTTCGTCGCCGGCATCTTCATCTACACCGACAAGCCGTTCCGCATCGGCGACTGGATCGAGTGGGACGACTACGCCGGCGTCGTCGAGGACATCAGCCTGCGGGTCTCCCGCGTCCGCACCTTCGACAACGAACTGCTCACCGTCCCCAACTCCCAGCTCACCGACGGCGTCATCAAGAACCCCGTCGCCAAGGACGAGCTCCGCATGAAGTTCGTCTTCGGCATCGGCTACGAGGACGACATCGACGAGGCCACCGAGATCATCCTCGAAGAGGCTCGCGACCACCCGGGCATCCTCGACGAGCCCGAGCCCTCGGTGCGGCTGACCGAACTCGCCGACTCCTACGTCGGTCTCCAGTCCCGGTTCTGGATCTCCAATCCCAGCCGCGCCGACTTCGTGAAGGTCCAGGGCGAGTACGTCACCAGCGTCAAGCAGCGCTTCGACGACGCCGGCATCAACATCCCCTACCCCCAGCGGGACATCCACGGCGGCATCGAACTCGACAACGTCGAGGGGCTCGTGGAACCGACGACGGGCGACGACTAGAGACCACTTTCATACCCACTTTTTGCGCCGGAGAGTTCCTCGCGCGCCGGAGGCGCGCTGCGGGAATCCTCCGTCGCAAAAACGTGGGGAAAAAGGGCCGGACGACTCGCTCCCTTCGGTCGCTCGCGTCCGGTGAACCGGCGCCTGCGGCGCCGGATGCTCGGTGCGGACCAGCCTTTCCCCGGGTCGGCCGACGAGACGGCCTCCCGGCCACCGCCACCGCTCCGCACCCACCGCCGCCACCGGTCCGCTACCGCGACCGCGCACCGACTGCGACCGCACTACAGTCCGCTCTCCTCGGTCACCCCACCGCTTCCGCCGTCTCGGCCGGATACACCTCCGCCAGCAGTTCGCGGACGGCGCCAGTGAAGAAGTCGGGATTGTCGAGGTTCGAGGCGTGACCGCCGCCGGGGACGACCCGGAGCGTCGCGCCGCCGATCTCGGTCGCCAGGTGGCGGGCCTGGCGGCGCATGAACGGCGCCTCGTGCTCGCCGTAGAGGACGAGCGTCGGCGCGGAGATCGCGGGAAACCGGACCTCGGTCCGGTGGAAGCCCGCCACGGCGCCGATCACCTTCGCGAACTCGTCGGTGGTCATCTTCGGCCCCATCTCCCGGATACGCTCGACCTTCTCGTAGTCGCCGCTGACGCCCTGGCCGGAGAGCTTCTCCTGGAGCCAGACCATCGCCCGCTCGACGCGCTCGTAGCCGACTAGTCGGACCGGCGGGACGGTCGCACGGAGCAGGACGGAGCGCTGGAGGCGCTCGCCGAGCGAGCGGAACTCGGGCGCGAAGGTGTCGGCGAGTACCAGCCCGGCCACCCGGTCGGGGTGGCGCGCGGCGTAGACCTGGGCGATACAGCCGCCGGTCGAGAGCCCGCAGAGGACGGCCTCGTCGATGTCGAGCGCGTCCAGTAGCGCACCCAGGTCGTCGGCGAACAGGTCGACCGAGTAGCGACCCCGCTGGGACCCGCCGGTGCGGCCGTGGCCGCGCACGTCGTAGGCAATCGTCGTGTACTCGTCGCTCAGCGCGTCGAGCTGGGGGTCCCACTGGGAGTGGTCGACGATTGCGCCGTGGACGAACACGACCGGCGGGCCCTCGCCGCGGCGCTCGTAGTACGTCTCGATGTCGTTGGTGCGGACGGTGGGCATACTGCCGGTACGTGCTCCGCGAGGATACGGTCGTCGTCGGTCGCGGTGCGGAGCGATGCGGGTGCGGTACCGTGCGGAGCAGTGGCGGTGGATGCGGAGCAGTAGCGGCAGGTGCGGGGCGGTTGCGGTGGCCGGGAGGCCGTCCCGTCGGCCGACCCGGAGACAGGCTGGTCTGCACCGAGCATCCGGCGCTCTGCGCCGGTTCACCGCTCGCGCGGAGCGCGAGCGGCCTTTTTCACCCATGTTTTTGGGCGAGGGGTACCCGCAGCGAGCGAAGCGAGCGAGGATACCTCTCGTCGAAAAAGATGGTGGCGTGATGAATGGACGGACTCCCGGGGTTGCCCGGTCGTTCGAGCGCGGGGAATCCCGCTTGCCTCCTCCACCCCGCGACCCTGCGAGCGACGGGTGTCCGAGGGTCCGCTGCTCGCTTCCGCGCCTGACGGAGTGCCCTCGATCAACCGCGGCCGCGCGTCCCTGCAGACGCGAAGCCGCGGACCGCCGTCCCCGCAGGACGAGGCTTCCACGTTGGCTCGCGGGGCCCACGCCCGTCTGACCGGACGCCCCCGGTGTTCGGCCCCCGCTGAAGGCCATACCGCGGGTGACGAGCAGGGCCTAGCTGCCCGGCCTAGTCCACTCCGACCTACCGCCGTCCATCATAAGGACCTTTCGGGTCACTCCGACGACCCGAGCCTGAGACCCAGTGACTGCGGCGGGACTCAGACCAGGCCGAGCGTCCGCGACCACCACAGGCTCGCGACGGGAATCAGGAGCGAGACGGCGACGCTCGCCCACCGGTGGTAGGTGATGATCGCCGGCGCGTCCATGTCGAACAGGACCTGCTCGGGGACCGTCACGGCCCACACCGCGATCACGACGGTCGCGAACAGCCCGAGCGCGATGCCGACCCCCGCGGCCAGCGGCGGGTCGGTCCGCTCGTCGCGGCCCGCCGCGAGGACGATGGCCGCGACGAGTGCGAAGATCCCCGCGACGAGCGGGTTCAGCGCGCCCTCCGCGTAGTAGGTCCCGACCGCGGATCCGGGCGCCGTCCGCACCAGCAAGTACGGGGCGGCCAGCGACACGAGCACGAGCAGGCACCCGACGACGCCGACCAGCGGCGCGAGCCGCGTCTGCTTCATGTCCCCGACTGCGGACGCTCCGGTTTTAACGGCCCCGGTCTCCGGCAGCGGTCCCGCCGTCCGGAGACGGCCGATCGTCGGTCGCCGAGCCGACCACCGAGCCGAAAAGCGGACAACGGGGGCGGCCGAACCGCCGCGTATGGGATTCGGCGACACCGCCAAGAAGATCCAGCGCGTGACCGACATCGCTGAGAAGCTCTACGAGCGACTCAACCAGGTGATCGAGCAGGTCCAGGACCTCAAGGAACGGGTCGAGTCCACCAGCGAACAGCTCGACGCGATGGACCGGGAGCTGGCCGAACAGCGCGCCATCGTCGAGGCGCTCGCCGAACAGCAGGGCGTCGACGTCGAGGCCGTCGTCGACGAGCTTCCCGACCCCGACGCGGAGGGCGAAGGTGATGCCGAATCGGGCGAGACCGGGGCCGACGGAAGCGACGCCGACGGGTCCGGGAGCGACGCGACCGACACCTCGGCCGACACGACCGACCCGGACACCGCCACGACGAACGACTGACGGGAGCCGACCGGCGGTGTCGTTCTCGCTCCGTTACTCGAACAGCCGCTGGTGTTCCACCTTGAGACAGCGGTCCTGGACGAAGTTCCGGCCGGCCGCCTCGACGCGCTCGCCCGCCTCGTCGTGGGTGATGCCCAGCTGGAGCCAGACGGTGCCGGCGTCGTCGCGGTCCAGCGCCTCGTCGACGATCCCCGGGACCTCGTCGGTCGGCCGGAACACGTCCACGATGTCGACCGCCTCCTCGACCTCGGCGAGCGAGTCGTACGGCTCCCGGCCGAAGATCTCGTCGGCGTAGGGGTTGACCGGGACCACCTCGTACCCCTGCTCGCGCATGTACGACGGAACGTCGTGAGCCGCCTTCCCGGGCGTGCTCGACAGCCCGACGACGGCGATCGTCTCCCCTTCGAGTATCTCGCGGAGTCGCTCGTCGGAATCGACTGGCATGTCCGGACGATGGGCCGAGACGCGCAAAAGACTGCCGGCCCTCGGCGCTCCCCGGTGTCGCCGGTTGGTCGTCACCGCTCCAGTTGCTCGGGCGTCGCATCCGGGATGGTCGTCGAGACCGCGCCGTCCGCCTCGACGGTGACGGCGTGGTCGAACAGCTGGCGGAGCGTGTTCAGCGTCTCCTCGTCGTGGGCCGTCGACTCGATGACGTGGATGCCCATCGCGTCGGCGTTGTCGATGCGGCTCGTGAACACGTGCATGAACCGGAAGACGGTCTGCACGTCCGAGTACATCAGCAGCGTCGACAGCGAGTCGACCAGCACCCGGACGTTCTCGATCCCCCGCTGCTGGTGGAACTCCTCGACGAACTCGGAGAACTTGATCCCGATGCCCGTCATGTCCTCCGGCGAGGAGGCGTACTTGACGATGTCCGTGTCGCGGGCGCTCCGACCCTGGTGTTTCGTCACGCAGTCGACGATACCGATGTCCACCGAGCCCGGGTCGGAGACGAGCGCCTCGTAGTCGTTGAGGACGCGGCTCGCGCTGTCGCGGGTGGTGACCACGATGACCCCCTCGCCGCGTTCGGAGCCGTGAGCCAGCACGTCGAGCGCCATGCGACGCTTGCCCGACAGCGGCGGCCCGGAGACCAGCAGGTTCGTACCCGGGGCCACCGTCGCGTTCCCGAACGTCGTTCCGAGGTCGTACATTCCTACGGGAGACACCACCGTTTCGACACGAACCGCGCCCGGTCCGCTCGATACGTGTCGATTAGTCGCGGCGGTCGTTAAAATCTTTATTATGGCCCTTTCCCGCGGGACCACTCCCACGGGCGGATCCGGTCGTCTCGGACCGCTCCACGATCTCCCGACTGGCCGCGAGCTCGACACCCCCATCACGGATCGGGACGTTTAAACATCGATGCCCGTGTAAGAATTTGTGCGGGCGCTTAGCTCAGTTTGGACAGAGTGCTTGGCTTCGGACCAAGCTGTCGCGGGTTCAAATCCTGCAGCGCCCACTCCTTCGCCGCCCGACTCGGATACAATTCTGCTCATCCGGTAGCGGCGCTGCTACCTCGAGAATCAGCCGATACTCCGGTATCACGAGACCCCTCTGAGACTGACACAAGTTCGGGACAAACTGCGGCCCATCGCTGTCCTGCGATTCCCCGACGCAAAGACTCGCTTGCGACGGGAGGGGTGCAGGCATGAGTCAGGCCGTCAGTCAGGGGGAGGAAGTCCCCGAGACGGCCGTGCGGAATCGGTCGCAGTACGCCGACACCCTCCACCGGCTTGACCCGGACGCCGACGAGCCCGAGCCGGCGTGCGTCGAAGCCGAGTACCGGGAGGACGCCGAGTTCACCGACGTTCCCGTCGCGGCGTACCCTCACTACAGCCTCTGCGGTAACCCGGAGTGTTTCGGGAGTGAGTGGTGGTGACGGGGGAGCCGTTCGTCGTCGACGGCTACAGCGGGCCGGGCGGTGTCGGCCTCGCGCTTGACGAGCTTCCGGTTCGTCACCTGGGCATCGACATCGAGGACTACAGCGACACCTATCCGGGTGAGTTCGTCCAGGGCGACGCGTCGAACCCTGGGTTCATGGGGAGTTTCGAATCGCCTGAATTGCTGTGGCTGTCGCCGCGGTGTCAGGCGTATTCGAAACTCTCGTGGGCCAACATGGGCCGCTACGACTGGGAGGAGACGCCGAAAGAGCGCTACCCCACCTTCGCGGACCTGAACGTCCGAGAAGTCGTCGCGGCCGTCGACCCAGAGGAGTACATCATCGAGAACGTCGCCACCTGTGACGATCTGGAAGAACCGGCGCGGTTGAACGGGCTGGCGTTCGGGTTGCCGGTGAACAACTGCCGGCACTTCGAGACGAGCTTCCCCGTTCCCGACGCCTTCGAGAGCGGGACCGCGGAGATCTCTATCGGCTCCGAGTACGTCCGCCACGAACTCGCGGCGGCGAAGGGCGTACCTGCGGAGTGGACGGAATCCGAGATTCGGTCAGCTATCCCCCGCGAGTTCGTCCAGTACCTCCTCCACTACTGTCCGAGCGTCCCAGACGTGCCGCTCCCCACGGAGTTGCGACAGCGGCCGCTCGGAGAGTTCGCAACCGTCGCGGGAGGTGAGCGGCCGTGACGTTCCAGTCGTCGCTGTTCCACTACGAGGAGGACCTGTCGGCCCTGTCAGACGCCCAGCGGGAGGTGTACGAGGCGGTCGAACAGGACGGCTACGGGATGCGGGAGTACGCTCGCAAAACCGGCCGCTCACCCGGCACGGTCGGAAACCTCCTACGCCGGGCTCGCCGCCGTCTCGACGGGGGTGAGCACGCGTGACCCCCGAGGGAGACCGGCCGGCTCCCTCTCAGGAGTTCTGGGCTGGTGCGGCCAGCGGGTCGTCGCGCAAGATGCTGGCCCGCGCTCAGCGGTGGCTGGAGGGCCCGCGGCCGTCGCGGATCATGGTCAACTACCAGACCATGCTGAACGGCCGGGATTCGCGGTGGAGAGACTACGACCTGTTCATCGACCCCGGCGCCTACTCGATGTTCGCCCCACCCGAGCATGGTGGCCAGGGGCTCGCCGATTATCCCGAGTCGACCGAATCCTACCTGTATGACATCGGGCAGATACAGCCAGCGTACTACGCGTGGCGCGATTACGTCTGTGAAGACGACGTGCGGGAGTTCCACGACTGGTCCGTCCGAGAGCAACAAGAGCGGACGCTCGACCGACACATCGAATGTGCGAACCTCCATGATGACCTGGGGATCACAGCCGAGCCGGTCGCCGTCGTTCAGGGCTGGAAGCCGGCAGACTACCGGCGACACGCCCAGCAACTCCGCGACCACGGACTCGTCACCAACCGCGTTGGTATCGGCACGATGTGCGGCCGTGACGACGTGGCGATTTGCGAGGAGATCGTCGCGGCAGTCCGCGAGGTACTCCCAGACGTAGAACTCCACGCGTTCGGGCTGGACAAGCGGTGCTACGACAGCGAGCCCATCATTGAGGAGATCACATCGACGGACTCGCTGGCGTACTGTTACCGCTACCAGCGACCGGCGGGGTGGTCCCGCTGGGAGTATATTTTCAAGCTCTACCTAGACCACCGCGCCGCCTGGGACGACGCGGTCGGTGGCGCCGAGTACCGGTCGCGGGAGAACCGAGATCGTGGTCAGTCCTCACTGGAGGGGTTCGCGTGACCGAGTTCGTCCGTGCGTCGCGGCTGTACGACGTAGAGACGGGCGAGCGCGTTCGTTGGGACTGGGGCGGTCAGCAACCGGTCGCAGAAAGCGAGGCGCGGGTCCAGCGCGCCGTCGCTGAATTGGAACGCGAGGGGTGAGCGAAGGTGCAAACGGTCCGACTCGCCCCACACGAGTTTAACGCGAACCTGTTGTTTAACGATAACGGGCTCGCGCCGTTTTTCGGGCTGGACAACGCGGTCAAACAGGCCGGCGGCTCCCGACGCGAGGAGTTCCACGCGGACGGCGAACAGTGGGTCGCCCGCCTCTCTTACCAAGAGAGCAACATCGTCCACCCCGGCAGTCAGACACCCCAGGGGACGGACTTCCGCATCGAGACGATCCGTGAGTACCGCATCAAAGTGATGCGCCATCCGTCGGAGGATTCGGTCGGTGAGCAAGACTTCACGGCCCACGTCGCGCCCCGCTGGCCGGGCATGGAGGGCGAGAAAGACGACGGCACCCGCGTCGAGATTCCCGTTCCCGATGGCTTCGGCGAAGGGGTGAACGTCCGGGTGAAGGGGTCGAACATCGCGTTCGACCACTATCCGAAGTTGCTCCGACGAGCGGCGGGAGTCCTGGGTATCGCGACGCGGTACTTCGAGGACCCGCACCCCTACTCGAACATTCAGGACGCCGAGCGCTACGCGCGGGTCCACACGGACGCCAGCGGCCCCGTCCACGCCCGCGACGGCCCGCTGGCCGCGATGGGGCATCTCTTGGAGAGCGACCGTTCAGGCTACCGCAAGGTCGTCCAGAACGACGACGACGAGCGCGGTCGGAATCTCCCCGGCTACTACCATACCGCGACGCTCGACGCGAGCCGCGTGCGCGAGGCGTTCCCCGACCACGCCCTCCCGAAAGAGGTGAAACACTACTACGCCCGAGAAGCGGCGTCGATGCCCGACGATCACCCGCTGTCCCATCCGAAGGTCGGCGCGTCGCTCCAGGCATCGCTGCTTGACGACGACGAGACGGTGCGCTGGCGAGATCTCGACCGGCTTCGCCGGGAGTTAGACCAGACGGTGCTGTCGGTGCTGGCCGACGCTGGACTGGACGTAGCGCCGAGCGATGGGCATGGGCCGTTCGTCGCGGATGCGTACTTCGAGCCGGCGGTTGACGAGAGCGGGCCCGACCCTATCGGGCTGGACCTGACGCGGGTCGAACAGTCCCAGGAGAGCGTGGTCGTGCGCCACCTCGCCGACGGCCTCTCGCCCGTGCAGTGGGAGGCGATGGAGACGCTGGTAACCGACGGTGGCCAGGTGGCGCCGGCGGACATCGCGGACGCGCACGGCCGGCACGTTGAGTCCGTCCGCCGGGCGCTGCGGGAGATGGATGATCTCGTCGAGCGCGAGTATGCGTCGGTGTCGTTGCGCTCGGAGTACGTCGCTGAAATGGTCCACGCGGCGGTTGACGAGGCACGCGAAGGGCTCGAACGCGCGGCGGAGGCGACGGCGAAGGCGATGGAGGCCGCCGAGCGCGGCCTAGACGAGACGATGAGCGCGTTCATCGCGTGGGCGGCCCGCCACGGTGTCGACGTAGACGATGCCCGCGATGCCCGCATGACGCTCCGATTCAACGGGACGGTCGCGAGCGACGTGGGTGAGTCCATCCGCGAGGGGTTCCGGGTCTGGAAGGACGCGGGGATGCCCGAGCAGCGCTATCGCGAGGCGCAAGTCCGGTTCGGTGACGGCTCGATCAGCGACGCCTGGCGGTTCCTGAACACCGGGTAGCAGCCCGCCCGAGTAGAGGCATCACTGTCGTTCGCCCCTGTTTTCCGGGTATTTCCCAACTATATTTGCGCTTCCCAGCTGTGATTCGGCAACCTCGGTTGTACTCGTCGGGGCCCGCGAGCGCCAGCTGGGCATCGCCGGCGCGACGGAACCCTACCCGGGGGGTTTGGTTCCGTCTTAGGGGTGTGGCTAAGGCCACTCGCTCAAAATACACCGCACCGCCTCTGCTAGTTCCAACTGCAATAGCGGCTGGCCGGTTTGAAACAGCTAACTGGCTGTCTGGTTGATGGTACCGACAGAACTACGGCTAATCGAGATATCGACTGTCGCAGCGTGGAGACGACGACGCTCTTCGTGGGCATGGGCATAGAGAACGAACTTTTCCCGGGTTTCATCGTAGGCGACAGTCGGGTCTTGAATACCTTTCTCGGGCTGAACAGACGAATTTCGGAAGGGTGCAGCGACATTTCCGATATACGTCAGATTCGTTCCGAGTTCCGCCGTCGCGAATAGAGCCACGTCGTACTTTGGGTGCTCCTTCGAGCGATCCGCGAAGACCAGATACATCCCATCGTGTTTGACAATCTCGTAATCCCCTGTTTTGAATCCATCTTCAGAACGGTATACGGGTTCTCGAATCGTCCAGTCCGAAATCCCGTTGGGTGATGTCGCATACCCGATTTTCGATCCGGAAAGGCCGCTTGTGTTACCAGCCTCGTAGAACATGTGGAAGGTCCCATTCTCGTGATATACGCCCGTATCGTCGATACCCTCTGGAAGTGACTTGTACCAGCTCCAATTCCCGTTCAGAGAGTCACCTGTCAGAACGCTACGACTGTAATAGGCGTACCAACTACCGTTCGCACGGAGCATATTGTCAACGGAGTCGCCAGGGGGCTTCACACGATAGAACACGTCTGTCCGGTTGATTTCCCACCCGTCTGCAGTCATCGGGACAGTGTCGCTGTCTGATTTGTAAAGGTGAGTGCAGTGATACTGACCGAGCAAGTACAGTTTTCCGTCATGCCACTCCAACTGATTATCGTGTGAAACGCCTGCGAATACAGAGCTGTTACGCGTTCGCTCAGCACGATACTCAATCTGATACGTCGAATTCTGTTCGGTCACGACTTCACCCGAACCTGAAAGAGTCTGTTTCGGCGTCGCTGACTCCGGTTGGGTTGAGTTCCACGCAAACTCGTCCGGTGGTTGGACACAAGCGCGTCTATCGGCTGGGTCTTGTGACCCTCCAAATAGAAAGAGCGTCGTCGCGCCCCCGACTAATCCGAGTACGATCCCGACGATCACTCCATATTTCACAAAATCAATCAGAGCGCCCCGTTCTGTCTGCATACCGGCCAGTGTCTACACCGACAATTTAGCTTTTTGAATTAGGTCTTTTCAGAACATCTCTCCGATCCCGAGCTTCGCCTGCCGGCTATCACGATGCTCGCCACCCCCATGCCAATGTAGCCGAGGGAGTCGTGACGAGTGGCGCATTTCCCATTTCAGCACCTCTACCCCACGGCCACGGACACGATAGGGAGCGAAGACGTACCACCCGCTCGCTTTGCGGAGTTTGGCATGATATTCCTCGTAGATTTTGAAATTTCCGGGTTGGCCGTCTGCATGGACTCGTTTTGCGGCTTTGATTTCGACGGGTGTTCCGTCCGGTCGGAGCGCATCATGCCAGCTACACCGTTCCAGCTCGAGTCGGTACCGCTTGGCGGCCTGGTGCTCGACGAGCGTCCCGTAGTGATTGGCGCGGTGGCTCGGCATCGCTACGCGCTCCGTGCGCTCGTCGCGCGTCTTATATATCTACTCCGCGCCCCCCGCCGCGCGCCCGGCCCATCGGTCGCTCTCGCTTCCCGACAGGGAACGAGGGCCGGCTGTGGGCCACTACTATACGGGGGACGGTTGCGCTTTACACGTTTCCATCCCGCCGCTTTCATGCGATTACTCCCTCCACTTGCGAAACCCATTCAGCCTTCTCGCCGCCGCTCTGGTATTCGTCGAACCAGTTTCGGACGGTAGTGTGGCTGTATGGAACGAATTTCGCGGTTTCACGCGGGCTCATATCCTGATATTCGATACACTCGCGGATGGTCCACATCGAGACGGTCTTGACCGTCTGTTCGTCCATCTCCGGGCCGTCTTCGTCGTCAGTCGGCCGCTCCCACGCCCACTCACTCGCCTCCTTGTCGTTGTATCGCCAGTCCGTCTCGGGGATGCCTTCGATGGGGTCGTCGTGAAGGTCGGCAAGTTCGCCGTTCTTGATGCTCTCAGCGACGAGCGCCTTCTTTTTCGAGACCTTCTTGACGATGATCCCCACTCGCCACAGCAGCGGGTGGATCGACTTCTCGCCGTGTGCGATGTAAATCAGCGCCCCGCCGTATTTGCGGATAAGATAGACTAACGGCGCCATCTTCTGCGCCACCTCGAACCCCTGCTTCCCCTGGCCGCCGGCGCTGACCGAAAACTCGTCACCGATGAACGTTTTCGGTCGCTGTTCGTTGTGCAGCGGGTCACCGTCTTGCTGAATCCACTCTTTTAGCGTCGGATAGTTGGGAATGAAGCCGTCTCGGGGCTCGCCGTACTCGTCCATCCAGGGGTCTTTCTCCCGCAGGCTCGCGATGTTGGTCCCGACGAGATGGTCGCCCTCGACGACGGCTTCGCGGCGCTGACCAAGGAAACTCGCGAAGTTGGTCTTACCGGCGCCCATCTCGCCCAGGACGATGATGACTGGCGCGGGGCCGGAGACGAGATCGTCGATTCGCTCCATCGCCTTGATACCGGAGATGTCGGCCTGCTGGCCCTGGTCTCCCGTTTGGTGCTTGAGCGTCTGCATGTCCCCGTTCTGGAGAGCCTTCCGACCGGCGTCGGTCGTCTCGATGCCGACCACATCGTTCCACTCCTGGAGGTCCTGCGCCTGGCCGGGCATCTCTCCCGGGCGCTCCGCTTCAGTCGGGTCGTAGTGCATCCGCATGACCGACAGATAGCGGGAGAGCTTCGGGTCGCGAACGTGGCCGGTGTGGGGGTCGGCTAGCGGGTCTTTGTGCCCATGCCCATCGACGTGCTCGCGGTACTGTGCCGGGGTGTACACGTCGTTGTCGTCAGTCATCGCTCATCGCCTCCTGTTGCTGGCGGGCCCGCTCCATTCGCTCGTTGAGGTCGGCGTCGGGCTGGCCCTCGGTATAGTCGTCGATGCTGGGCATCTCGTCGGCGTCGAGACTCGGGATATCCTCGTCGTCGCCCGACACGTCTTCGAACACTTCACTGCCGGCCGTCCGGTCCAGAGTGACACCGCGCTCGCGCGCCTCTGCGAAGTCGTTGACCGTCTCCTTCTCGTACTGAACGACGCCGCGGGACCACTTCGCGCGGGTGTCGGCGAGCTTCTCGATCTGGTCGAGCATCCACCCGTGCATGTCGACCATCATCGACTGCGAGGTGTAGAGTTGGGTATCCTCTAACCCCGACAGCCAGACGCCTTTCACCCGGAGTTCGTCGATATCGTCGAGATACTCGTACTCATGGACCGCCCAGGCACTCCCGCCGTTGACGGGGTAGGGGTCCGGGCCGTCGACAGTCTTGTCCTGCCAGGTCTGCGGCGGGACGTAGTGCTTCTCGATGTCCTTCCCGTCGGTTCCGCGAGCATCGATGTGATGCACTTCGACCCAGTTGCGCCGGCGCAACCAGCGGGCGATAGCGACGCCCGCCAGGTAGCAGGGGATGCCAAGCACGAGCCAGGCGACGATGGCGGCGCCGGCCCACGTCGGCGGGGTCGGAATCTCCGGGCGGTAGTAGGCGAACAACGCAATCGCTCCGAGGACCATGCCGGTGACGAGATACTTGAACTCCGCAATCAGGTAGACGGCGTGGTCCCACCGGGAATCGAATGTGGGGGCGGTCTTCTGGGACATTAGGCCACCTCCGGCCGGCCCCGCTCGCCCCGGAGTTCGTTCCACCCGGCGATGATCATCCAGACGAGCATGACCACGACGCCGATGATGAGGCCCTGAAGGCCCGATAGCTCCCGAATCACGTCGAGCCCGCCACCGGACTGTTTGACGATGACGCCGTAGATCGGCGTCTTGTCCGTGCTGAGGACGACCGCCGCGCGGCCGCCCGCCTCGGTGACCTGAATTGCGACGGTCGATGTCTCGCCCGCACCGAACGCTTCCGAGCGCGACCGGCCCTCGCCGCCGCCGTCGGCGAGGAACCCGCCGTCGGAGAAGGTGATCGTTTGGACCGCCTCGGAGCGAACGGTCACCCTCGCGATGCCCTTCTCCGGCAGGTACTCGCTGCCGACGAGCGCGGTGTCGGAGTCGATGCGGGTCACGTTGCCGTCAGACTCCGGCGCCGAGACGGCCGTCGGCGTCGGGCTCGCCGTCGGCGCCGGCGTCGCGGTCGCGGTCGACTCGCCGAGTGAGATGTCCGGGAGTGAGATGTTCCCGCCGCCGGTCGCGTTCGAGAGCCACCGGCGGGTGCGCTCCGCCTGTCGGCCTCCGCGGTCGGCTCCCTCAGAGCGGACCCACTCGGCGACCTCGCGCACGTCGTCGACGGTGGCGTTCCCCGGGTCGGTCGCGAGCACGTCGTCGAGGCCGTCGTCGGCCGGGGTGGCCGTCGGCGTCGGCGCCGCGGTCGGGGTGGCGGTCGGAGCCGAGCTAGAGCTGGGCGAGGAACTCGTCGGCGTGGTCGTCGCGGAGATCGTCGTCGCGGTCGGCGTCGAGGCCGCCGGCGTCGCGGTGGCGTTCGGCGTGGCGGTTCCGTTCTGAGCCGTGGGCTGTGGGCTCGCGGCGACCGCGCCGGTCGCGAGAGCGAGCACTGCCAGCACTGTGAGCACGAAAAAGCGCATGGGTGGGTTACCTCCGGCCGCCGTTGCTGAGGACGACCACCGCGACCGCCCCAGCGACGAGCACGAGCACGACGGTCTGGTTCCCGCCGCCGAGGAGCCCGCCGCCGGCGCCTCCCCGGTTGTTTTGCTCTAATGCGGCGAGTTCAGCCCTGAGCATGGATAGCTTGTCATACACCCCTGTAAGCCCCTCTAGCGAGGTCGTCTGATAGCTCACGTCAGGGTACGTGACCGACGATATTTTGCCGCCAGACTGGTTGTACGCCGAGGTTATCGTCACTCGGGTATTGTTCGGAATGCGAGTCATCGTCTGGTTCGAGACGACAAACTCGCTTCCCGCGATATCGGCGGTGTTGTACGTTTTCCCGACTTCCCAGCCGCCACTCGGCGGGTTCTTGTCCGCCGCCAGGATCGCGTTCTGGTAGACCGTCCCGTTCGGCCCGCCGACCCGGACGGTCATGTTCTTCTGCTCAGAGAGGTCATCAGGCGGCGAGACACCGAGTTTAGCCAGCCGGGCCAGCGCGTACGTCTGATAGGACTCGTCTTTCGTACCCGGCGAATACTCCCGCATGAGCGTCCGAGCGGTCGTTATCTCGGATAGGTTCAGGTCGCCCTGCTGGTACTCCTCGTAGGTCCCGTCAACCATTGTGCCGATATTGTCATTTACATGATTCTGCTGCTGCTGGATATCCGACCACAGGATCATCGCCTCGCGCATGACCGTGTAGTTGGTCGGGTTGTCGAGAGACTGCGGTTTCTCCACACGAATACCCGAGACAGACACTGCTGCGGTGTTTTTGTAGTCCATCATCGGCGGGAGCCCCTGGTCAATAGCGTAGACTGTCCCATCCGCCGACGACTGGAATCCCTGCTGAGTTCCGTCGCTCATGTGGACTTGCCCGTTACTTGAGAAAGTCATCGCCAGCGTATCAATAGTAGTACCATTGACAAGCTCGACGGTTTCCGTTCCGACGGTCGCGTCCGGGTCGGTCACCGACAGCGGCATGGCCCCGGAGTAGTCTTCACTCCGCGGACCAACAGAGAACCGGACGAAATTCGACGTGACAGACTCGTTATCCGCCACTCTCCTGAGGTACTGGTACTGGCGGAGCCCCTGGTCCATCACGTGAGCTAATTGTATCTGTTTCGCGGCGTAGTAGTCCGCTGCGGCCGATTTTGCCGCACTCATCGCTGCGGCTTTGCTGCTGCCGTTCTCAAGCGCACGGACGTAAGCCAGATTTGCCTCGGAGAGCGCCGCTCCGCGGGTATCTTCAAGGTAGTTGTCCATCGTGTCCGAGAAAACCTGGCCGTGGGCCCGAGTGTTCTGGAGAGACTGATACATCTCCAGTTTGACTTCTTGCTGGTCGAGACTCTCGTCGACCGTCGTCGAGCCCGGTAGCCCCATGCACTCGACAACCTTCTGTTGGCCGAGTACACCAGAGATGGACTCTACTGGCCCACAGTTCAGGTTTCGGTCTCCGCCGGTCCCTGCGATGAGCTTCGACTGTTTGTTGTTGACGAGGTTCGCCAGCGTGTCCACCAACCCGACATTTGACAGGTCGCCGAAACTCGGCTCGCCGGAAGCGGCCGGACCCGCGTGAGAGACTGTGAAGTTGATGGTTTCGTACGCTTCACGGTTTCCGAACACGAATTGCGCCGTGTCCGCCGCCTCGTGTTCGTCGCGATAGAGAACCACGTGGTTGCCGTTCGGTCCGTCAGGCGTCGACACCTCGATTTCGATGCGTCCGGTCACGTCCGACGTGTCGACTACCGCCCCGTTGGGCGAGCCGGAGACCGACCCCGACCAGGCGTCGGATTGGGCGCCAGCGAGGCCGGTCAACGCCGGCGCGGCCAGCGACATGACGAGCAGCAGCGCGAGCACGGCCGGGCCGGCCGCCTCGCGGGCCCGGCTGGCGCGGCGGCCGATCATGCTGCCTCCCCGACCGTCGTGACGGTCGTCCTCGCGGGCTCGGCCTGATGGTCGACGCGCTCGACGGCCGTCCGCTCGTCACTGCAGCGGGAGCACCGACAGCGCGCCAGCAGGTGCCGGCCGGTCAGGGGTTCCTCGTCGATGCGGTCCATCGAACAGCCCAGCAGGCGGCAGCGCAGCGTCATGCTGCCTCCTCGTCGTGCATGCCGAGCGGGTCGCCCACGTCCACCCGGTCGGGGTCGTCTTCCTGGTCGGACTCGCCGCGGTCGTCTTCGAGCTGGGCGTCGCGAGCGTCGCGCCGTTCGCGGAGGTGGTGGCCGGCGACGACGGCGCCGGCGGCGATGCTGGGGACGACCACGGGGAAGGGGTCACCGACGACGGCCGAGGCGATCGTGCTCGCCGAGACGCCGATGGTCCCGACGAGCCCATAGCCCAAGGTGCGGTCCATCGATGCTCACCCCAGGTACGAGATGACGTAGTAGCCGGCGGCCTGGACGCCAAGCGAGACGATGCCGATGATGGGCTCGCTCTGGACGACTTCGCGCAGCCCGAGGATGTTGAGGCCGGTGCCGATGACGAGCACGACCGTCCCGATCATGACGTAGGACTCGGCGGTCGCCTGGCCCTTCGCGAGGTTCTTGAGGTCCGTGTCGATTTCCATGTCCTTGCCGGCCGAATCCATCCGATTGGTCGCGTAGGCGGCCAGCAGCGACAGCAGCGACAGCACGAACGCGATGGTGATCTCGGTGCCCGCGCCGGTACCCGAACCGCCGATGGTCCAGATGCTCCCCGAGAGGGCGTGACCGAGGATGGTGATGGTCGCGATGCCGGCCGTCACGGCCGCCGACAGCGCGAAAACGGTGCCTGCGATAGCGTCTTCCATGTCGATTTGTCCGAACATGATTCGGTCGTCCGCCAAGGAGACGGACGGCCGACGCTCGGCGACGGTCTAGTAAAAGACAGGTCGGCAGTTACTCAGAAACCGTATAATGGCTCTCGATAGCGGATTCTAGAATAGACAGGTGGTATTTAGCCGCATTCTGGGCCGATTCAATCCGCTTTTTCTCTCCCTGAGTAAGGGCATCAAGCGCAATTTGGTCAGAGTCAACCATTTGCTGGATATGATCCATCTTCGAGCGGATTCGGTTCGGGGGTTTTAATCTCGTCTCCCGTTCTTCGTCGTCACAGATAGATAGCGTCAAATCCGGGGATTGGATATCGATCGGCTCTGCTTCTGGAACCGGTTCTCCTCGGTTGAATACAGGATCTTTAATCGCAATCAGCTGGTCCTCCGCTAATTCCCATTCAGATGTGACCCAGATCTCAACGTACCACACGTCAAGCAGATCGATACGTCCGTGGGCTACAGCGCTTGAGTTTTGCTGAGTAAAGTGCTCGCGTAATCGAGCTACTAGATGTCGCGACCGGGACTCAGATGCGTATCCGACGTACACCGGGTTCCCGTCCAAGTCATACATACAATAGACGCCGCCTTTCCGCGGTACCTTGTCCCAATTGATGTCAGACATGGCAATAGGGTTTGACCATGCCCTCATATTTCCTCCGACAACTCTATCAGTAAAGTCCCAAGAATCAAGCTCCGCCTCGATAATTGCCTGTGGTAATGGGCGATTCGTTGACTCTGACCGGTGAAGTGGCCAACCTATTTGTTGATGTTATTGACGAGGTGGATAAAGAGATCGGCGAAAATCGGACCTACGGCGCTGGGATTGGCCCTCACGACGAGGACGACCAGATAGATGCTCTGGTAACTAAAGTCCGGGAACAGGAGTTATTCGATGGTCGTATCTCCACCGCCAAATCGGATTCATCCGAGGTTCGTTATCCAAGCGGACGATCCGCTGATCTCGTAATCGAGCGAGACGGTGAAAAGGAATACTGTGAAGCGAAGTTATTCCGATTTCAGAAGGCCAACGAGAACCCCTCCTCTCGCGGATTCAGTAAGGTATTCAATCCGTATCAAGACCGAAATCCACGCTCGTTCATCCACGACGTAACGAAGCTCGCAGAATCGGATATACGGGTAACGAAGACGTTTCTAGCGCCGTATTATCGCCCCGTCAACGGTGCTGGGACAGAAATAGCTAGCAGGGAAATCGCGGAGAAATTCGCTAACGAAGTTGAATGCTGGACGGAACACAAGATCTCGATCGATGCTGTTGCTCACTTCTCGGGACTCCAGCACGACGTACATCAACGCGGAGCTATTCTTGTCTGGAACTTGGAAGACCAGCCGGACCAGTGGTTCTAATTGACAGTTGGATTTTTGGATTCTCAGGACAGTGGACCGTTTTGAATCTGTGACCCCCAGCTGTCGCACGTCGAGAGATTCGTTCGACGCGATATGCACACGAACGCGAATCGGCCGTGTGCATATTCGAGGCGGTGTGGCCCCCTGAGTGGAGGATGTCGATGGCCGTGGGCTGTGGGCCAGTATAGGTTTAAGAGTAATCGGGCTTTCAGTTACTCGCTCAGACCTGCATTTTGGCTTCGTGTTCACGAGCGGTCGGTATGCGAATCCGCGAAGACGGCAAGCATGCGCACCGGACCGACACCATCGAGCAGGCTGCCGAGTTCTGGGACTGCAACAAGACCACTGCGTTGATGCGGTCGGCAGATTTCGCCCAAAGAATTGACAAACGGGTCCGAATGGTGCTTGCTCGTGGTGATTTGACTATTGAGCAGAAGCAGGAGATCGCTGAGACCCTTAGTATTATTGGTACCTATGAGATAATGGTGTCAGAAAATATTTTGGTTGAAAAGTGAGTTTCCTGGATTTCATTCCTTATCAAGAGTCTCTAACTCAGAATCAACTGTTGGACGTTCCTCGTTATCTATAGACGGCCGTTCATCTTCCTCGGATGAAGGTACTATAGAATCTTCTTGGTTGCATTCTTCTGGTGGCAATAGTGTCATCAGGTCCTTTCCGGAGGCTGTTTGTGTCAGTCTGTGAGCTTTGCTATATGGCTCATCAACGAGAGCAAGGTGATCAAATCCTTGGATATCCCGTAGTTCTACAGAACACATCTCGCCAGAATACGCTCTACCCTTGATGTGTGCGCAAGATGAATACTCTTCGCCACAGATAGAACAGATCATACTACCAACGTCAAACGCGGGACTTACAAATTGGATAGACGGGAACAACAGGTGCTCGTAAGCATCGAGTCGGTCTAGAAACGGCTCAACATTCATTTTCTCAGCCACTTGGTGTGCTCTTGCTGCAGCCTCTGCGGAGTTTCGTGATGCTAACAGGTGTTCCCACGCATCGTTAGGACGATTCTCCTTCAATGAAACAATCATTTCTAACTCTCCGATTAGAGCACCGACCATATATTCGATTGACAACAACAGATTAGCATCATTTGGATTGCCGTTCGAGGATAGCTCATTCTTTGTTTCTACTGTATACTCCTGAAGTTCATACAGCCGATCTATTGAGGCGTTTTGATGCTGTTTTGCACGAACAAAGTAACGAGCGGGCGTAATATCGTTAACAGTTTTAACAAATCGGTGAACTAACTCTGGCCCTTTCAGGCTCCTTTGCGAGGTATTATGCAGATTCGGTTTCCTTGTCATCTGTGGCCTCCGCCTCGTCAGGATCAGATTCCATAAGTTCGTCGCGTTCGACTTCGAGCTTGTCAAGAACTTGTTCTAGTTTATCGGGCTCCCCTTCGTATTCTACCTGTTTACAAGTCCCATCTGGGTGTTCCACGCTAAATTTGAATTTTATTGAAGAGTGACGTTGAGTTGAATAGTATGACTCAATAAGTCCAATAACAGTCAGGACACTGTCCCAGTTTTCAACTAGAAACTCGGCAGTGAAATGGATAATTGGGCCGATCGTCTCTGCTGACCAAGCATGGGTGACTGGACGTTCGTTTGACTCTGTGAGTTCATCCGGATCAACCCCTTCTTGCTCTAATAGCTTCTCTATAGTAAGCGCCTCTTGATTCATCTTCAGTTCATCCACATCGTCGGCTGAAAAATAGTTTCGAGGTAGAACTACGAGAGATTCTGGGGATTCTAATCCAAGATGTTCAGCCTGGGAGCGCACACTACTGCTATTGCGAACAACGATATCTGGATCGTTTTCCATTTGGTCTCACATCCACTATGTGATCAAGTACTATTGAGTTTGTGCTGCCACTCTCGTCAAAACATCGATTGACTAATACTTCTCCACTGAGCCAATAGTGTAGATGAGTCAGGTCTCATCCAAACGAAGATCATCGGTCTCAAGTTCACCTGACAGATACCTTCGGCCCTTCTCGGAGATACAGTAATAACTGCCGTCGTCCACTTCAACAAGGTCAGATTCTGCTAGTTTGGCAAGTCGTTGAGACACCCACGAACGTGAGTAATCAAGATTTCTCGAAATCACAACAGGTGAGAGTTCTAACCCGGATTCATCTAAGAGTTCGAGAATCCGGTCATCGGTCTGATTCATCCAGTCCACCCGCGGACGCATGGTCCGCGAATCGATTGACTCTGGTTAACGGTTTTTGATACGTTGTCAGTAGATACCATATCCGTTATCTACAGTCAACGAAATCGTTGAGTAAATTTAAGTGAGGTTGGTCCAACAGTCGGGCCAAGAGCGTCACACCGGGCTGGCGGGCCGGAGGTCCTGCGAGAAAGAGTCGGTAGCCGACGACCCTACCCGTCGGCCGGGGTGTCGCTCTCGCGAGCGAACACATGACCACGAGAGATGCACGCCGCCGTAAGTCAGGTGGCACGACGAACCGCCCGCTACCCCGTTTTACTTTCACCGGTGAAATCCGCGATTTTGCCGGGACGGGGGCTGAATCGCTTTACTTTCACTTTCACCACGCGCGTCTGGATTACCCCTTTTACGTCCCCGACATTCAGTCACGCCCGGCTATGTCGGAAAACGAGAAGGAAGTCGTCCAGATCGAGGACCGCCACGACCGGTGGCGGTTCACCTGTCCCCGCGGGCACCGTTCCTGGGAGCCCACGAACCACCACTTCTGGTGTTCGAAGTGCGCCAGCGCCGAGGGCGTCGATGGCGTCTTCGACGAGCTGCGCGACAAGCGGAACGATGACCTACTCCGGCGTGACGAGGTGCGCCTGCTGACGCCCGCCGGACCCTACGACCGTGATCTCGACTATCGGGAGGGGTCGGCGTGACGCGCGAGTTTGTCGTCTCCGACGAGCGTCCATCGGTGAGCTACGGACCGACTCGGAATCTGGACGAGTGGGTCCTGGCGGTCACCTGTGAAGATGAGCGCGTCGAGATCGTCCTCGACGAGCGAGCGATGTATGACCTGTGGGTGGAGGTTCGGGGTGTCCCCTGGCCGGACCCGCCGAAGAGTCCGAAAAACGAGCGTCTCGTCCGCCAGTTGGTCCACGCGGCCAACGGCGCCGATGAGGAGATGCTGCAGGACGCGCTCGAAGCCCTGGGGGTGCGACGATGAGCGACGACGATCTCGTCTCTATCCCGCCCAAAGAGGCGGTCGAGCTTCATCTTGATAGCCTGGAGGATACGGCCGCGGACTGGACTGAGAAGGGCCACCGGAGCCACCTCCGGGCGTGGGTGGAGTGGTGCCGCGAAGAGGGCGGCATCGACTCGATGGACGAGGTGACCGGCCGGGACATCTACGAGTTCCGGCGGTGGCGTCGTAACGGTGGCTACTCCCGCGGCGAAGACGAGTTGGCGGCCCGGACCGTCCACACGGCCCTGACGACGATACGGTCGTTCCTGCGGACCTGTGCGTCAATCGAGGCCGTCCCGCAGGACCTGTACGAGAAGGTCCAGCTACCGACCCTGAGCCGGAACGAACAGGTGTCGGACTCGTGGCTCCCGCCGGAGCGCGTCCCGCCGATTCTCGACTACCTGAGCAGCTACGAGTACGCGAGTCGCGATCACGTCATCTGGGTCCTGGTGTGGCACACTGGCGCCCGACTCGGCGCGGTCCGCGCGCTCGACCTGGGCGACGTAGAGCTCGAAAGCGACGAGCCCGGGCTGCGGTACCGACACCGGCCAGAGACCGGAACCCCGCTCAAGAACGACGACCAGGGGGAGCGGTACAACCGTATCAGCCAGCGAGTCGCGCGAGTCCTACAGGATTACATCGATGGGCCGCGTGTGGAAGCGACCGACGAACACGGCCGGACGCCGCTCGTGACGACGAAGGCCGGCCGTCTGTCGGCGACATGTATCCGGAACGCGTTCTACCGCTGGACCCGGCCGTGCAAGATCGGCGAGGAGTGCCCGCACGACGAGGACCCGGATACCTGCGAGTACGCCCGTCACACCGGGATGAGTTCCTGCCCGTCCGCCCGCTCGACCCACGACGTGCGGAAGGGGCGGGTGACGAAGTACCGGAACGACGGCGTGCCGCGTGGCGTGGTCGCGGACCGTCTCGACTGTTCGGAAGAGATCCTCGACAAGCACTACGACCGAGCGAACGAGCGCGAGAAGGCAGACCGCCGATGGGAGTTCATCGACGATGAGTAACACCCAACCTGAATCCACGAAAGTACCGAATATTGGGGCTGTGGGGGCCTGCAGCGCCCATCATTCTGCGTGACGGTAACATTCGTCGGACTGCGGTACGCCGCTCGTAGAGGAGTCCCCTCCTCGGTCGACCTGATTTCGTCGACTCCGTCGAGGCACAACTACTGACTCCGACGACCTCCGGGAACGGGGGACGATCGTCGAGGACGATGGGTTCGAGATCGCCGATTGGACCTCCGATGCACGCCGGACCTATCTCAAGGGGCTCCCCGTCGAAGCGCACAGTGAGCTGACACCCTCCACCGTCTTCGAGCACTCGCCGCTGAGGACACCCCTGTTCGGCTGAACGAGGCCCGATCATCCATCGATGTCGCGAGTTCGTTGCTGGATCTCGCCGACCGGCTCGCGACGGAAACGAACGACGACACCTACCGAGACCTCCCGAGATGAGTCGACGCTAGTAGCTGTTTTTTAGGCTCGGGCGGCGGAGTGGTCGCGCCGTCCCGGCGCCGAAGGGGAACCATCGGCCGGATCGGCCACCTTTTTCGTCCGAGCGGCCCGGACTTCGGGTATGGACACACGCGAGTTCGGCTCGACAGGCTGGGACGTGACGGAGATCGGCCTCGGGACCTGGAACGTCGGCCCGTCGTGGGGTGACGTGACCGACGAGCAGGCCAGGGAGGCCATCCGAACGGCGCTGGACGACGGCGTCAACTTCGTCGACACCGCCGAGGTGTACGGCCAGGGCCGCGCCGAGCGGCTCATCGGCGAGGTGCTCGACGAGCGCGACCCCGACCGGAAGATCTACGTCCCCACGAAGGCCGCGCCGGACGAGGACGGCGGCCACTCCGAGGAGGGCCTGCGCGCCTCCGTCGAGGGCTCGCTCGACCGGCTCGGCGTCGACTCGCTGGACCTGGTCCAGCTGCACTGCCCGGAGACGGAGGCGTTCTACGACCCGGAGAACTTCCGGGTGCTGGAGGAACTCAAGGCGGAGGGGCTGATCGACCACGCCGGCGTCAGCGTCGAGAAGGTCGAGGAAGCCGACAAGGCCATCGAGCACGACGTCGTCGAGTCGGTGCAGATCATCTTCAACCCGCTGCGCCAGCGCCCGGCCGAGCGGTTCTTCGAGCGAGCGGCGAACGAGGACATCGGGATCATCGTCCGCGTCCCGCTGGCGTCGGGCCTGCTCGCGGACGCCTTCGAGGGTCCCGAGGACTTCGACGAGGGGGACCACCGGCGGACGGCCGCCGAGGAGGGCGTCGACGCCGGCGTCGGCCGCAAGGGCGGGGAGACGTTCGCGGGCGTCCCGTTCGAGGACGGCCTGGCCGCCGTCGACGACCTGCGGCCGTTCGTCCCCGGCGACGCGACGATGGCGCAGTTCACGCTCCGCTGGATCCTCGACCACGACGCCGTCTCGACGGTGATCCCGGGGTCGACGACGCCCGAGCACGTCGCCGAGAACGACGCCGCCGCCGAACTGGACCCACTCAGCCACCAGACACACGGCGCGGTCCGGGACATCTACGACGAACACGTCCGCGACTACGTCCACCACCGCTGGTGACGGGTCGGCGAGTCCGGTGCAGACTGCCGTCCGAGCGGACCACTCCGAAATCTTCTTAGGGGTTCCCGTCGCCGTCGTCTCCCGTCGAGTGGGGAGCGCTCGGGAGCGCTCCGTGGGTGCGTTTCAGCCGGAGATCACGGCCGGCCAGTCGCAACGCTGTCGGCCGGATCTCCACCCGAAAACGGCGGGTTCGTCGCTCGTAGCCGTTCCGCCGCGCGCTCGACCGCCGCTCATACGGACTGCTGTAAGTCATTACCGCATCGAGCGCCCGCTGTGGGGCGGTCGTCGCGGCAAACAGTCACAGCAATCCGTATCAGCCCGCGCTCGCGCCGCTCGTCCGTTCGCTCCCGTCGACGGACCCGGCGTCGTCGCCCAGGCCCCGACCCAGGAGATAGAGCGGGAACCCGAACGCGACGGTCGCGGCGGTCCACGGGACCGTGGTGAAGGCGGACAGCAGGACGCCCCATAGCGGTGACGCCGACGGCGCGTAGAGGACGGCGGCGCCGAACGGCGACGCCAGTAGCGCCACCGCGACGGGAGCGCTCACGGTCCGGTCCCGTTCGCGTGCGCGGCCGAGCGGGAACCAGAGCGCGGCGGGCACCGACAGCAGCGCGGTCTGGACGGCGACGAGGGAGACGGTACTCGCCGCGACGGCGACGAGCGTCGATGCGCCGAGGGTGTACGCGAGCGCGGCGCGCGCGGACGGGCGGTCCAGCGCTATCGCGCCCCCGGCGACGAGCGCGTACAGCGCGGCGAAGGTGGCGACGGTCTCGGCGACGGCGGCGTCGAGGAGCACGGGACCGGCCAGCGCCGCGCCGGCGAGTACCGCGACCGCGGCGCCGCCCCCCGCGATCCCCTTCCCGAGGGGCGACGGATCGACGGCGGGCAACTCGCCGCCCCAGCGCCGCAACGCCAGCAACAGGGAACCCAGCAGAACCGCGGGCGCGACGCCGAGCGCGAGCGCGCCCGGTTCGGCGAGTGAGACGCCGAAGGCGACGAACCCGGCGGTCGTCAGCGCCCGCGATCCGGGACCGTCCGTCGGGGCGAACGCCAGGCGGGTGTCGCTCCCCAGTCCCGGTTGCTCGTCGGTGGGACGCCAGACGGCCGCGCCGTCCTCGACGGTCGCGCCCGGGGGCGCGCGGCTCACGACAGTTCCGTTCGGCCCCTCGATCCGGAGCCGGTCGGCTTCGAGGGCCAGCCCGGCACGGCGAGCCCGCGGGTCGAGCAGGTCCACGAGGACGACCCCGCCGAGGCTCCGGTGGGCCACGCCGGGTTGGGTGAAGGTGACGACCAGCGTGTCGTTCGCGACTTCCGTATGGAGGTTCCGCGGGTCGTCGACGACGGAGCGGCGGTCGAGACTCGCGCGGACGACGCGCTCGCGGAGCGTCGCGTTCGCCGCGAGCCGGTCGGCCGCGCGGTCGTCGACCCGGACGCGGGCGTGCCAGCGTCCGCTCCCGTCCTCGCGGACGCTGATCGTCGCCGCGCCGTACTCGACGGTGAGCGGGACGCCCGCGTCCTCGGCGGCGTCGGCGAGGCCGTCCCCGCAGACGCCGCAGACCGCTTCCGGCGGCGGCGCCGCGGCGGCGGGTCCGACTGCGACCGCCGCGAGCGACGCACTGACCAGGAGGACGGCGACCGCACCGAGGAGGACGAAACGACGGGCTGTCATCGTCTGCCCGCTCACTCGCCGGTCCCAAGTGGGTTCCGGAGGGTCAGCCGGTCGTTTCACCTATTCGTACTCGTAGAAGCCCTTCCCGGTCTTCTTCCCGAGGTCGCCCGCCTCGACCTTGCGCTTGAGGAGGTAGGCGGGCTTGTAGCGGTCGCCCAGCTCCTCGTGGAGCGTCTCGGAGGCGTGGAGACACACGTCGAGGCCGATGTGGTCGGCGAGTTCGAGCGGCCCCATCGGGACGTTCGTGCCGAGTTCCATCCCGCGGTCGATGTCCTCCCTGGCGGCGACGCCCTCGTCGTAGGCGCGGATCCCCTCGTTGATCCACGGCATCAGGATCCGGTTGGTCACGAACCCCGGCTTGTCGTCGGCCTCCCAGGTCTCCTTGCCGAGTGCCTCCGCGAACTCGTGGGCGAACTCCACGACCTCGGGGTCGGTCTTCTCGCCGACGACCACCTCGACGCCCTTCATCACCGGGACGGGGTTCATGAAGTGCAGCCCGACCACGTTCGCGGGCCGGTCGGTGGCGGCGGCGATGGTCGTGATCGAGAGCGTGCTCGTGTTCGTGGCCAGCACCACGTCGTCGTCGGTCGCGTCGTCGAGGTCGGCGAACACGTCGCGCTTGACGTCGATGTCCTCGACGACCGCCTCGACCACCAGGTCCGCGTCGGCGAGGTCGTCCATCTCCGTCGTCCCGGTCACCCGGTCGCGCATCGTCTCGGCTTCCGCTTCATCGATCGTCCCCTTCTCGACGAGGCGGTCGAGCCCCTCTGTCAGGTTCTCGATCCCCTGGTCGACGAGGTCCTGCTCGATGTCCCTGAGGACGACCTCGTAGCTCGACTGGGTGGCGACCTGTGCGATCCCGCTGCCCATGGTGCCGGCGCCGACGACGCCGACGGTGTCGACCGCATCGAGTCCGCGCATACCCCATCTGTGCCCGCCGCCGGCGTAAGCCTACTCCCGGTCGACGACCGGTTCCGTCGAACGCTCTCTCGCCCGGCGGCCGCGCTACGCGTCGAGTTGTGTTCGAGTACTTGCCACTTCATCCCGTCGCGCCTTCCGGATACTTCAACGCGACCGATTTCGGCCCTCCGAGCGCGTGTGAACGCCACGCACGCCCCAATCGTTTACTCGGCCGGTAGTAAATAGTGTCAGAAAGAAGATATATACGTTCGGTCCGTGTACGCGTATCCGTAATGCGACCCATCGCAGACGCTCCGGTCACGCGGGACGGGAAAGTACTCGTTTTGGCGTACGACCACGGTATCGAGCACGGGCCGGTCGACTTCGACCCCCAGCCCGAGAGCGCGGACCCGGAACACGTCTTCGATGTGGCCACACACCCAGCCGTCACCTCCCTGGCGGTCGGCAAGGGCGTCGCCGAGGCCTACTACCCCTCCTACGAGGACGACGTGTCGCTGCTCGCCAAGCTCAACGGCACGTCCAACCTCTGGATGGGCGAGCCCGACAGCGCCGTCAACTGCTCGGTGGAGTACGCCGCCGAGGAACTCGGTGCCGAGGCCATCGGATTCACCGTCTACCCCGGCGTCAACGGCGAGGTCGAGATGTTCGAGGAGTTCCGCGAGGTCCAGGAGCAGGCCCGGGAGTACGACCTCCCCGTCGTGATGTGGTCCTACGCCCGCGGCCAGGCCGTCAAGAACGATTCCAGTGAGGAGGTCGTCGCCTACGCCGCCCGCCTCGGGCTCGAACTCGGTGCGGACATCGCGAAGGTCAAGTATCCCGGCAGCGAGGAGGCCATGGAGACGGTCACCCGGATGGCCGGCCCGACGAAAGTGCTGATGTCCGGCGGTTCGAAGACCAGCGACCGCGAGTTCCTGGAGAGCGTCAAAGCCGTCATGGACGCCGGCGGCGCCGGCCTCGCCGTCGGCCGCAACGTCTGGCAGCGCGAGAACCCCCGGCGCATCCTCGACGCCCTCGAAGAGGTCATCTTCGAGGAGGCCTCCGTCGACGAGGCCCTCGACGCCGCGGCCCCCAAACCATGAGCAAGCAGCTCCCACCGTCGGCCGACTGGGTCGGCCACCCCACCGTCGACGCCGTCTTCGACGTGGTCCGCGACACCGCCGCCGAGGTCCGCGCGGCGCTGCCCGAGCGCCGCGCGTACGTCGAGGGCCACAACCCGAGCGGCGAGAAGGTCCGCGCCGCCGACGAGTACGCCGACGAGCTGTTCGCCGAGCGGCTGCTCGCGCTCGACTCCGTCGCCAGCTACGCCTCCGAGGAGCGTCAGGCCGCACGCGAGGCCGACGACGGCGGCGAGTTCCACCTCGCGCTGGACCCGCTGGACGGCTCCTCGAACCTCACCTCGAACAACCCGATGGGCACCATCGTCAGCGTCTACGACGAGCCCGTCCCGACGACCGGCGACCGCCTCGTCGCCGCCGCGTTCGTCCTCTACGGCCCCAACACCACGATGGTCGTCTCCGACGGCGAGAGCGTCGACGAGTACCTGATCGAGGACGCTGCCGGCGGTGACGGCGAGGGCGACGGGGAGGCTGACGACGGTCGGAAACTCCTCCGCGAGGGGCTCACCCTGCCCGAGGACCCAACGGTCTACGCCTTCGGCGGCCGCCGGCCCGACTGGACCGACGACGTGACCGAGGCCGTCGAGGCGCTGGAGGACGACCGGCTGAAGCTGCGGTACGGCGGCGCGTTCATCGCCGACGTGATGCAGGTGCTCACCCACGGCGGGATCTTCGCCTACCCCGAACTCGAAGACACGCCGGAGGGCAAGCTCCGCCACTGCTTCGAGTGCGCCCCGGTCGGCTTCGTCGTCGAGGCCGCCGGCGGCCGCGTCTCCGACGGCTACGGCGACCTCTTCGAAACCGATCCCGACCGGCTCCACGAGCGCAGCCCGGTGTATCTCGGGAACGCCGAACTCGTGGACCGAGTCGAGGCGACGCTGTCGTAACGGCCGCTTTTTCACCCGTTCGCGCTCTCGCCGCCGCCGACCTTCCCGAGGACGAACCGCAGCAACACCACGACCAGTCCCAGCCCCACCAGCCCGCCGAGCCCCATCCCGATGAGCCGCAGCGGGAGGACGGAGAAGACCGAGAGGACGGACAGCAGGCCGCCGCCCCCGCCGACGACGACGGGGCCCGCGCGGGTGCCGTTGACCATCACGGTGTGGTTGCCCTCGCTGGCGAACTGCGTGGTGAAGTTCACCCGCCGCTGCTCGCCGGCGGGCACGGCGACCGACTCCCTGGCGACGAACGAGACGTTCGTGTCGTGGAGCGTCTGGAGCCCGGCGGTGTAGGTGCCGTTCGCCTCGCCGCTGTTCGCGAGCGTGACGTTGACGGCGACGGACTCGTTGACCGCGACGGCGGTCCGGTTGACCGTGACGTTGCTGACGAAGATGGTCGCCTCGCCCGCGGGCTCGTCGTCCGGCGCCGTCCCGTTGCCGGGCGCTCCGTCGCCGCTCGTCCCGTTCGCGACGGTCCCGTTCCCGGCGCTGCCGTTCGCGACCGTCCCGTCGCCCGCCGTTCCGTTGCCGGCGGGTCCGTTCGTCCCGTTCGCCGCGGCCAGCGCGGGGTCGGTCGACAGCGAGAACACCGACAGCCCCGGCGAGTCGACGCGGTAGCGGACCCGGTCGTCGTCGCTCTCGACGACGCTGGTCCCGATAGCAGACCAGTTACCGCCCGAGAGCCGGTAGACGGTGAGGTTCGCGGGGTCGAGGCCGTGGGCGTCGAGGTACGGGCGGCGGACCGACAGGTCGTAGGTCACCCCGTCGACGGCGTCGGTGACGGAGTGCTGGACGGTGACGGTCGCGGCGGCCGTCGCGCCCGCGGGGCCGCTGAGAGCGGCGCCCGTCCGCTCGCGGGCGACGACCGTGGCCGTGAGGTTCGTGTCCGCGGCCGCGCCGATCCGCAGGCGCTCGACGGAGACGTTCGCCGTCGCGACGACCGGGCGCGACGCGTTGTCCGGGACCGCGACGGTCGTCCCCGCGGCGGCCCGGCGGACGGCGACCGACGCGCTGGCCGTGCCGGCGCGGCCGTCCCGCAGCGACTCGACGCTGACGCTCGGCCAGTCGGTCCCGCTGTCGTCGTCGCCCGCGTCGGCCTCGGTCTCGCCGACGAACGTCTCGCGGGCGGCCCCCGCGACGACGAACTCCTCCGTGTGTTCGACCCCCTTCGCGTCGGTCGCGCGGACGATCACCGTCGTACGGTCCGCGTCGATGGCGACCTCGCGGTCGAACTCGACGCGCTGGCTGCGCGACCCCGAGTGGACGACCTGGTAGTCGACGGTCTCGCCGGTGGCCGCCGCGCGCGTCTCGACGACGAGGCGCTCGGTGACGCCCTCGAAGGCGGCACCGGCGAGGAACAGTCGCTCGTCGCCCAGCACGACCGTCCGGTCGCGGTCGACGGCGATCGTCGGCGCCACGTCGCGCTCGGACTGGGGGACCCGCTCTATCTCGACCGTCCGGGTCGTCGTCTTCCCCGACGCGTCGGTCGCCGAGACCGTCGCCTCGTAGGTGCCGGTGTAGAGGGTGTACAGCGACTCGTTGAACGACACCGAGAGCCGGTCGGGGTCGAGCGCCCGCGAGCGCTCGGCGGCGATCGTCTCCTCGCCGGTGACGTTGCCGTCGGGGCCGCGCAGCGTCAGGTTCGCCGACTTCACCCGCACGTCGTCGGTGACGGTCCCGGCGAGGTGGACCTTGTTGCGGGCCGTCTCGTTGGGGAACGGTTCGACCGAGATTGCCGGCGCGCGGCGGTCCTCGACGCTGATATCGAAGGCGTAGATCCGGACGTTGCCGAACTCGTCGGTGGCGGTGAGCCGGAACTCGTTGGTCGCGTTGCCGCTCTCGGCGTAGCCCAGCGGCATCTCCACGGAGAAGTTCTCGCCCACGTCCCGGAGCACGCGCGTCGAGCGCTGCCCGTCGAAGGTGCGGGTGATCTGCAGTTTCTCGACGCCGGAGGACTCGATGACGTTGCCGGCGATCGTGGCCCGCGAGCCGTTGGCGGTCCCGTCGCCGATGGACTTCCACGGCGCCGTGTCGTAGGGGCTCGTCAGGTAGACGTGGGGCGCCTCGGCGTCTTTCCGGACCGTGAACGCGGTCGCGTTGACCGCGCCCGCGTCGTCGGTGACGATGACCCGCACCGAGTTCTCGCCGTTCGACAGCGTCGGCTCGACCGTCTCGCTGACGCTCGTCCCGTTGACCTCGATCGATTCGGCGAGCTCGCCGTTGACCCGGACGACGACCTCCGAGAGCTCGGTCCCGTCGACCGCGCGGTCGCCGACAGTTGCGTTGACCGTCATGTCCACGTCCGTCCCGGCCTCGTAGGTGTCCCCGTCGCCGATGTCGGTCGACCGGATCGTGATGTCGACCGCCGGCTTCGCGCTGTCGGCGCCCCCACCGGCGGCGACCGCCGGCGCCGCGACCGACACGAGAACCAGCACCACCACGGAGAGCGACCGGAGACGCATTGACGCGACCTTCGCCGTTCACCTACTTACCCGTTCGTCCGCGGGTATCAACTTTGAGATCCGCCGCGAGGGGCTCCGCCGGCCTTCGAGCGGCGACGGCGTCGGCGCCGGGCGGGGCGGCATATTTTACCGCGGGCGTGCGAGGTGTGAGGTATGCGAGTCCGAATCGCCCAGGACGCCACCGTCGAGGAGGCCGAAGCGATCGCCTCGGCGATCGAGCGGACGGTCCCGGGGGACGGCCGGGTGGAGGTGTACGTCGGCGACGCCGACGAGCCGGCCGTCGTCCACGAGTTCGAGGGGGAGTCGGCCGGGGCCCCGTCCGGCGGCGAGTCGGCGGGCGGGACTGCCGACGAGGCCCTCGGCCCGACCGCCCGCGAGCAGGCGCTGCGCGAGGAGATCGCGGACATCCGGCGGGGCGGCCCCGAGAAGTACCGCGAGCGGCTGGCCGAACAGGGGAAGCTGTTCGTCCGCGACCGGCTGGAGCTGTGGTTCGGCGACACCGACCCGGTGCCCGGCGAGGTCGACCCCGCGGAGCGCGACGCGACCGCCGACCCCTCGGGGCTGCGCTTCGAGGACGGCAAGTTCGCCAACTTCGACGCGTGGCACGCCGACTCGCCCGAGACCGGCGGTGACGGGAACGGCGAGGGCGACGGGAACGGCGGGAGCGACGGTGACCGGTTGCCCGCGGACGGTCTCATCACCGGCGCCGCGGCGTTCGCGGGGCGGGACGTGCACTTCATGGCCAACGACTTCACCGTGAAGGCGGGCTCGATGGCCGAACACGGCGTCGAGAAGTTCCTGCGGATGCAACAGCGGGCGCTGAAGACCGGCCGGCCGGTCCTCTACCTGATGGACTCCTCGGGCGGCCGGATCGACCAGCAGACCGGCTTCTTCGCCAACCGCGAGGGCATCGGCAAGTACTACTACAACCACTCGATGCTGTCGGGCCGCGTCCCGCAGGTCTGCGTCCTCTACGGTCCCTGCATCGCCGGCGCGGCCTACACCCCCGTCTTCGCCGACTTCACCGTCATGGTCCGGGACATGTCCGCGATGGCCATCGCCAGCCCGCGGATGGTCGAGATGGTCACCGGCGAACAGATCGACCTCGACGAGCTGGGCGGCCCCGACGTACACACTCGCCACTCCGGGTCGGCGGACCTCGTCGCCGAGGACGAACACCACGCCCGCGACCTGGTCGCCCAGCTGATATCCTACCTCCCGGACAACAGCGACGAGGACCCGCCGCGGACGGAGGGCCGCGCGCCCGCGAAGTCGCCCGGGGGCATCGACGGCGTCGTCCCGGAGGAACCGAACCGCGGCTACGACATGGAGCGGCTGATCGAGCGGGTCGTCGACGCCGACACCTTCTTCGAGCTCCAGCCGGAGTACGGCCCGGAGATACTCACGGGGTTCGCCCGGATCGACGGCCGACCGGTCGGCGTGGTCGCCAACCAGCCCGCCCAGCGCGCGGGGGCGATCTTCCCCGACGCCGCCCGCAAGGCCGCCGAGTTCGTCTGGAAGTGCGACGCCTTCGACGTTCCCCTCCTCTACCTCTGCGATACCCCCGGGTTCATGGCCGGCTCGGACGTCGAGAAGGAGGGGATCCTCGAAGCGGGCAAGAAGATGATCTACGCCACCTCCGCCGCCACCGTCCCCAAACAGTGCGTCGTCGTCCGGAAGGCCTACGGGGCGGGCATCTACGCGATGTCCGGTCCCGCCTACGACCCCGAGTCGACCATCGGGCTCCCGTCGGGCGAGATCGCCATCATGGGCCCGGAGGCGGCGATCAACGCCGTCTACGCGAACAAGCTCGACGACATCGACGACCCGGAGGAGCGCGAGCGCCGCGAGCGGGAACTCCGCGAGGCGTACCGCGAGGACATCGACGTCCACCGGATGGCCAGCGAGGTCGTCATCGATGAGATCGTCCCCCCGAGCGACCTGCGCGAGGAGCTGGCCGCCCGCTTCGCCTTCTACGAGTCCGTCGAGAAGGAGCGCCCGGACAAGAAACACGGGACGGTGCTGTAGGCGGTCGGCTGCTGAGACGGCGACGAGCGGCGGGGCGGCGACGAGCGGCAGGTACGGCCCCCGTCGCCCGTCAGTGACGAGCGCCGCGCCGGCGCTGTCGGTGCCCGCAGTGGTGACACTCGTAGAGCCGGCGCGGGGTCGCGGCGTCGTTCAGCGGGGTCCACTCGCGGTCGCGGCCGATGACCGGCCCGCGGACGCCGCAGTTGCGACAGCGCATCGGCACGTCAGGTGCCACCCCCGTCGCGTTCGTCGAGGCCGCGGGCCCGCCGGCGGACCCCGTCGACCACGGCGAGCGCGAGCGGCGGTCGGGTGGCGTCGGCGACGACCCGGCCGGTCATCGCGCGGTGGTGGCCGGCCGCCTTCAGGAGACAGCACAGCCCGACCGGCGCGCCGACGACCGTCAGCGTCAGGAGGACGCCGATCAGTCCCCAGGCGAACCGCCCGCGCCGGTTGCGCTCCGGGTCGGCGTCGTAGCCGCAGGCCCGACAGACCGTCGCCGCGGGGACCACCCGCCCGCAGTGGCGACAGCGGCCGAGTTCGCGGGTCACGTCGCGGTCACCTCCCGGCCGACGGCCGGCGGCTCTCCGGTCCGGTCCGTGCGCCGACACGCCCGCCCCGCCGGGGCGGTCGCGCGGTCGTGTGTGCGTGACATGGTGGGTTCCGAGACGCCGGAGGCGTCTACCCGACCGGAGGGCGGGGACCGTCAAGAAACGGCGACTCGGTCAACCCCGATTAAGCCGAGTTACCGACGATTTAGCGACTCACACCCCCTTTTTCCGGGCCGATCGGAGGTCAGTCGTCCGCGGGGTCGCCCAACAGCCCCAGGTCCTCGGCGACCAGGTCGCGGACCCGGTCGGCGAGCGCGGGGTCGACCTGCGCCACCTGCTCGCCGTCGTGGACACCCTCGTTGTGTCGCTCGACCGCGTCGGCCACGTCGTCGATCGGGACGGCCGTCTCCGTCCCGCACTCCGTGCACACCACCGGCACCGTCGGGTCGTCTGTCTCGTCTGCCATCGGTCTCGACCCGGTATTGACCGCCCCCCGTCATACATCCCTCGGGTCGGACCGACGACCGGGCCCCCGCCCACGCCGCCCGCCGTGTCTGGAGGTGGGAACTCGGCGAGCGGTGCGGTCGGCGTGCGCTCCACGCCCGCCGACCGCGCCCCTACCCGCAACCGCAGCAGCTACCGCCCGTACTGATCGCTGCCGAGGCGACCGCCGCACCATTTTTACCGGCCGGCCGCGTCCGTTGCTCCCATGTCACGTCGCCGCCGGCTGGTCGCGGGGTTCGCGGTCGCGCTCCTGGCCGTCGGCGGCTTCCTCTGGGCGGTCGGCCCGGAGGCCGTGTTCGCCGAACTGGCGTCGGCGGATCCGGCGGTGCTGTCGGTCGGCTTCCTCGGCGTCGTCGGGGCGCTGGCCGCCTGGAGCGAGGCGGTGCGGCGCCTGCTGGCGAGCACCGGTCACACCGTCCGTGGGCGGCGCTACCGCTCGGCGTACCTGAGCGGCGAGTTCCTCAAGCAGGTGCTGCCGATGGGCCAGAGCGGCGGCCCGGTCCTCATGTCCTACACGGTCAGCCGCGAGACGGCGGCCCCCTACGAGTCGACGCTGGCCGCGGCGTCGGTGTTCGCCTTCCTCAACGTCGTCGCGTCGCTCGTGCTCGCGGTCGCCGGCCTGGCGCTTCTGGTCGCCACCCGGCGCGGTCCGAGCGGAACGCTGCTGCGCGACGTCCTCGTCGCGATGGTCGCCGTGACCGCCGTCGTCCTCGCGCTCACGTACCTCGCCGTGTACCGCCGGGCGATCCTCGAACGCACCGCGCTCCGGGTCGCCGCCGCCCTCCGCCGGACCGTCGGCCGGGTCTCCGCCCGGGCGGACGCGGCGCTGGCACCCGAACGCGTCGAAGACGCGGTCGGGCGGTTCGCCGGCGCGGTCGGCGACCTGGCGGGCGACCGACGGCGGGTCGGGACCGCCGTCGCGCTCGCCGTCGTCGGCTGGCTCTGCTTCCTCCTCCCGCTGTACACCAGCTTCCTGGCCATCGGCGAGCCGGTGCCCTACGCGCTGGTCGTGTTCGTCGTCCCCGTCGTCACGCTGCTGAACGTCGTGCCGCTGCCCGGCGGCCTCGGCGGGTTCGAAGTGGCGCTGGCGGGCGTGACCGCCGCGCTCGCCCCCGTCGACCTGCCGACGGCGACCGCCGCCGTCTTCCTCTTCCGGCTGTCGAACTACTGGTTCATCGTCCTGCTGGGCGGGCTGGCCGCCGCGTCGCTGTCGGTCCGGGTGTCGGACCCGCCGCCGGTCGTCCCGCCGGACGACGAGCGCGCCTGAGCCGCGGCGAGGAGGACGACCGGCGGCGGGAGCGACCGATGATAGAGGGACGACCGGCGGTCAGGCGACCATGAGGTAGACGAGCGCGGAGGCGATGAGCAGTTTCTTCGTGACGATGACGCCGAGGACGACCGACCGGGCGGTGAGGTCGTCGACCCAGTCGGTGAGCCGGCGGTAGGCGCTGTCGGCGAGCGACGGGCTTCGCTGGGCGGCCCCGCCGGCACCCCCCGGCCCCCCGCCGGGGAGCGCCGCTGCCGGCACCCAGCCGTCCTCCAGGTAGACGACGGGGATGGTCTCGCCCTCGAGGTGGAACAGCTGGTCGTACCCGTAGCCCGCGTCCGCCGCGACGGCCTTCAGTTCCATCACGTCCCGGGCGTCGTCGAGGTCGTAGCCGACCGACTCGGAGTCGGCCGTCCACTCGAAGCCGAGGGTGAGCCGGGCCGTGTCCTCGCCGACGGCAACGTCGGTGACCGTCGCCCGCTCGCGGTTCCCGGTGAGCTCCCGTTCGCTCCGCCGGAGCCGCTCGTACTCGTCGTCTGTGTACTCGCGGAGGGCCATCCGTACCGGTACTGACAGCGACACGAAAATAAGGCCATCGGGTGTCAGCCGCCGGACTGGTCCGGGCGGTCGTCCCCGCCGTCCCCGCCGTCCCCGCCGTCCCCGCCGTCCCCGTCGTCTCCGCCGGTGTCGAACCGCTCGGCGGCCGACTGGAAGCCCAGCTCGGCCTGCTCCCGAGAGCGGCGCCCCTCGCGCTCGGCGATGGCCTCGGGGTCGGGGTTGGCGTCGTCGCCGACGCTCGCCCACGAGTCGTGGACCTTCGCGTGACACCACCGGCAGAGGAAGACCGTGATCTCGTGGCTCGTCTCCCCCTCACCCGTCCGCGAGTCGTCGGCGTACGACAGGTGGTGTTCCTCCAGCAGCGGCCGCTCGTCGTCGTGGGCCATCCGGTGTTCTTCGAGCCCGCAGCGCTCACACTCCCGGTCGCGGTTGCGGCACCGGAAGTGCGGGCAGTCGGCCCACTCCCACGGGCCGGTCAGCCCCTCCTCGTCGAGGTCGCCCACCACTGGACAGCGGAAGTCCTCACGGCTGCGCGCGTCCGCGAACTCGGGGTCGCGGTCGCCCTGTTCGACGGCGAACCGGCAGCGGCCCTCGTCGGTGCAGTGGTCGCAGCGGTCGACGTGGGCGTAGGGGTCCGCCACGCCGACCGACGTGCCCGAGGGCGTCTTCTCCATGCACCCGGCCACGGCCGCGATCCGTTAGAGCGTTTCGAGGGCGACCCGGTCGCGACCCCCGGAAGACTTGTACCGGTGTCCCCGCAATCGCCGGCCATGGATCCGCGCAGTGTCGCTCTCTGTCTCGTCGTCCTCGTCGCGGTCGCCGGCTGTCTGGGCGGTCCCACCGCGACCCCGGGGCCGACGGCGACCGACGCGCCGACGCCCTCGCCGACGCCGACCGAGATCGTCGCGTCGCCGACCGCGACGGCGTCCGGCGGGACCGCCACGCCGACGACCGACCGCGGGACGCCGACGCCGGCGACGGCGGCCGGGACCGTGACCGTCGAGTACGTCGTTCGCGCCGGCGACCTCCCCGACGAGGTGGTCGCGGCGAACGCCACCCTCGCCGTCGCGTTCGCCGACACGCACGTCTACAACTGCGACGGCATCTCCCCCTCGGCGGCGTCGGGGTCGTTCTCCACGCCGACGCAGACGCCCGACCTGGACCGGGACCTGGACTGTCTCCGGTACGGGGGGATGCAGGTCGACCTCGCGGACCTGAACGGGTCCCGCTCGCTGGGCGCGTACACCGTCCCGGCGGCGGCCGTCTCGGAGTACGCCCTGGTCGTCCGCGACCTGACCCTGACGCTGGAGAACGGGACCGTCGTCGAGGACGTGTACGCCGGGGAGTTCCGGGCCCACACGGCCAGGGACGCGCGGGACGGGACGGTCGGCGCCGAGATCGACATCGACCGGCGAGCCGCGGACGCCACGCCACGACCGAACCGCGGCGCCCACGCCGACAGCCCCTACGAGACCGGGTCGAGCGAGTTCTCCCCGGAAGCCGGCGAGCCGCCGGTCCGCTACCGGCTCGCGACCGGCGGGAGCGTCGCGGACGGCGAACTAACCGTCAGCGTGACCCGCGACGGCGCGCCGGCGAACGTGACGCTGGCGATCGTCGGCGCGGCCGAGTCCCGGTACCGCACCGGCGCCGACGGGCTCGTCGCCCTCGACATCACGAGCCCGGAGATCGTGGAGATCGAGGCGACGGTCGACGACCGGGAGCCGTGAGCGTGCGAGCGGCCACCCCGCGTCTTCTCAGCTATTGAAATACAGTTCCCGATTTTATGGGGCCCGTCGTCGACCGACTGACCATGTACGATCGCCCCGTGAAGTGGTACAAGCGATTCATACGGCGGTGGATGACTGCGATGGGGCTCGACCAGTCCGTCGAGCGGACGGTCGTCGGGGCTGCGGGAATTCAGTTCCTGATATCGGTCGGACAGGCGGTCCTGCCGTTCGTGACGGCCGGCGTCGCGCGGGTGGCACTGGGCGCGGTCCTGTTCGTCGCGGCGGCGCTCGCCCTGGTCAACACGGTCTGGATCACCCGCGAGGACGTGGTCGTCCCGATCCAGCGGCTGGAGGCGGCGGCCGACCGGATCGCCGCGGGCGAGGTCGACGTGGCCGTGCCGGCCAGCGACGACCCCTCGGAGGTGGGGAGCCTGACGCGGTCGTTCGCGGAGATGAGTTCCCACATCGAACTCGTCGCCGCGCAAGCGGACGCGCTGGCCGACCAGGAGTTCGACGCGCCCGTCCTCGACGAGCGGGTGCCGGGCGCGTTCGGCGAGTCGCTGTCGCGGATGGCCGACAACCTGCGGGAGCACACGGCGGAACTGGAGTCGATGACCGCCGACCTCGAACGGCGCTCGGCGCGGCTGGAGTCGCTGGTCGAGGCGTTCGCCGGTGCGGCCGACCGCGCCGCCGACGGCGACCTGACCGCGCGGCTCGACGCCGGCGACATCGCCGGCGACGACGACCAGTACCGGGAGATCTGCGAGAACTACAACCGCCTGGTCGAGACGCTCGGCGCGACCGTCGGCGACGTGCGCGCGTTCGCCGACGAGGTGTCGGCGGCCAGCGACGACGTGGCCGCGAGCATGGACGAGCTCGACCGGACGAGCGACGAGGTCGCCGAGTCGGTCCAGGGGATCTCCGAGGGCGCGACCCGCCAGAGCGAGCAGGTCCGGGCGGCCGCCGAGCAGTTGAACGACCTCTCGGCGACCGTCCAGCAGATCGCGGCCTCGGCCGACGAGGTGGCCGACACCGCGGGGACCGCCGCCGAGCGCGGCCGCTCCGGGCGCGACGCCGCGGCCGAGGCCGTCGACGCGCTCGACGACCTGGAGGACCGGATGGAGCGGACCGCCGACGCCGTCGAGGGGCTGGCCGACCGCATGACCGAGATCGACGAGATCGTCTCGTTCATCGACGGCATCGCAGAGCAGACGAATATGCTGGCGCTGAACGCCTCGATCGAGGCCGCCCGCGCCGGGGCCGGCGACGGGAGCGGCGACGGGTTCGCGGTCGTCGCCGACGAGGTGAAGGGCCTCGCCGGGGAGACCCGCGACGCGGCCGAGGAGGTGGGCGACCTCGTCGCAGAGCTCCAGCGCGAGTCCGCCGAGGCGGCCGCGACGGTCAGGGAGATGCACGCCCAGGTCGGCGACAGCGTCGCCACGATCGAGGGCGCGCTGGGCGACTTCGAGGACATCGTCGCCGACGTGGGCGAACTCGACGAGAGCGTCGGCGAGATCAGCGCGGCGACCGACGAGCAGGCCGAGACCACCCAGGACGTGGTCGCCGTCGTCGACGAGGTGGCGGGTATCAGCGAGGAGACCCGCGACGAGGCGGAGTCGGTCGCCGCGGCCGCCGAACAGCAGACCGCCTCGGTCTCGACGGTGACCGCGGACGTGCAGTCGGTCGCCGACCGCGCCGACGACCTCCGGGCCGCCCTCGACCGCTTCCGCCTGCCCGACGGCGCGGGCGACGGGAGCGGGGCGCTGGCGGGCGGCAGGGCGGCCCCCACTGCGGCGACCGACGACTGAGGGCAACGGTTTTGTCCCGTTCTCCCCAGGATGGTGCCATGCGCCTCGTCCACGAGCCGGCCGACGGCGACCCGCGCACGCTCGCGACGGACGCCGAGCTCGCGGACTCGCTGCTCGCGAAGGTCAAGGGGCTGATGGGCAAGTCGTCGCTGCCCGAGGGCTACGCGCTCGTCTTCGACTTCGGCCGGACCGGCTACCGCGACGTGCACATGCTGTTCGTCCGCACGCCGCTGGACGTGGTCTGGCTCCGCGACGACGAGGTGGTGCAGGTGAAGACGCTGGCCCCGTGGCGCGGCACGGGCGTCGCGAAGGCCGACCGGTTCGTCGAACTCCCGGGCGGCGCCGCCGACGGCGTCGAACCCGGGGACCGGGTTTTCCTCGACGACGAGTGACCGGCCGCGCGACGGCGGGTGACCGGGTCTCCCTCGACGACAAGTGACCGGCCCCTCGACGGCGGATGACCGGTCAGACCAGGTCGGGCGTCCGTTCCATGTCGTGGAGGCCGTAGACGGCCACGACGACCGCGGCGAGGCCGAAGAACACCACGTAGCCGTCCGGCGTGATCGACGGGTTCCTGACCGTGTACCACACCATCAGCGCCGAGACGGTGGCGATCGCCCAGAGGTGCCACCGGGCGAGCGCGTCCCCGACGATACCTGGCGAGTCGTCCTGCGCGTCGTCCGGATCGGTGCGCAAGTCGACCATGGGACACCGGAAGTGTTGGACGGCCACTCTGGTAAATGACGGGTCGGTCGGCAGGTGCCGCCGGGAGCGGTTCGCGGCGCCGGCGTCCGTACCGTTCGACGCCGAACCCGACGGTTTAATTAGGGCGGCTCGCTTCACCTGCAGGTACGATGTCGGACTATACCGACACGGAGGATAGAGGAAGTCGCCTCACGGCGGCTGGCCGCGAAATTCTCCGTCATGTGTGACGGCTCCGGTGAGCGCGAAGGGACCACGCTGTTCGGCGACCATCCCGAGACGACTCACCTCTCCGACGTAGGAGACGTACAGTTTCTCGACACGACGCTGCGCGACGGGGAACAAGCCCCGGGTGTCTCGCTGACGCCCGACGAGAAGGCCCGGATCGCCCGCGCCCTGGACCGCGCGAACGTCGGGTTCATCGAGGCCGGCAGCGCCTGTACCGGCCCCGGCGAGCGGGAGACCATCTCCCGCGTCGCCGAGCTGGACCTGTCGGCGACGGTCACGAGCTTCTGTCGCGGCATCCAGCGTGACATCGACCTCGCCCTGGAGTGTGACGTGGACGGGATCAACCTCGTCGTCCCGGCGAGCGACCGCCACGTCACCGAGAAGGTGGGGACGACCCACGAGGACAACGTCCGCGACACCGTCGAACTCGTCGAGTACGCCAAGGACCAGGGCCTGTGGGTCGAGGTCATCGGCGAGGACGGCTCCCGCGCGGACCTGGACTACCTCGAAGAACTGCTCGGGTCCGCGCTGGAGGCGGGCGCCGACCGCATCTGCTGGGCCGACACCGTCGGTCACGCGACCCCCGACGGCGCGCTCGAAGCGGTCTCCCGCCTCTCGGACCTGGGTCCGGTGAGCACCCACACCCACGACGACCTGGGGATGGCCGTGATGAACGCCCTGACCTCGATCGCCGCTGGCGCCGACGTGGTCCACGGGACCGTCAACGGCATCGGCGAACGGGCGGGCAACGTCGCCATCGAGGAGGTGGCGATCGCCCTCTCGCACGGCTACGGCGTCGAGACGCTCGAACTCACGGAGGTCTACGACCTGGCCGAACTCGTCGCCAACGCGACGGGCATCCCGCTGCCGCCGAACAAGGCGGTCGTCGGCCAGAACACCTTCACCCACGAGTCGGGCATCCACACCGACGGCACGCTCAAAGACGAGGCGATGTACGAACCGTACCCGCCGGAGAAGGTGGGCCGCGAGCGTCGCCTCGCGCTCGGCAAACACGCCGGCCGCGCCGGCGTGAAGGCCGCCCTCGACGAGAAGGACTTCGAGGTGACCGACGAGGAACTGGGCGAGATCGTCGCCCGCGTCAAGGAGATCGGCGACCGCGGCAAGCGCGTCACCGACGCCGACCTCCTCACGATCGCCGAGGACGTGACCGACAGCGAACACGACCGCCGCGTCGAGATCACCGAGCTCACGACCGTCGCCGGCGGGTCGACGCCGACGGCCACGGTCACCCTCGTCGTCGACGGCGAGGAGCGCACCGAGGCCGAGATCGGCTCCGGCCCCGTGGACGCCGCGATCAACGCCGTCCAGTCGGCGCTGGGCCGCTCGTTCGACACCCACCTCGAATCCTACCACGTCGACGCCATCACCGGCGGCACCGACGCCATCGTCACTGTCGAGGTGGAGATGTCCCGCGGCGACGACTTCGTGACGGTGACCGCCAGCGACTCCGATATCACCCGCGCCTCGGTCGAGGCGATGGTCGACGCCATCGACCGCCTCGTCGCCACCAGCGACGACCGCGTGATCGCCGACGATTAGAGCCCACCTTTTCCGACGGAGAGTTCCTCGCGCGCCGGAGGCGCGCTGCGGGAATCCTCCGCCGGAAAAACTCGGGGAAAAAGAGCCGGACGACTCGCTCACTTCGTTCGCTCGCGTCCGGTGAACCGGCGCGAAGCGCCGGATGCTAACCGCAAAACTGCGACCGCACGCCGGTCGACGCCCGTTTCCTCACGCTCACGCCGACAGCCAGGCGTAGGTCTGGACGGCGCCGAAGAGGACGGCGAGGACGCCGTTCTCGACGAGCATCGGCTGGTTCCCCTCGAGCATCGTCCGCGAGACGAGCGTCAGGACGCCGAACAGCGTCGCGAGCGCGAGGTTGTACTTCGCGAGCACCACCCAGGTCTCCTGGTCGAGGTCGACGAGGCCGTCCGATCCCATACCCCAGTTCGGGGTTCGAGACGGAAAACCCCCTCAGAACGGGTCGTCGCCGCCGAAGTCGGGGTCGTCGTCCTCGTCGAAGTCGAACCCCTCCTCGTCGAAGTCGTGCTCGCGGCGGGCCTCCTCCTCGTCGACGAAGCCGAGTTCGTCGGGGTCGCGGCCGGCCTCGTCGATCACCTCGTCGGAGACGATGATCGGGCAGTCGACCCGCAGGGCGAGCGCGATGCCGTCGCTGGGACGGGCGTCGAACACCATCTCCGAGCGCTCCTCGTCGGTGTACTGCTCGGTGTCGATCTTCGCGTAGAAGGTGCCGTCGGCCAGGTCGTCGATGCGGACGCGGTCGATGGCGGCGCCGAACTCGGCGACCATATCGACGAACAGATCGTGGGTGAGCGGCCGCTCGAAGGGCGTGCCGTCCAGGGCGTGTTGCATCGACTGGGCCTGGTCGGCGCTGACGAAGATGGGGACCAGCTGTTCGCGGACGCGCAGGAGGACGACCGGGTGGCCGGGCCCCTCGTCACCGACGCCGACGCCGACGCCCTCGACCGTGGCCTCGTGTGTTGCCATGTCACAGCGTTGGAGCGCGACCATCAAAAAGGACCGTGCGGGCGCCCGCCGGGTCCCGACAGTGGCCCGGTCGGGACGGCGGCCGGGTCGCCGACGGCGCCCCGTCCCCTGCGCTCGCGCGACCGACGGACGGGACGGGAACCTTAAGTCCCCGCTGACTGATTGGTCAGGCAATGGCAGACCGGCTCGCCGCGGCCGCGGTGGTGGTGTTGTGTGTGGTCGCGCTGGCGCTGACGGCGTCGACGCTCTCGGCCACGTCGAGCAACCAGCGCGGCGCTGGCGAGGGCGAATCGGTGGGAGTCGCCGACGACCCCCTGGGCCAGCAGACGCCGACCAACGGGAGCGCGCCCGAGGCCCCCGGACTCCCCGGCGACTGGGTGGCGATCCTGATCGCGGCGGCGGTCGTCCTGGCGGTCCCGGGGGCGCTGTTGATGGGGTACGACCGGGCGCTCGCGGTCGTCGCCGCCGTGGTGCTGTTCGTCGGACTGATAGGGGTGTACATGCTGTTCTCGGGGACGCTCGACCCCCCGTCGGTCGGACAGGACCTCCCGAACGTGACGGGCGACCCGCTCGGCGGGGGCGGCGACAGGGGCAGCGTCGACGAGAGCGCGGCGGACAACGAGCGCGACCTGCCCACGCTGGTAACGTTCGGCGCCGTCGGGTTCGCGCTGCTGGCCGCGCTGGGCGTGATCTACTACGCCAGCGCCAGCGTCGACGCGTCGGTCGACCCGTCGCCGCCGGCCGAACCCGACGCGCCCGACCGGGAGGCGGTCGGCGCCGCGGCGGCCCGCGCGGCCGAGCGCATCGACGACCACACCGGGGACGCCGAGAACGCCGTCTACGAGGCCTGGGCCGAGATGACGACGGCGCTCGACGTGCCCGACCCCGCGACGAGCACGCCCGGCGAGTTCGCCGACGCCGCGGCCGCGGCCGGGATGGACGAGGGTCGCGTCGCCGAGCTGACCGACCTCTTCGAGCGGGTGCGCTACGGGTCCGAGCCCGTCACAGCCGACCACGAACGCCGGGCCGTCGAGACCCTGCGGGCGATCCAGGCCGCCCACGAGGGCGTCGACGCCGACTCGGTCGCCGCGGCCGCCGACGGCGGGTCGGCGGGCGACAATCCCGACGACGACGCCGCCGACACCGCCGCGGACGCGACCGCCGAGGACGCGACCGACACCGACGAGGACGCGACCGGTGACGGGGGAGTCGAATCCGACGAGGACGCGAGCGACGCCGACGGGGACGCGGCCGACGGTCCGGGTGGTCGGTCGTGAGCCAGGACGACGTGGACCGCGACCCCGGGAGCGTCACCGACCAGCGACTCCAGCAGGGCCAGGCGATGCGGGAGGCGATGGAGGCCGTCGACACGGGCGTCACCGGCGACATCGACTTCGTCGCGCCGTCGGTGCGCGACAACCCCGCCAGGATCGGCCTGGGGCTGGTCGTCGTCCTCGCGGGGCTCGCGGCGGTCGTCGGCGTCGACGCGGTCCCCGACCTCCCGTTCGGGAACGGGGTCGTGGCCGGGATCTCCATCTCGGCGATCCTCACCGGGGCGCTCGTGCTGGTCCGGCGGACGTTCACCGACTACGAGACCGCGACGACGGCCGACGTGGAGTACCGCGAGTCCGTCACCGTCCCCGGGGCGGACTTCGACGACGCGCTCGCCGGGGCGATCCACGGGACGAGCCGGCGACGGGTGGACGCCCGCCGGGACGCGACCGACCGGCTCCGGCGGGCCGCCCTCGCCATCTACGCCCAGGCCGAGCGGATCCCCGAGGCCGAGGCCCGCGAGGCCGTCGCCGCGGGGACGTGGACCGACGACCCCGTCGCCGCCGAGTTCCTCTCGGCGGAGTCGTCGGTCGCCACGACAGGCGACCAGGTCCGGTCGCTGGTCGGCCGCCGCCCGAAGCTCGCGACCGGCGCCGACCGCGTGCTGGTCGAGCTCGCCGCGCTCGCGCCCGGCGTCGACGCCGCCGACTGGGGGAGCGAGGCATCGACCGACGCCGACCGCCCCGCGACGGTCCGGACCACCGACCGGCGGCGCCGGCAGGTCGACCGGCGGACGAACCGCTGGACCGGGCTGACGGGGCTGGGTCTGCTCGCCGTCGGCGTCGGCATCTGGGCCGGCCACTCGGCCGTGCCGCCGTCGCTGATGGTCGCCGCCGCGACCGTCGTCGGCGCCGCCGGCTACGTCTACCTCTCCTCGCCGCCCCCCGTCGAGCTGGCCGTCGAGCGCGAGCTCTCGACGACCGACCCCGCGCCCGGCGAGGAAGTCACCGTGACCGTCCGCGTCACCAACGAGAGCGACGACCTGCTGCCGGACCTGCGGCTCGTCGACGGCATCCCGCCGGCAGTCCGCGTCGTCGACGGCTCCCCCCGGTTCGCAACCGCCCTGCGGGCCGGCGAGACGGTCGCGTTCTCCTACACCGTCGAGGCGGTGCGGGGCGACCACCCGTTCGACCCCGTCCAGGTGATCCTCCGCGATTTCAGCGGCGCCCTGGAGCGCGAGCGGCACGTCCAGAGCGACGACGGGACGACCCTCTCGACCGCGCTGGAGCTGAGCGCCGACGAGGAGGTCCCCGTCCACCCGCAGACCGCCCGGCGGGTCGGCCGCGTCGTCACCGACACCGGCGGCAGCGGCGTCGAACTCCACTCCGTCCGGGAGTACCAGCGCGGGGACCCCCTCTCGCGGATCGACTGGAACCGCGTCGCCCGGACCGGCGAGTTCGCCACCCTCCTCTTCCGCGAGGAGCACGCCGCGACGGTGGTCGTCCTCGTCGACGCCCGCGCCGAGGCGTACGTCGCCCCGCGGGTCGACGCCCCCTCCGCCGTCGACCACGGGATCGCGGCCGCCGACGTGGTCGTCGCCTCGCTCATCGGCGCCGGCGACTCCGTGGGCCTGGCGGCCCTCTCGCCGGAGCGGTGCTGGCTCGAACCCCGCGGCGGCGCCACGCAGGCCGCCCGCGCCCGGAGCCTGCTCGAACGCCACCCGGCCTTCGACGGCAACCGACCGGAGGGCGCCTTCTACGGCGAGTTCGCCGAGCGCCGGCTCCGGCGGGAGCTCCCCAGCGACGCCCAGCTCGTGCTCTGCTCGCCGCTCTGCGACGACGACGCCGTCGACATCGTCCGCCAGCTGCACGCCCGGGGGTTCCCGGTGACGGTCCTCAGCCCGGACGTGACCGCCAGCGGCTCGACCGGCCAGCGGCTTGCGACCGTCGAGCGGGCGATGCGGATCTCCCGGCTGCGCCGCGTCGGCGTCCGCGTCGTCGACTGGGACCCGGCGAACCCGCTGGAGACGGCCATCGACGCCGCCCAACGGCGGTGGTCGGCGTGAGCGTCGTCCGCCGCCCCGCCCGCGAGTCGGTGTGGATCGCCCTCGCGCCGGGGGTCGTCGCCGTCCTCGGCCTCGCGGTCAACCTCGGATCGTTCGTCGCCGCCGCGGCCGGCCTCGCCGTCGTCGGCTTCGGGACCGACCGGGCCTCGCGGACGCTCGTGACCGTCGGGAGCGGCCTGATCTTCGCCGGCGTCCTCGCCGCCGGCGCCCGCGGCGCGCCGCCGGCCGTCCTGCTGCTCGTCACCGCCGCGACGGTCGTCACCTGGACCACCGCCGAGCACGTCGTCGGCCTCGCCGAACACCTCGGGCGCGACGCCCCCGTCCAGCGGTCGGTGCTCGTCCACCTCGGCGGCGCGACGCTCACTACGCTGGTGGCCGGCGGGATCGCTCTGGGCGTCTTCCTGCTGTCGACCGGCACGCTCACGGCCGGGACGCTGGTCTTCCTGCTGGTCGGCAGCGCGCTGTTGCTGTACGCGCTGGAGCCCTGACGGGAACCGGCTGCCCCCGGACCGGCCGCCCCGGGGCCGACCGGTCCCGGTCCGAGCGATCCCGACTGACGCCTTCGAACTGACCGATCCCGACTCCCGACGGCGTCGATCCGGACGGGCGTTCACTCCACGGGCCCCGACCGGGGACGACCACAAGACATATTCCTTCGGTCCGAGGAATCCGGGGTACGTCGGTGGACAGCGGGTAGGGGTACTCGCGCATTCTGTCCACCGGAACCCGACCGGGCCAGCGGCGGCTGTCGTTCGAGAGTACAGCGGCTCGCGACCGTCGCTCCGGGACCGGTCCGACCGCGACGACCGATAGCGCCGCTTCCGCCACGTTCAAATCGGACGGGGGCGAGCGTGGATACATGACACGGCAAGTGTGGCTGAAGGCCGACGACGAGGTCGGCGACTGGGAGGCGCGCAAGCGCCGGATCACGGCGGGGCTGGAGGCGGGAGTCGACTGGGTCCTCGTCGACGAGTCCGACGTGGCCCGGGTCCGCGACCTGGGCGCCGTCAACGTCGCGGCGTTCACCAACGGCGACGTGCACGTCATGGACGCCGAGGCCGACGAGGCGGACGAACCGGACGCCGCCGTCGTCGGCAAGGACGGCGAGGGCGACGGCTCGATGGAGATCCCCGGCGACCTCTCCGGGTCGGCGGATCTCTCGGTGCTGCGCCAGGACGGCAAGGCGACCGCGGGCTACGTCCGCATCTTCGACGAGCGCTACGAGGAGTTCGCCGAGGAGGTCGCCACGGCGGCCGACTACACCATCGTCGTCGGCGAGGACTGGCAGATCATCCCCCTCGAAAATCTCATCGCGCGCATCGGCGACGAGACGAACCTCGTCGCGGGCGTCACCACCGCCGAGGAGGCCCGCACCGCCTACGAGACCCTGGAGATCGGCGCCGACTCGGTCCTGCTGGACACCGACGACCCCGACGAGATCCGCGAGACCGTCGAGGTCCGCGACGAGATGCGCCGCGAGCAGCTGGAGCTCACGACGGCGACGGTCACCGAGATCGAACAGACGGGGTCCGCGGACCGGGTCTGCATCGACACCGGCAATCTCATGGACCACGACGAGGGGATGCTCGTCGGCTCGATGAGCCGCGGGCTCTTCTTCGTCCACGCCGAGACCGCCGAGTCGCCGTACGTCGCCTCGCGACCCTTCCGCGTCAACGCCGGCGCGGTCCACGCCTACGTCCGCACGCCCGACGGCGGCACGAAGTACCTCTCGGAACTGCGCAGCGGCGACGAGGTGCAGGTCGTCGACACCGAGGGCCACACCCGCGAGGCCATCGTCGGCCGCGTCAAGATCGAGAAGCGACCGATGTTCCGGGTCGGCGCCGAGGTCGAGACCGACGAGGGCGTCGACCGCATCGAGACGCTGCTGCAGAACGCCGAGACGATCAAGGTCGCCACCGCCGGCGGCCGCAAGGCGGTCACCGACCTGGAGGAGGGCGACGAGGTGCGCGTCTACTACGGCGACAAGGCGCGCCACTTCGGCGAGGCCATCGAGGAGAGCATCATCGAGAAGTGAGGCGGTCGCCGGCGGCCCCGTCGACCGCACGGCAGGGTACCACAGTATGAGAGTCAGCCACTACTTCGAGGGCGAGGGCGTCGTCACCGGCGGGTTCGCCCAGTCGGTCAACAACCAGCGGGCGGTCCTCGACGACCGCGGGATCGACTACACCACCGAACCGACCCTCGATTGTGACCTCCTGCACCTCAACAACGCCGGGCCGCGCTCGATCTACTACGCCAAGCGGGCCCGCCGCCGGGGGATCCCCGTGCTCTTCCACACGCACAACACGGCCGCGGACTTCCGGAACAGCTTCGTCTTCTCGAACGCGCTCGCCCGCCCCCTCAAACCGTTTCTCGCCTACGCGTACGACCAGGCCGACCACCTGGTCTGCCCCTCCGAACACAACCAGGAGGTGATCGCCGGGTACACGGACACGCCCTCGACGGTCATCTCCAACGGGTTCGACGCCGAGCGGTTCGCCGGCTGGGACGACCCCGACCTGCGCGCCGAGTATCTCGACCGCTACGACCTGGAGCCGCCGGTCGTGTTCATGTTCGGCCACGTCATCAAGCGCAAGGGGCTGGACACGTTCGTCGAGGTCGCCCGCCGGCTCCCGGAGTACGACTTCGCCTGGTTCGGCTACCTCAACCCGACGGGGGGGACGCTCGACAGGTTCCTCCAGCCCCGCGAGACGCGCAAACTCGTCGAGAACTCGCCGGACAACTGCACGTTCACCGGGTACATCGAGGACCCGCGCGGGGCGCCCGCGGCGGGCGACGTGTTCTTCTGGCCCTCGCGCAACGAGAACGAGGGGATGGCGCTGCTGGAGGCGATGCACTGCGGGAAGCCGCCGGTCGTCCGGTCGATCCCCACCTACGAGTGGCTCGAAGACGGCGAGGACTGCCGCAAGGCCGAGACGGTCGGCGAGTTCGTCGACGCCATCACTGAACTGTGCGAGGACGACGCGGAGCGCGAGCGGATCGGCGACAGCGCCGCCGAGACGACCGAGCGGTTCACGCTGGACGCCGTCGGCGACGAACTCGTCCGGCTGTACGACGAGCTCGTCAGCGGCACCACGAACGAGCGGACGCCGACGGGGTGAGCCCGGGTGCGGGCCCGGCGGTCAGCGGGCGCTCCGTCAGGTACCGGGGCCGCGCTCAGGCGCCCGCGCCGGGGTCGTCGGCGGTCTCCTCGGACTCGGGGTCCAGCCGCTCGGTACACCAGTGGCAGAACTCCAGGTCGGGGTCGACGTCGCGGCCGCAGTTGGGACAGGTCGTGCCCTCCTGGACCTCGGTCTCGGTGTTCTGCTGTTTGGCCATCCAGTAGGCGTCGGCCATGCTGAAGACGGTGATGGCGGCCAGCGCCAGCGCCGCCCCGGGCGTGACGTTCTCAGCCGCGGCGACCAGCTCCGACCAGCCGAACGTCTCGGGGACGGCGTCGGGCGGCATCAGCAGGGTGAAGCTCGTCACGTTGAGGAAGAACCAGACGAGCGCGCGGAGCCACTCGCGCAGGTAGACGTGCCCGAGGCCGGGATAGAGGAAGGCGAGCACGACAGCCAGCAACGGCCGCTTTCGGTTCCGTGTACTCACTGTTAGTTGTGCGGTGTCGGGCGTCCCGCGTTGTTAAGGTTCCGACTCCGGGAATCCGTCACGGGCCCGCGAGCCGCTCGACGAGCCCCGAGAGCGTCGCCAGGTCGTACTGGCCGGGGGCGGTCGCGTCGGCGGGGTCGACCGGCGCGTAGCCGATCCGCGAGCCGTACAGCGGCGCGACCGCCCGCGAGTGGCGGCCGGCCTCGCCCATCGCCATCGTCGCCACCGTCTCGCCGGCGGTTGTCGCCGCCCAGGTCGCGCCCAGCAGGTCCAGCACGTCGCCGGCCCCCTCGGCGGTCACCGCCAGCTTCGCCACGTCGCCCCAGCGGCTCGCCTCGGCGAGCGTCTCCCGGAGGGCGTCGCGGTGGGGCGTCCCCTCGAAGTCGTGCGTCGAGACGATCACCGCCGCCCCGTGGTCGCGGGCGTGGTCGACCACGCCGGCGGCGTCACCCTCTTCCAGCGCGGCGAGTTCCACGTCGACGGCGCCGACCGCCTCGTGCTCGGCGGCGACTTCGAGCGCGTCGATCCGGGCCTCGTCGTCGGGCGCTTCGCCGCCCTCCCACTCCGGGCGGTTGGTCGCGATCAGCGGCAGTTCGCCGTCGTAGGCCGCCAGCGAATCGAGCGGGTCGCTCGCGAAGTCCATGCGGAACTCGACGGCGTCCGCGTGCTCGCGCGCGGCGGGCTCGTCCGACAGGTCCGCCGTCGCGGCCGCGAGGACGAACGACGAGAAGTCGATGTGCATACCGGTTCTACCGCGAGGACCGGAAAAAATCGACCGGATCGGGCGTCGCGCGGGTCGGCGGCCCGGGATCGGCCGCCCGGCGCCGGTCCGTTCGGCGCCGGTCCGTCCGCCCGCTACCGCTGGAGGTCGTCGATGAGGTTCTGGATCTCGTTGATCTGGGCCGTCTGCTCCTCGTTGGCGGCGGCGATGCGCTCGATCTCGCCGGCGACCTCCTCGGCGCTCTCGGCGGTGGAGTCGACCATCGAGGCGACCTCCTCGGTGGAGGCGGCCTGCTCGTCGGTGGCGCTGGCGACCTCCTGGGCGCCCTGGGCGGCCTCCTCGACGGCGGCGTCGATCTCCCGGAGCACGTCGACGGTGTCGTCGACCTGCTCGATGCCCTCCTCGACCTGCTCGTTGGCGTGCTCGATGCTCTCGACGGTGCTCTCGGTGTCGCTCTTGATGTTCGAGACGAGCTGCTCGATCTCCGTGGCGTTCTGCTGGGACTCCTCGGCGAGGCTCTTGACCTCGTCGGCGACGACGGCGAACCCCTCGCCGGCCTCGCCGGCGCGGGCGGCCTCGATGGAGGCGTTCAGCGCGAGCATGTTCGTCTGGTCGGCGATGTCGTTGATCACCTCGACGATCTCGTCGATCTCGTCGATGCGGTCGCGCAGTTGCTCGACGTCGTCGGAGACCTCGGTGTTGGCCTCGTCGACGGACTCCATGGCGTCGATGGCGTCGTCGGCCAGTTCGCGGCCGTCGTCGGCCAGGTCGCGGGCCTCGGTGCTGACCTGCCGGACCTGGCTCGCGCTGGAGGCGACCTCCTCGACGGTCGCGCTGAGGTTGGACACCTCGCCGGCGACCTCGCGCATGTTCTCGGACTGTTCGTTGGCGAGGTCGCTGATCTGCTGGGAGCTCTGGGAGACGCTCTCGGAGGCCCGCAACAGCTCGTCGATAGCGGTCCCCAGTTCGTCGACTGTCATGTCCCCTGCCTCGGAGCGGGCGTCGAGTGCCTCGGTGCCGAGGTCACCGGAATCGGAAGCCATACGCAGATCCGTGTGAGCGTCCGAATTAAACGTGCCCCCGCGGTTATCAGGCCTGATTCTCGATCGCGGCGTGGGCGGCCACAGTCGGGGCCCTCGGTGGGGGCTGCGAGAACGGATCCACCCGGAGGCGGGTCGCGGGGCGGTCCGCGGCGGCTGACGGCCGCCCGAGGGCGGCGACGCCGGCCAGTCAGACCGCGGGGAGGCCCTGCTCGGCCTCGAGCAGTTCGTGGTACCGGTTCCGGATGGTCACCTCGGAGATGTCGGCGACCTCGGAGACGGCGGCCTGGGTCGTCTTCTCGTTCGTGAGCAGGGCGGCGGCGTACACCGCGGCGGCCGCGAGGCCCACGGGGGACTTCCCGGAGTGGACGCCCTGTTCCTTGGCGTTCTGGAGGAGCTTGCGCGCGCGGTGCTCGGCCTCGTCGGACAGTTCCAGCGAGGAGGCGAAGCGGGGCACGTAGCTCTCGGGGTCGGCGGGCTGGACCTCCAGGCCGAGTTCGCGGATGACGTAGCGGTAGGTGCGGGCGATCTCGGACTTCTCGACGCGGGAGACCTCGTTGATCTCGTCGAGGCTGCGCGGGACGCCGGCCTGCCGCGCGGCGGCGTAGACGGCCGCCGTCGAGACGCCCTCGATGGAGCGGCCCGGCAGGAGATTCTCGTCGAGCGCGCGGCGGTAGATGACCGACGCGGTCTCCCGGACGTTCTCGGGCAGTCCGAGCGCCGAGGCCATGCGGTCGATCTCGCCGAGCGCCTGCTTGAGGTTGCGCTCCTTGGAGTCCCGAGTCCTGAATCGCTCGTTCCACTTGCGCAGGCGCTGCATCTTCTGGCGCTGGTTCGACGACAGCGAGTTGCCGTAGGCGTCCTGGTCGCGCCAGTCGATGTTCGTCGAGAGGCCCTTGTCGTGCATCATGTTCGTCGTCGGCGCGCCGACGCGGGACTTCTCGTCTTTCTCCTTGGAGTCGAACGCGCGCCACTCGGGCCCGCGGTCGATCTCGTCGGTCTCGACGACCAGGCCGCAGCTCTCGCAGACCGTCTCGCCGCGCTCGTCGTCTACCACGAGCTGGCCGGAACACTCCGGGCAGGACTCGCCGGTCCGCTCGTCGTTCGTCTCGGTCTCCTGTGCGTCTGTTCGCTGGGTTCTGAGTCTGGAGTCGCTCATTGCTGGGGGCGTGTCGATCCGGGCAGCAAGGCCGCGAGAATCCCGGACGTTCGGTGGTGGAACAACCATGCGGAGAAAGTTTTATAAATCTTTCGCTACTGAAATGTGTCGTTCGCGAAAACGGCCGTCAGACGGTATTTCGACCGGTGTGTGAACGACTTCCACACGTTACCAACGCGCATTTATAAACCTGTATTCGGCGTGAACCGAAACGCGCAAGCGGACCGTCGGGCAGGATCGAGATATGACACGCGTCGCGGTCGGCAGCGAGAACCCGGTGAAGGTCGGGGCGACCGAGCGAGTGGCGGGCGAGGTGTTCGAGGAGGTCGACGTGGCGGCCGTCGCCGTCGACTCCGGCGTGGCCGAGCAACCCCGAGGCCGAACCGAGACGGTGACCGGCGCGGAGAACCGCGCGGCGCGCGCGCTGGAGGCCGACCCGGAGGCCGACTACGGCGTCGGGATCGAGGGCGGCGTCGCGGAGCTAGCCGAGCGACCCGGCCTCTATCTGGTCATGTGGGCCGCGGTCTCGGACGGCGACGCCCTCGAACGCGGCGGCGGCCCCGCGCTGCGGCTCCCCGACGCCATCGCCGAGCGCGTCCGCTCGGGGGAGGAACTCGGCCCGGTGCTCGACGACCTGCTCGACACGGAAGGACTGAGCGAACGGGCCGGCGCGGCGGGCGTGCTCACGGGCGAGGCCATCGACCGCGAGTCGGCGCTGGCCCACGCGGTCGCGGGCGCGTTCGGGCCGTTCGCGACCGACCTGTACTGAGGGCGCCGGTTCCCGCCCGGGGTGGTGACTCCCCAAGGCCCTTCGCCGCGCCGCCCGTGGGTTCCGTATGGACGTCGATCACCCGCTCAGAGTCGCGTTCCGGTACGTGTCCATCACCCTGCTGGTGCTGATCGGGGCCGTCCTCTTCCTGTTCCCCGAGCCGTTTACGTCCGTGCTCGGGTTCGCCCTGATCGCCGTCGCGTTCGTGTGGCTCGGCTGGGCGCGTTCCCGCGAGACGGCCGCCGAGCCCGGCGACGCCGAGGCGCAGACTTGACACGGGGGCTCGCCCGCTCAGTCCTCGGTCGCCGCGGCGGCCTCGACCTCGCCCGCCTCGCGGCTCTCCTCGACGGCGGTGGTCAGCGAGACGTTCAGCCAGGCCATCGAGACGAGGCCGCCGAGGATCGTGACGGCGTTCTTGACGACGTGGTCGACGATGGAGATGGCGAAGGCGACGGGCGCGGCCACGTTCGTCAGCCCGAAGACGATGAGCGTGAACGCCCCCTCGTAGAGGCCGATCCCCCCGGGCGAGAGGGGGAGGACCTTCGCGAGGTTGCCGACGCTGACGGCGAAGAAGGCGGTGGCGACCAGGGCGGGGGACAGCGACGTGGCCTCGCCCGGGAACGCCGCGAAGACGACCAGCGCCGTCAGCACGTCGACGACCCAGATGACGAGGCTGCCGACGCCGACCCGCAGGAAGGCGCCGCGGTCGCTGACCACGGCCTGCACGTCGCCGACGAACTGCTCGATGACGCCGGCGACGTAGTCGGCGTAGGAGTCGCTGCTGACCGCCGTGACCGCCCGGTGGACGTACTCGCCCTCCAGGCGGGCGCTGACCAGGATGGCCGTCACCGCGAGGACCGCGGCGGCGCCGACGGCCGCGGCGACCCGGAGGGCGGTCCGGGCGGCCGCGCCGGGGTCGATGGTCTCGCCGCCGACCGTGACCGGCGGGACCTCCGCCGCGATAGCCGCGACGATCTGGTCGGTCCCACCGGTCAGGACCAGGCCGACGAGGACGCTCCCGCCGAGGACCGTGATCGCGAGCAGGTCGAACACCCGTTCGATGGCCAGCGACGCGAACCCGCTGGGGTAGGGCACGTCCCGCCTCGCCTTCACGACGTAGGCGCGGACGCCGTCGCCCAGCCGCGCCGGGAAGACGAGGTTGCCCGTCTGGCTGATGAAGATCGCGCCCGTCATGAACCACGTGTCGCTGGGGTAGCCCAGCCGGTCGAGGATGTCCCGGTAGCGCAGCCCCCGCAGCGGCCACGACAGCAGGTAGACGACGCCCGAGGCGAGGACCCACCGCGGGTCCGCGCCGCTCATCGCGTCGACGACCGCCCCCAGGTCGAAGACGACGCTCACCGCGACCACCAGCGCGAGCATCACCAGCACGGACCCCGCGGCCATGCTCACCCGCCGTGAGATCCGCGGGCTCACCGACAGCTGCCACCACGTCCGGAGGATCTGGCTGCCCATGCCGAACACGTCCCGGACGAGGTCGACCTTCGTGTCGCCCTTGGGCTCCCAGTCGACGGGGAACTCCCTGACCCCGTACCCGCGCCGCTGGGCCAGCACCAGTACCTCGGTGTCCCAGAACCAGTGTTCGTCCTCCACCTCGCTCCGCAACGCGTCGAAGGTCTCCCGCGAGATCGCCTTGAACCCGCACTGGTGGTCCTGCAGGTCCGACCGGAGGAACAGGCGGACGAGCGTGTTGTACCCGAGGCTGGAGACGGCCCGCTTGGTCGGGCGGTCGGCCTGGTTCTCGGGCATCCACCGCGAGCCGGTCGCCACGTCGTACTCCCCGGAGCGGACGCTCTCGACCAGCTCCTCCAGGTGTTTCATGTCCGTCGCGAGGTCCGTGTCGAAGTAGACCAGCGTCTTGCCGTCGGCCCGCTCGAAGGCGTACTCCAGCGCGCCGCCCCGGCCGAGGCGCTCGTCGCTGTGGATGTGTCGGACCCGGTCGTCCTCGTCCGCCATCCGCGAGGCGATCTGGGGCGTGCGGTCGTCGCAGCCGTCCTCGGCGACGATCACCTCGAAGGTACCGGCGGGGAGAAACGAGGCGAGCGTCTCCAGCGTGACCTCCACCGTCCGCTCGATGGTGGCCTCCTCGTTGTAGGCCGGGAGGACGACGCTCACCTCGACGTCACTCATTGGTGCAGCTACCGACGGGGACGGGCAAGAACCTTCTGTTCGCGGGTGCAGGCAGCGGCTGACGCCCGGAGGTCGCCGACGGACCCGGCGGCCGACGACCGGGCTCGGTCACCGGCGGGCGCGCGGGTTCCCGCTGTCAGTCGTCCGCTTCGGGTGTCTCCGTCCAGTCCGCGGTTCCGACCCGTCCCTCGCGGTCGCCGAGCCCGGGCACCGGCGCCGGTGGTTCGCCGTCGACCGTCGCGAACCGTCCGAGGTCGATGTCGGCCTCGACGGCGTCAAGCGAGTCGTAGGGCCGGTTCACGACCACGTCGCCCGCGGTCGACCGCCCGATCCCCGGGACCGCCGTCAGCTCGTCCATCGAGGCCGCGTTCAGGTCGAGCGGGTAGGGGACGCCGGTCACCGAGCGGTAGCCGTGGTCGGTGACCGCCACGTCGACCGTCCGCCCGAGCTCCCGTTCGCCGGGGATCGCCACCAGCAGCGCGTAGGTGCCGAGTTGCCGACCGAACGTCTTGCCGTCCTGGTGGTACTCCAGGTGCACGTCGGGCAGCACCGTCCCGGGCGGCGCGACCCGCCGGAGCATCGCGTTGTCGATCTCCTCGCGGACCTCGCGCTTGTACCGCTTGAACTGCTGTTTGTGGTCGCGGGCGATCTCCGCGCCCGTCTCGCTCATTTCCGTCCCCTCGAAGGCCATCACCTGCCGGATGTTGATACGGCGGACCATCAGCCCCTCGTCCAGCAGGTCCCGGAGGAACCGCTTGTTGTGCTCGAACGTCTCCGAGCGCTCGCCCTCCAGGCCGTGGACGAGGTTGATCCCCGGCAGGAGCTTCGGCAGGCGCCGCGAGGCGTCGGCCCCGAAGTTCGGCGCCGACTCGCGGTCGCCGCCCGGCCGCCAGCCCGCCTCCTCGTTGACGACGCGGACCGCTTCGAGACACTCCTCCGCGGATACGAGCAGGTTGTTCTCCTCCTGGACCACCGGGTCGGCCGACTCCAGGCCGAACGCGGCGGTGTCGCCGGGCGTGTTGTGCTCGGCGATGATCCGGATCCCCTCCCGCGATTTCTCGGGGTAGTCCGTGATCGTCACCGGGTTCATGTTGTCGAGGTGCAGCGTCCGCAGGTCGGGCGCGACCTCGCGGATCCCGCCGTAGAGGTCCCGGAGCGCGTCGGGGTTGGGCGCCTCGCCGTCGCCGCCGAAGGCGAGGATGTCGGCCTGGCGGCCCAGCCGGAAGTCCCGGACGCCGTGGTCCGAGAGGGCGTCGACCTCGTCGACGACGGAGTCGGCGGTGCGGAACGCGGGGTCGCCGTACAGCGGCTCCGTGCAAAAGGAACACCGGTAGGCACAGCCACGGGAGGTCTCCAGCTCGGCGATGAGGTAGTCGGGGTGGTTGGGGTGTTGCTCGACGACGAACGCGCCCTCGCGGGCCCACCGGCGGATCTCCTCGTTGTCCCGCATCCGGTCGGAGAACCCCTCCAGCCCCTCGCGGACCAGGTCGTGGGCGGCGGCCTCCACGTCGCCCTTCGCGACGAAGTCGTAGTCGAGGTCGTCGCGTTCGGTCTCCTCGGCGCCCTTGTTCTCCTCGCCGACGCCGAAGCGGATGGGGCCGCCCAGCAGGGTCGTCCCGTCGGCCTCCCAGGTGAGTCGCCGGACCTCGTCGGGTTCGGCGGGGGTACCGCCGACGTACTTGCCGGGGACGGTCATGCCGCCGACGTAGATCATGAGGTCGGCGTCGGCCACGTCGGCCCAGCGGCCGTTGTCGTCGCGCAGGTCGTCGATGGTGTGGTACGTGATTTGCTCGCGCGGCACGCCGGCGTCGACGAGCGCCCCCGCGGTGTAGCGCGGGTACGTCGAGATATAGGGCGGCACGCCGAAGTGCGCCGGCTCGTCGACGTACCCGTCGACGATGGTCACGGAGAGCGTCGCGGGGTCGGTGGTCATCGCCAGTCCGTACCCGCTCGACGCGTATAAAGTGTCTTCTCCCGGGCTCACCCGGGGTCGGCGTCCGGGTCGTCCGAGTCGGAGTCGGGCTCGGGGTCGACGGGCGCTGGTTCGGCCGGGGCCTCGGGCGCGGTCCCGGTGCGCTCCCGGGCGAAGGCGTCGAGGGTGAGCTTCGCGCCGCCCAGGACCACGGGACCGACGAACAGGCCGACCGCGCCGAAGACGACGAGCCCGCCGAAGATGCCGACGATGACGATGGCGGAGTTGAACGCGGCGGTCTGGCCGATCAGCGCCGGCCGCAGGTACGAGTCCGAGAAGGTGACGAACAGGCCGTAGACGGCCAGCGCCGCGCCGGCGGTGGGCCGGCCGGTGGCCGCGAGGTAGACCGACGCGGGGATCCAGACGCCGAACGCGCCCACCAGCGGGAGCAGCGTCAGCACGAACGTCGCCACGGTGAGAAAGACGATAGCCGGGACGCCCGCGACGAGCAGGCCGACGCCCAGCATCACCGCCTGGATGGCCGCGACGGCGACGTTGCCGACCACCGACGCCCACATCAGGTCGTCCAGTCCCGCGCGCAGTTCCGCCAGGGTGTCGTCCTCGACGGGCAACACCCACTCGATCCACGCGAGCAGCCCCTCGCCGTCCCGGAGCAACGCGAACAGCACGAATAGCGTGATGGTCAGCCCGATGAACAGTCCCGGGAGGCTCCCGACGAGGTCGACCGCGCCCGTCGTGACCTGCCGGATGGCCGCCGCGATGCGCCCCTGGTTGGCCTCGTAGACGGCGACGAGGTCGACGGCGAGGCCGTTGTCGGCCAGGATCCGTTCGACCATCGCGAGGTCGATGTCGCCCTGTCTGATGGCGGCGACGACCTCGAACGACTGCCGGACGGCGAGCGACAGCACCCAGACCAGCGGGAGCAACACGACCAGCAGCGTCGCGATGACGACGCCGAGCGCCGCGAACGTCGGCCGGACGAACCGCTCGGCCCGGCGCTGGATCGGGTAGAGGATGTACGCGAGGACGACGCCGAACAGCACGAACTGGAGGTACGGGACGAGCACGAACAGGGCGAGGAGCGCGCTCGCCAGCGCGAGGGCGGTCAGTCCCCGCTGCTCGGTGACCCATCCCGACCGCTCGGAATCGACTGGCATGGCCCCCGGTTCAACGGCCCGACAGATTAGTCCGTTGATGGGACCCCCCGGTCGTCGGCGCTGACGGCGCCCTCGTCGGCCTGGGCGTGCCAGAGGTCGGCGTAGTCGCCGCGCTCGGCGAGCAGTTCGTCGTGGGTGCCCCGCTCGACGACACGCCCGTCGTCCATCACGACGATGCGGTCGGCGTCGCGGATGGTCGAGAGGCGGTGGGCGATGACGAAGGCGGTCCGGTCCTCGACGAGGCGGTCGAGGCTCTCCTGGATGCGCTCCTCGGTCTCGGTGTCGACGTCGCTGGTCGCCTCGTCGAAGATGATGACCTCCGGGTCGTTCAGCAGGGCGCGGGCGATGGCGACCCGCTGGCGCTGGCCGCCCGAGAGCTTGATCCCCCGCTCGCCGATCTGGGTGTCGTACCCCTCCGGCAGGTCCGTGATGAACTCGTGAGCCTCGGCCGCGCGGGCGGCCTCGCGGACCCGCTCGCGGGCCGACTCGTCGCCGGCCGCCTCGCCGTCGAGGGTCTCGCGGTCGCCGTAGGCGACGTTCTCGGCGACGGTGCCCGAGAAGAGGTACGGCTGCTGTTCGACGACGGCGACGTGGTCGCGCAGCGCCTGCAGGCCGTACTCCCGCACGTCCCGGCCGTCCACGCGGACGACCCCCTCGTCGGGGTCGTGGAACCGCGGGACGAGCTTCAGCAGCGTCGACTTGCCGGCGCCCGTCGGGCCGGCGAGCCCGACCGTGTCCCCCGCGTCGATGTCGAGGTCCACGTCGCGGACGACCGGCTCCTCGTCGTAGGCGAAGGTCACGTCGTCGAACTCGACCGCGCCGTCGACCGAGTCGGGGACGTACGGGTCCTCCGGGTCCGTCACCGTCGGTTCCTGGCCGAGGAGACCGAACACGCGCTCGGCGCTGGACTTGGCGAGCTGGTACTTGTTGGCCGATTTGCCGACGCGGCGCATCGGGGAGTAGAGCCGCCGCAGGTAGAGGAAGAAGACGGCGACGGCTCCGGCCGAGAGCGCACCGGGGCGGTCGACGATGATGTCGCTGCCGGCGACGAACAGGGCGACGACGAAGACGACGCCGGTGACGAGTCGGAGCGCCGCGAAAAAGCCCCGCCGGATGCGCAGGGCGTCGACCTTCTCGTCGTGATAGGTCTCGCTCTGGGCGGCGACGCGGTCGTGTTCGAACTCGTAGCGGTCGAAGGCCTTGATCACCGCGGCGCCGCTCAGGTTGTTCTCGAGTCGAGTGTTGAGTCGGGCGACCGTCTCGCGGATCGACTTGTATCGGGGTTCGATCCGGCTGAGGAAGACGTAGCTCGCGACGCCGATGACCGGGACCGGCGCGAGCGCGATCAGCGCGAGCTTCTGCGAGTAGTAGAAGTAGAGGACGAACGAGATCCCGCCGACGGTGGCGGCCACGCGAATCATCTGCCGGAACTCCGTGTTGAGGAACGCCTCCAGCCGGTTGATGTCGCTGTTGAGGATGGACATCATCCCGCCGGTCTGGTGGTCGGCGAAGAAGCCCATCGAGAGGTGTTGCAGGTGGTCGTACGTGTCGTTACGCAGGTCGCGCTGAACTTTCTGCGCCGTGGACTGGAGGAGGTACCTCGAGACGAATCGGAACACCGACCGGACCAGATAGGCGAGCGCCGCGATGACGACCAGCCGCTGGAGCAGGGCCATCCGCGCGGCTTCGCCCTCGATGGTTCCGCCGGGGAGTAACCCGACCGTCGTCAGGAGGCCGGGATCGCCGGAGCCGCGGATGACGCGGTCGATGGCAGCCCCGACGACGATCGGCGGGACGAGCCGCGCGAACCGCGTCAGAAAGGAGGCGAGGACGCCGGCGGTCAGCCGGACCCAGTACGGCTTCGCGTACCCCAGCAGCTGCCACATCGGGTTCCCGTCGAGGTTCTCCCTGACCCCCTCGAACCCCCCGTGTTCGTCGCTCATGCGAGCGAGTACGGCTCCGGACTGAAATATCCCGGGCTTGCAGTCAGCGGCGCCGGTTCGGGCGCTTCTGTGCGGCCCGTCCGCCGGACCGGGACAGACGCCCGGCTTCGATTATCGCCGGCGAAAATCCGGGAGTCAGCTATAACACCACGGTCGGCGACGCTCCGGTATGATGGATACGTCGTCGATCGACGTGCTGCTCGTCGACGACAGCGGCTTCTTCCGCACGATCGTCTCCGACCGGCTGGGGGAGGCGGCGGACATCTCCGTGTGGAAGGCCGAGGACGCCGAGGAGGCCCTGGAGACCCTCGACGAGCGGTCGGTCGACTGCGTCGTCAGCGACTTCGAGATGCCCGGACTGAACGGGCTGGAACTGTACGAGCGCGTCGACGAGGAGTACGGCCTCCCCTTCATCCTCCTGACCGGACAGGGCGACGAGCGGACGGCCAGCCGGGCGATCGGCGCGGGCGTCGACGACTACCTCCGGAAGGACGACATCGCCGAGGAGGGGCAGCTGCAGCTGCTGGCCAACCGCATCGAGAACGTCGTCGCACAGCGCCGGGCCAACGAGAAGTACGAGCTGCTGGTCAACAACACGCCCGACGAGATCACGCAGGTCGCCGTCGACGGGACGATCACGGCCGCCAACGAGGCGGCCGCCCGCTCGTTCGACACCACCCGCTCGGAGCTGACCGGGACGCACCTCTCGGACGTGCTGCCGACGGAGACGGCCGCCGGCCGCATCGAACACGGGCGGCGGGCGCTCACCGCGGGGTCGGCCGTCACCTTCCAGGACAGCTTCGGCGTCCGGCACTTCCACAACGTCGCCGCGCCGGTCAGCGTCGGCAGCGAGGCCGACTCCTTCCAGCTCATCACCCGCGATATCACCGAGCAGAAGCGCCGCGAGCGCGAGCTGGAGACCCGAACGGAGGAACTGGCGGTCATCAACCGGCTGGTCCGCCACGACATCAACAACGACATCCAGCTGCTGCTGGCCTGGGCCGACGGGATCGACCAGTACGTCGACGACGGGGACGGCCGGGAGTACGTCGAGCGGATCCAGGGGACCTGCGACCACATCGACGAGCTGACGACGATCGCCCGCGACTTCGTCGACAGTATCGGCGGCGACGGCGAGTTCACGCTGACCGGCGTCGACCTCGGACAGATCCTCGAAGACGAGATCGAGAAGGCCGACCGCCGCCACGACGACCTGACCGTCTCGGTCGACGGCGAGGTCCCCCGCGTCTCGGTCCGGGCCAACGAGTTGCTCTCGTCGGTGTTCGGCAACCTGCTGAGCAACGCCGCCCGCCACAACGACGGCGCCGACCCCCGGGTCAGCGTCGGCGTCGAGGAGTCGGCGACCGTGGTCACCGTCCGCGTGGCCGACAACGGCCCGGGCATCCCCGACTCGCAGAAAGACGCCGTCTTCGGGAAAGGGGAGATGGGGCCGGAGAGCCCCGGCACCGGCATCGGGCTCTACCTGGCGCACACGCTCGTCGACCAGTACGGCGGCGAGATCGAGGTGGACGACAACGATCCGACGGGGTCGGTGTTCACCGTCACGCTGCCGAAACACGCCTGAGGAAGGGCCGCCGCCGGTCGGCGTGTCGGCGGGCTAGACGTAGATGTGGCCCTCCTCGCGGGGGCCGTGGCGGGGCGGGTCGGCGCCGACACGGCCGGCCGAGACGGCCGCGGCGAGGCTGTCGAGCGCGTCGTGGCTCGACTCGTAGGTGTCGCGGAACGCGCCGATGTCGACGCTGCAGGCCTCGATGCCTTCGAGGTTGGTCGCGCGGCGCTGGCGGTGGTCGCCCTTGTACCCCTCGCGGTAGAGTCCGAGCCAGCCGAAGGTGGCCGCGGGGTACACCTCGACGACGCGGGTGGCCGCCGGCCCCGACTGCATCGGCAGGACGGCGGCGTCGGGGTCGTCGGCCAGCCCCGCGAGGACGTTGCGGACCCCGTGGAAGGTCTGGTACTGGACGATGGAGTCGTAGGGACACAGCGCCGCGCGCCGGAGGTCCGTCTCCCGGCGCAGTTGCGCGGTGCCGTCGCCCGTGTAGGCCCGGGCGGTCGACCGGCAGGTCGAGGCGAAGCTGTCGGGATCGCCCGGCCCGTCGCCGGTCAGCCACGCGACCAGGCCGCGCCAGGTGCCGCCGCAGTGTTCGTCGAGCAGTGCCTGCGGGAGACTGAAGGGGAAATCGAGCCCGACGACCGAGAACTCGGTCGCCCGCTCGCGGAGGCCGGCGTGGGCGCGCTCGCGGTCAACCCCCCACTCGTCGGCCGCGCTGTAGCAGTCCTCGACGACCAGTCCCTCCCCCGTCGACCGCGCCTCCGTCAGCCACAGCGAGCGCCCCGCGTCGCCCGCCCCGCTGAAATCGACGCCCAGGACACGCGAACCCATACCACCCGACTCTCACTCTTTCGATATGAAGGTTCGGCTTCCCGGAACCGCCGTTCCACGACCCGGTGGTCGAAAACAGTATCCGTCGGCCGTCCGAACCCGCGGGTATGCCACCGACGAAGGAAGTCAAGTGCACGGACGAGGACTGCTTCCTCGACATGTTCGAGAACCACTACACCTACGACGTGCCCGACGACCACGGCGTCTCCGACCTGTCCTGTCCGGTCTGCGGCGGCACCGACTGCCTCGAAGAGATCGAGCTGTAGCGGCCCGCGGGCGTCCGCGGGTCGGCGCCGACCTCCTTCTGTCCCGACGCCGCGGGCACAATCCTGAAGGCCGTACCGCCCCAACCGGCGGGTATGAACACGCTGCGTGACATCGGCGAGTCGCTGGGCAACACCGTGCTGGAGAACGTCGGGCGGGCGATGGGCCGCGCCCAGGAGCGGACGCCGCTGCCGGTCGACCTGCTGGAGAGCGACGACGCCTACCTCGCGGTGTTCGACGCGCCGGGCGCCCAGACCTCGGACGTGCAGGTGCAGTTCGACTCGGGGCTCGTGGAGGTCCGCATCGACCGGTTCCGCGGGTTCCACGAGGGCTTCGAGATGCGCTACCCCGGCCGCGGGCTGGCGCTGGACGGCCACGTCGAACTCCCCGCCGAGGCCCGCGTCGACGCCGACGAGGCCACCGCGACGCTGCGGGAGAACGGCACGCTCGAAGTGCGTATCCCGAAGGCCGAACCCGTCGATCCCGACACCGACGAGGCGCTGGAGGCCGACGAGGTCACCGAGGTCGACGACGAGGCCGACGCCGACGAACTGGACGCCGGGGCGGAAGCCACCGAGGACGACGACACCGGCGACGCCGACGACAGCGACGACGAACAGTAACGACGCGCTTTCGCCGCGGTGCGGTCCAGTCGCGGTCCCCTCCTCACTCGTCGACGGTCATCCCCTCGACCACGTCGAAGTCCTCGTCGCCGTCGAAGCGGTTCGGGTCGAAGGGAGCGATACCGTCGCCGCCGAGGATCTGGTCGGCGACTCGCTCGCCCAGCGCCGGCGCGCGCATGAACCCGTGGCCGTGCCAGCCGGTGGCGACGTACAGGTCCTCGCGGATCTCGCCCAGCAGCGGGTCCCGGTCGGGCGTCGCGGTGCAGAGCCCGGCCCACGACCGGCGAACGGCGAGGTCGTCGGTGGTGACGGGGCCGACCCCGTCGCGACAGACCTCGCCCAGCCAGTCGAGCGACGCCCGCTCGAAGTCGGGGTCCGCGGACTCGTCGTAGTCGTCGGGGTCGAACTCCCGTTCCTGGGTGCCGTCGCCGACGAGCAGGCCGCCCTCGCGGGGTCGGGCGTAGCGGCCCGCCGTCGCGTCGTAGCAGGTCGGCACCCGCTCGCTCCCGTCGCCGGGGTCGGTCACGAGCGCCTGCACGCGGTAGGGTTTCATCGGGATCGGCGCGTCGACCCCGGCGAGCAGGCGCTTCGTGTGGGCGCCCGCGGCGACGAGGACGGCGTCGAACCGCTCGGTCCCGGCGGGCGTCTCGACGGCCGTCCCGTCGTCGGCGAGTCGGGCGGGGCTCCCCGTCCGGAGGTCGGCGCCGGCCGACACCGCGCGCTCGCCCATCGCGGCGACGTACGCGGCGGGGTCGAGGTAGCCGGCGTCGCGCGCGAGGGCGGCGGCGGCCACGTCGACGCCGGCGAGCATGGGGAACCGGTCGGCGAACTCGTCGGGATCCAGCGTCTCCACGTCGCGGCCGTTGGCGCCCATCCGCCGGGCGCTCTCGCGGACGGCGTCGGCGTGGCGGTCGTCGCCCGCGCGGGCGAACCAGACGTACGGGTGTTCGACGAACTCGATGGTGCCCTCGGCGTCCAGCTCCCGGAAGCGCTCGACCGCGCGGGCGGCGACGGCGGCGTCGGTGTCCCCCGCGAACGCGTCGTAGGCGATGCCGGCCGCGCGGCCGGAGGCGCCGCTACCGAGGTCGTCGCGCTCGAAGAGGACGGCCTCGGCGCCGCGGGCGGCCAGGTCGCGGGCGGCGGTGACGCCGAGCGCGCCGCCGCCGACGACAGCGACGCGGGTCACAGGAACGGGTCGAGCCCGCGGGCGGGGTAGCCGACGATCCGGTCGGCGCCCGCGTCGCGGAGTTCGTCGACCCGGTCGGCCACCGTCTCGACGCCGCCGACGAGGCCGTAGTCGCGGACGGCCTGCGAGAGCACCTCGCGGGCGCGTCCCCCGGCGGTGGCGTCAGTCGGCGCGCCGTCGGGCAGCGCCGAGCGGACGGGGCCGCGGCGGGCGGCGTAGGCGCCCAGCGCGTCGAGGACGGCGTCCTCCTCGTCGGTCAGGACGGTCGGCGCGTAGAGCGCGACTTCTCCCTCGTAGCCCGCCTGCCGGAGCGCGCGGAGGCGGCGGTCCGTACCGGGTCCGAGGAGTTCGAACTGCGTGCCGCCGACGGCGAGGGCGATCCGCTCGATCCCCTCGGTCCCGACCCAGGGGTCCCGCGCGCGGGCCGCGGCCTCGCGGAGGCGGGGCGCGACCGCCCGCTCGCGTTCGGCGTCGGTGAGGTAGGCGGGGTGGCCGGCGACGAGCACCCGCCGGACCGACTCGGGCAGCGACTCGGCGAGGTCCCGGTCGCCGAGGGGGTCGAAGCCGTCGGCGCGGACGGGCGTCGTGACCCGGACTTCCTTCCCGTCGGCGAGCGCGGCGAGCGTCTCCGGCGACGGCAGGTGCTCGCGGCCCTCGTAGTCGACCGCGAGCGCCTCCACGGCGAGGTCGCGGGCCCGCTCGACCTCGACCTCGGCGGGTTTGATCGCGGCCGCGTCGATCCCTGCCTGCGCCAGCGTCGCGCCCTGGAGCATCCTGTCGGGGCCTATCGACCGGCGGGGAAAAGCTCTATCGCTTGGCGACGCGGCCCGGGTCGTTTATGCGACGGGCCCGCGAACCGACGGGGTAGCAATGCTCACAGCGGGGTCCGCCGCGCCCGATTTCATCCTGCCCGGCACCGACGGCGAGGTCGTCCGCGAGTACATGCTCGCCGAGCACACCCGGGACGGGCCGGTCGTCCTGGCGTTCTACCTGTTCGACTTCAACGAGGCCTGTACCGAGTTGCTGCGCGCGCTCCGGGACGACGACGGCGTCGGCGGCCGCGACGGCGTGACCGTCCTCGGGGTCTCCCGCGACAGCGCGTTCAGCCACCGGGCGCTCGCCCGCGAGCACGACCTCCCGTTCCCGCTGCTGTCCGACAGCGACGGGGCCGTGGCCGAGCGCTACGGCGTCCGGCTCGACGAGCTCGCGGGCCACCGCGACGTGTGCAACCGCGCGGTGTTCGTGGTCGACACCGCCACGACGGTCCGCTACGCCTGGGCCGCCGACGACCCCGAGGGCCGGCCCGACCTGGACGAGGTCCGGGCGGCGCTGGACGACCTGTAGGCAGCCGCCTCCCCGGCGGGGATACCACGGTCGCGGCCGACCCGGACGCTCAGTCGTTGCGGCCGATGTCGCGGAAGGTGTCGACGATCTCCTCGAAGTCGGGGTGGCTCTCCTGGAGTTCCCGGCCCAGCCGCTCGGCCTCGCGCTTGCGGCGCTCGTACTCGTCGCTGTCGGCCAGCTCCGCCGGTGTCAGCTCCGATTCGAGCACCTCGAGCTTCGAGACGGTCGAGAAGAACTCCTCGAGTTTCGGGTCGCCCGACTGCCGGCCGTCGAGCTGCTGGTCGAGCGTCGACAGCAGCGCCTCGGTCTCGATGGGCTTGGCGAGGTAGTCGTCGAAGTCCATCTCCAGGATGTTCAGGTCGGGGTCGACGGCGGTCGTCATCACGACGACGCAGTCGTAGCCCCGCTCGCGGATCTCCGCGAGCACCTCGTCGCCGTGGACCTCCGGCATCCGCCGGTCGAGCAGGACCGCGTCGACGTCCTCGTCTATCGACTCCAGGGCCTCCCGCCCCCCGTAGGCGACCCGCGTCTCGTAGCGGTCGCGGACCTTCAGCGCGAGCACGTCCGCTACCTCGGACTCGTCGTCCACGACGAGGACAGTCGGTCGGCCGTGGTCGCTCGATGACACTGCTCTACTCACGCTCGGGACCCCGCGGGTTTCACTCTGTTGGCCCGAGTACCACGTCTCGATCTCCCGGACCGGACCCTCTCGCTTTCGGACCACCGACCGGCTCCCGCGGCCGACAACGTTATATGTGAACACGTACCATGGTACGTCGGGGATACCGATGTCACAGCACCCAGACTGGTTCCGCAGTGCGGACGCAGCGATACTCGACCACCTCTCCGATGAGCGGCCGACGTACGCGCCGCTCGTCGCGAACCGTCTGGGGATGCCGACGGACTACGCCCGCGAGCGGATCGACCGGCTGGTCGAGCGCGGGCTGGTCGAGCCGGTGACCGCGGAGACCGTCTACCGGATCACCGAGCGCGGCGAGCGGCGGCTGGCCGCCTACACCGAACAGGAGGGCGCGCCCGAGCCCGGCCTCGTCGCCGGCAACTGAGCGGCGCTCCCGCCGGCGCGGGCCGGCGGCGCTTCTCCGTGTCGCCCGCCGCGAGTCACCGCTTCTCCCGCCGCTCGTAGAGGACGAGCCCGACCATCGAGAGGGCCTCCTCGCCGTCGGCCTCGGTCGTGACCCGGACCGAGACGAGGCCCGATTCGTCGTCCCACTCGTCCTTGTCGACGATCTCGGTCCGCACCGTGAGTTCGTCGCCGGGCCTGACCGGGCGGCGCCACCGGAGTTCGTCGACGCCGAGCGCGCCCCGGGTCGCGCCGTCGGAGAGGTGGCCGTCGACGAGCAGCCGCATCGTCGCGGCGGCGGTGTGCCAGCCGCTGGCGACCAGGCCGCCGAACGGCGAGTCGGCGGCCGCCTCGGGGTCGGTGTGGAACGGCTGGGGGTCGTACCGTTCCGCGAACTCCGTGATCTCCGCCGCGGTCACCTCGTAGCTGCCGTGTTCGCCGGTGTCGCCGACGGTCAGGTCCTCGAAGTACTCCATCGGCCGGGCGTACGCGCGGCCGGCTGAAAAGCCCTCCAGCCGGACCCCCCAGTCGAACGGGGAGCTATCGGGGGAACGATGTCGGTCGAAGAACGGAGGGCGTCGCGAGCGGTCGGAGTCGACCGCGGTGAGTGGGCGATGGGTCGGTCGCAGTGAGTCGGCGGCGAGGCGTCCGTCAGGGCGAGACGGCGGCCGTCCCGTCGTCGGCGGTGGCGTTCCCGTTCCCGGAGTCGCCCGCGCCGTTCTCGTCGAGCCAGGTCTGGAACTCCTCCTGGGTGCGCACCTCGATGGTGCCGAGCATCTGGGAGTGGCCGACGCCGCAGTACTCGGCGCAGTAGAGCTGGTGTTCACCCGTGTCGGTCGCCTCGGTGACGATGTAGTTCGACTGGCCGGGGAACGCGTCCTGTTTCAGTCCCATCGAGGGGGCGTGGAACGCGTGCAGCCAGTCCGACGACGTGATGTTCAGCCGCACCGGCCGGTCGGTCGGCAGGACCAGCGTGTTTGCGTTCGTGACGCCCGACTCGGCGTACTCGAACTGCCAGTTGTACTTCTGGGCGGTCACCTGCACTTCGAGCGCCTCCTCACCACCCTCGGTCAGGGAGTCCACGTCGGTGTCGGGCGTGGCGGTGACGAACGGGTCGGCCAGCACCTGGTAGGAGGCGACGCCGACGAACAGCAGGATGATGGCCGTGGCGACGGTCCAGGTGATCTCCAGCCGGCGGTTCTCCTTGGTCGGGAGCGGCGACTCGTTGTTCCTGAACTTCCAGACGGTGTAGAAGAGGATCGCCTCCACGAGGATGGTGATCGGGACGGCGATGTACATGAGCTGGTTGTTCAGGTTCCAGATGAGCCGCTCGGTGGTCGTGTCGGCCGACTGGGCGGCGGCGGGCTCGACCGCTACCGCCGCCAGGGCGGCCGCGAACAGCGTCAGGAGTGCGACGCGCTTACCCTTCATTGATCTCGGCTTGGGATTGTCCGCATATTAACGTGCTGAATCCGGCGCGGTGTCCGACGTTGCCCGGACGACGTACCTGGGCCTTTCCCCGAACGTATGCGGCCGCCTCGGGCGGTCCCGGTCGCGAAGCGCGAACACTAAGTGCGAACGCCCCAAAGTCGGGGCAACAGCGGACTCTCATGTTCGGACGCGCCTCCCGACCGTCGTTCCCGAGCCTGCTCGCAGCGACGGCGATGGGCGTCTACCTGCTCGTCGCCGCGGGTGCCACGGCGGCGGTCGCCGACGCCGCCCGCGCGTGTACGTCGTGGCCGGTCTGTCGCGGCCCGGTCACGCTCGCCGACCCCGCGCTGCTGGTCGCCTGGGGGCACCGCGTCGTGGCCCTGCTCGTCGGCGTCCTCGCCGTCGCCGCCGCCGTCGCCGCCGTCCGCGACCGCGCCGCGATCCGCGGGCGCGTGCTCGCCGCGCTCGCGCTCGCCCTGGTCCTGTTCCCGGTCCAGGTCGCCATCGGCGCCCTCGTCGTCACGACCGGCCCGACCGCCGCGCTGACCGGCGCCCACCTCGCCGTCGGGATGGTCCTGTTCACCGCGCTCGTGGTCGCGCTCGCGTGGGAACTCGAACCCGAGACCCCCGACGCGCCCGAGGAGGGATGGGCCGTCGAACCCGGCGTCGACGACGCCGCGGACGGCGCCGAACCCGACGGGGACGCGCCCGCGCCCACCACCGCGCCCGCGGACCTGCCGCTGCGGACGCGGGTCACGGCGACCGCGGCGGCGTACTTCCGGCTCACGAAACCGCGGCTGATGTGGCTGCTCTGTCTCGTCGCCGCCGCCGGGATGGCGCTGGCCGCCACGGGGCCGCCCGACCTGACCGTGCGGACGATCGTCCTCACCCTCGGCGGGGGCGTCCTCGCCATCGGCGCCTCGGGCACGTTCAACCACGTCCTCGAACGCGAGAAGGACAAGAAGATGGACCGCACGTCCGACCGACCCATCGCGACCCACCAGATCCCGGTCCGCCGGGCGGTCGCGTTCGGCCTGACGCTCGCCGCGGCCTCGCTGGCCGTGTTCGCCCAGCTGAACCCCCTCGCGGCCGCGCTCGGCCTGTCGGCGATCCTCTTCTACAGCGTCGTCTACACGCTCGTCCTCAAGCCCAACACCGTCCAGAACACGGTCATCGGCGGGTTCGCCGGCGCGCTCCCGGCGCTGATCGGCTGGGCGGCCGTCACCGGCGAGGTCGGCCTCCCCGGCGCGGCGCTGGCGGGGGTCATCTTCCTGTGGACGCCCGCGCACTTCTACAACCTCGCGCTGGCGTACAAGGACGACTACGCGAAGGGCGGGTTCCCGATGATGCCCGTCGTCCGCGGCGAGGCCGCGACCCGCAAGCACATCCTCTACTACCTGGCGGCGACGCTGGTCGCCGCGGTCGCGCTCGCGGAGCTGGCCGCGCTCGGGTGGGTGTACGCGGCGACGACCTGCGTCTTCGGCGGCGTCTTCCTCTGGGCGGTCCTCCGGCTGCACCGCGAGCGCACCGAGTCGGCGGCGTTCCGCGCGTTCCACGCCTCCAACGCCTACCTCGGGGCGCTGCTGGTCGCCATCGTCGTCGACGCCCTGGCGGTCTGACCCATGGCTACCGTCGATACTACTTCCCTGGCCGACCGCTTCCGTCCCCGCCGCGCGACGCTGCTGTGGGGCGCCCTGCTCGTCAACACCGAACTGCTCCTCCTGCTGGCCTACGCGGCGCTCGGGTCGGCCGACCTGCTCTCGGCGCGGGGGCTGCGCCTGTGGGTCTACCCGTTCGTCTGGATCAACGCCTCGATATGGGCGGTCGCGCGGACGGACATCGCGTCCGCGTCCCGGCGCAACCGCGCCGTCGCCGCCGCACTCGCCGTCGGCTACTTCGGCGTCCTCGCCTACACCGGCGGGCTGGTCGGCCCCGGCCACGGGTCGCTCGGCCTCGGCGTCGCGCTGACGAGTCTCCCGCCGGGCTGGGCGCCGGCCGTCACCTACAACGGGATGGGCGTCTCGCTGGTGCTGATCCCCTACAAGGTGGTCGGCTACCTCACGCTCGCCTACCTCGTGTACGCCACCGTCCTCGACGCCGCCGGCTCGGCGGTGACCGGCGTGCTGGGGCTGCTGTCCTGCGTCTCCTGTAGCTGGCCGGTGCTCGCGTCGATCGCGACGGGCGTGGTCGGCAGCGGCTCCGGCATCGCCGCCGCGGTCTCGGCGGGCTCGTACGGCATCTCCACCGTCGTCTTCGTCGCCACCGTGGCGCTGCTGGTCTGGCGCCCCTTCGGTGGTGACTGAGCGACTTCGATCGGGTCTCGTGTGGCTGTTTCGGCCAGTTCTTGCCGATCTGGTTCGGGAGGACCGGTGACTGTGACCGTACTCGACGGTGAGCGGTGAAAGCCCTCGACAGGCTCGCTCTGGATCGAATCGACTACCTGGGACAGCAAGCGATGAGAGCCCCCGCCGCGCTCGCTCAGAGTTGGATCGACTGCACTCGACAGCGAGTGCTGAAAGCCCTCGCCGCGCACGCTCAGAGTTGGATCGACTGCACTCGACAGCGAGTGCTGAAAGCCCTCGCCGCGCTCGCGGTCGCTGAGCGGGATATCCGCGCTCTCGGCACCGCCCGCGCGGATAGTGCCCGCTCAGGCGACTATCGGCGCGAGCGCGCCTCGCCCTTTCAGTCCACCAGGAACCGCAACCGCACGACACAGCAACCGCACAGCACCGCAGACGGCCACGAGCCTCCCCAGCCGATTCGCGACACACGAGTCGCGAATCCCTCGCGCGGCTACCGTCGCGCGCATGAACGCGCGCTCCAGCGCGCGCCAACCGCACCGCAGCCGCTACACCTCCACCGCCTCGAACACCGCCGTCGTCCCCGTGACGCAAACCTTATGTACAACTCTGTCCGTTAGTGGACATCAATGAGTACTGATGATGGGATCGCACCGAAGGTGCGGTCGATACTCGACGCGGCCCGCGAGCGCGCGGCGGCGCGGGAGGGCGCGGACGGCGAGCGGGTCGAGGTGGACGCCCGGTCGCTGCCGGCGGCGCTCGAACGGGCCGAGGCCGACGGGCGCGTCCCGCTGGTCGCGGAGGTCAAGCCGACGAGCCCGACGACCGACGGCGAGCGGACCGACGACCCGGTCGAGCTGGCCGAGTCGATGGTCGCGGGCGGCGCGGCGGCGCTGTCGGTGCTGACCGAGCCCGAGCACTTCGGGGGGTCGACCGACGCGCTCGAACGGGTCCGCGCGGCGGTGGACGTGCCGGTCCTGCGGAAGGACTTCGTCGTCCGCGAGGCACAGCTCGACGCCGTCGAGGCGGACGTGGTCCTGCTGATCGTCCGCTTCCTCGACGAGGAGGGGACCGACGACCTGGCGGACCTGCTGGCCGCGGCGCGCGAGCGGGGTTTCCAGGTGCTCGTCGAGACACACACCGCCGCGGAGGTCGAGCGAGCCCTCGAAGCGGGCGCGGAGATCATCGGCGTGAACAACCGCGACCTCGCGAAGCTGGAGGTCGACCTGGCGACGTTCGAGGCAGTCGCGCCCGAGGTGCCGGAAAACGTCACCCTCATTGCGGAGAGCGGCATAGCGACGACGAACGACGCGGTTCGGATGCGCGAGGCGGGCGCCGACGCCCTGCTGGTGGGGTCGGCGATCATGGACGCCGCGGGCGGTAGCGACGTGGCGGCCAACACCCGGCGCCTCGCGGCGGCGGGATCGGACACGACCGCGGAGAATCAGGCGGAGGCGGACACACAATCATGAGCACAGACGAGACGTTCGGCGAGTACGGCGGACAGTTCGTGCCGGAGTCGCTGATGCCGGCCATCGAAGAGCTCACCGAGGCCTACGAGCGGTACGTCCTCGACAACGAGGACGGGTTCATGGACGAGTTCCGGCGGCGACTCGCCGACTTCGGCGGGCGGCCGCTGCCGCTCCAGCACGCGGAGTCGCTGTCGGACCGCTACGACACCGAGGTCTACCTCAAGCGCGAGGACCTGCTCCACGGCGGCGCGCACAAGCTCAACAACGCCCTCGGGCAGGTGCTGCTTGCGAAGTACATGGGCAAAGAGCGGATCATCGCCGAGACGGGCGCCGGCCAGCACGGGACGGCGACGGCGATGGCCGCCGCGCACCTCGACATGCCCTGCGAGATCTACATGGGCGAGACGGACATCCGGCGCCAGCGCCCCAACGTCTTCCGGATGAAGATCAACGGCGCCGAGGTCAACCCCGTCACGACCGGCCGCGGGACGCTGAAGGAGGCCATCTCGGAGACGATGCGCGACTGGGCGACCACCGTCGAGACGACCCACTACGTCATCGGGAGCGTGGTCGGCCCCGCCCCGTTCCCGGCGATGGTCCGGGACTTCCAGGCGGTCATCTCCGAGGAGGCCCGCGAACAGGTCCAGGAGAAGGCCGGCCGACTGCCCGATTCGGTCCTGGCCTGCGCCGGCGGCGGGTCGAACACGATGGGCACGTTCCACCACTTCGTCGACGACGAGGACGTGGGCCTCTACGCAGTCGAGGCCGGCGGGTCCTCCCTGGAGGTAGACGAGGCGGAGGGGGTCGCGCCCAACTCGGCGTCGCTGTCGACCGGCGACGAGGGCGTCCTCCACGGCGCGCGCACGAAACTCCTGCAGGACTCCCACGGGCAGATCATGGAGTCCCACTCGGTGTCGGCCGGGCTGGACTACGCCGGCGTCGGCCCCGAGCTGGCCCACCTCGTCGACGAGGACCGGGTCGACGCGGTCAACGTCGACGACGACAGCGCGCTGGAGGCGTTCCACCGGCTCTCGCAGGACGAGGGCGTCATCCCGGCGCTGGAGACGGCCCACGCGTTCGGCTACCTGAAGGAACACCACGACGAACTCGGCGACCTCGTGATCGTCAACGTCTCCGGCCGCGGCGACAAGGACCTGGAGACCGTGCTGGAGGAGACCGAGAAGCGCGACCTCGACGTGGCGCCGGACATGTCGGTGCTGCGCGACGCCGCGGGCAGCGGGGGTGACCTCTGATGGGACTCGAACGCGTCTTCGCCGACGAGCCCGCGTTCGTCCCCTACGTCGCCGCGGGCGACCCCACCTACGAGGAGTCGCTGGAGTACGTCGAGGCCTTAGAGCGGGGCGGCGCCGACGTAATCGAACTCGGCCTGCCGTTCTCCGAGCCCATCGCGGAGGGGTCGACCATCCAGGAGGCCGTCGTCCGCTCGCTGGAGGGCGGGATGACCCCCGACCGGTACTTCGAGTTCGTCGAGGATCTGGACGTGGACGTGCCGCTGGTCTGCATGACCTACTACAACCTCATCGCCCAGTACACTCACCCCGAGACCGGGGAGACGGGGCCGCGGGCGTTCGCCCGGCGGGCCAGCGAGGTCGGCATCGAGGGGTTCGTCGTCGTCGACCTGCCCGCCGAGGAAGCGGGGCCGCTCCGGGAGGCCTGCGACGAGTTCGGCCAGGACCTCGTGTTCATCATCGCGCCGACGACGAAAGGCGAGCGCCTGGAGCGGATGCGCGAGCACGTCTCGGGGTACGTCTACGTGCAGGCGCGGCTGGGCGTGACCGGCGCCCGCGACGACGTGTCGGATCAGACCGAAGAGTCGCTGGCCCGCGTCGACGACTGGGCGGTTCCCAAGGCCGTCGGGTTCGGCATCAAGACCGGCGAGCACGCCGAGCGCATCGTCGCCGCGGGCGCCGACGGGGTCATCGTCGGCTCCGCCTTGGTCGACATCGTCGCCGACGGCGCCGACCCCGACGTGGACCAGCCGTTCCCCGAGACCGTCCAGCGGCTCGAATCGAAGGCCCGCGAACTCAAGGAGGGCGCGCTGGCCGGCGCCGAGCGGGCCGCCGCCGAACGGTCCGACTGACTCGCAGTACCGTCCGCAACCGGAACGCACATAACCGTACTTGCCACACCCTCACACAACATGACCGCAGGGAAAGACGCGCGCCTCGCCCGCATCGGGACAGCGGGCCGGCACCTGATCGTCCCGATGGACCACGGGATCACACTGGGGGCCGTCAAGGGCCTCGTCGACATCGAATCGACCGTCGACGCCGTCACGCGCGGCGGCGCAGACGCCGTGCTCACCCAGCGCGGCGTCGCCGACCGCGTCCACCCGAACACCAACGACGCGGGCTACATCGTCCACCTCAACGGCTCGACCAGCATCGGCCCCGACGAGAGCGACAAGCGACCGACCGGCACCGTCGAGGACGCCATCCGCGCGGGCGCCGACGCCGTCTCCTTCCACATCAACGTCGGCAGCGAGCACGAACCGGACCAGATCTCGGAGCTCGCCGAGGTCACCAGCGAGGCCGAGCGCTACGGCCTGCCCACGCTCGCGATGGCCTACGCCCGCGGCCACGACGTGCGCGACGACGACCCCGAGCTGTTCGCCGAGGATCTGGGCCACGCCGTCCGCCTCGCGGAAGAACTGGGCGCCGACGTGGTCAAGACCGCCTACAGCGGCTCCGCCGAGACGTTCGGTCGCGTCGTCGAGTCGACCGCCCTCCCGGTCGTCATCGCCGGCGGCTCGAAGGGCACCGACCGCGAGACCCTCTCGATGGTCCGCGGCGCCGTCGACGCCGGCGCGGACGGCGTCTCGATGGGCCGGTCGATCTTCCAGCACGACGACCCCGAGGCCATCACCCGCGCCGTCGCGGCCGTCCTCCACGACGACGCCGGCGCCGAGGAGGCCGCCGAACGGGCCGGCCTCCCCGTCGAGGCCTGACGCAGACGACGGTTTCGACCTCGACTCGCCGTTCTCTCACAGTCGCTCGACGACGACCAGCACCGCGAGGACGAACAGGCCGCCCGCGAGGAAGGCGCCGGCGGCGACCAGCGGGTCGGTCCCGGCGCCGGTCGGTCCCACGGGCGGCCCGCTCATGTTTGTCGTCGCGTTAACCGTCGGCTCGGTCCCCTCGCGACCGCCCACTGCGAGCGCGACGGCGACGGCGCCGACGGCCAGCGCGCCCGCGGCGCCGACCAGCCGCTCCAGCAGCCGGCGCAGCGACGACTTCGGGTCCTCGCCCGCAAATAGCACCAGCGACTCGTCGGCGGGCGCGTAGACCGTCATCTCCGACCCGCTCTCTGAGTACCAGGTGTCGACGCCCTCGACGAGGTCCGCGGCTTCGAGTTTCGTCAGGTGGTACTGGACGTTCTGGACGCTGGTGTCGACCGCCTCGGCGAGCTCGGAGGCCGGCCGGGGTTCGTCGTGCAGTTCGAGCAGCAGCGAGCGGGCCGTCTCCGACCCCAGGGCGTCGAACACCTCGTCGGCGTCGGCCTCGGCGAGGTTCACCAGCTTCGGCTCCCGGTCGTCCACGTCGGGCTCGGACCGCAGCGGGAAGATGCTCCTCACGGCTCGACTCCCCTCGCGTTCACGATACGCGGGCCGACGGCGCCCGCCACCTTGAACGTGCCCACCGCGTAAATCGCCGTTTTAGTTCACCGGACGTTGAGGTACTCCCCGGCCGTCGGACCGGCCATGCGCGACGGAACCCGCACGGTCGCGGCGGTCGCACTGCTCGCAGGAGCGTCGCTCGCCGGCTGTCTCGGGACAGGTTCGGTCCCCGAGGGGCTGGCCTCCGGGACCGCCGTGGCCAACTCGGGAAGCGACGCGACAGCGGCGACCGCCGGCGGGACCGCGGCGGCGTCCGCTGAGACACCGACGCCGTCCGTCGGAACCCCGCCGGACTGTTCGGGAGGCGAAACCGCGCCCCGGATCGGGTCGAGCGGCGGTCTCCCAGCGGGGGCGGACGGCTTCGACCTGACCGCGAGCGAGCGGGTCGTCGAGCGCGGCGACGCCGTCGAGTTCGAACTGACGAACGTCGCGGACGGGGAACGGTCGACCGGCACCCGCCACCGCTACGCGCTCCAGCGGCTGGACGGCGAGGCGTGGCGGACGGTCACGCGGTTCCCCGCGGGTCGCGGCGGGTTCAACGCCACCGCTCACGTCCACGACCCCGGCGAGGGCTTCGAGTGGTCGTTCCGCGCGAGCGCCGCGGGCTTCTCGGCCGGGAAGTTCGTCGTCTGCGAGGCGCTCCCGGCGGGCGAGTACCGCTTCGTCTACGACGGGCCGCCGGCGCTCGCGGTCCGGTTCGAACTGGTCGGCGCGGGCGACGGAACCCCGGTTTCAGAGCACGTCCGGTAGCTCGGCCATCCCGTCCAGCCGGTGGGTCGGCGCGGGGTCGGGATCGGCGGGCGGCGCGGCGTCGTGGCGGACCAGCGGCACCCACGCCGAGTGCAGTCCCGCCGCGTGCGCGCCGACCACGTCCGCGCCGTGGCTGTCGCCGACGTAGAGGGTTCGACCGGCCGGGGCGTCGAGGTCGGCCAGCACTCGCTCGAACGGTTCGGTGTCGGGTTTCGGCTCCACCCCGTTCGCGGGGTCGCAGAAGACGGTCGCGTCGAAGGCGTCGGCGACCCCCAGCCGCTCCAGCTTCGCGGTCTGGGTCGCCTCGCCGCCGTTCGTCACGAGGCCGACCTCGTGGCGCTCCCGAACGTGGTCGAGCGCCTCGCGGGCTCCCTCGCGGAAGCTCACGGCGGTCTCGTCGACCACCTCGACGGTCGCCTCGGCCAGTTCGGGGGCGTGGGCCCGGTCGGCGCCCACGTCGGCGCAGACCGCCCGGTAGAGGTGCTCGTAGAACTCCCGGTCGGAGTGGGCGGTCGGCAGGTCCGTCGCGTCGACGGCGCGCACGTCGGCGGGCGAGAACAGGGGGTCGAGGCCGACGCGGTCGAAGACGGCGGCGTGGATCTCGGCGTCGGACTGCTCGGCGACGCAGAGCGTGCTGTCGAGGTCGAAACAGACGGCGTCGAACTCGCCCATGCGGTCGAGCGTCCGGGCGAGCGCGCCTAAGCGTTTCGGCCGCGTGGGGCCGGCTAGCACGGGCGAGAGCGGGCGACGGCCGCGGGCGGGGGTCGACCGCGGTCGCGGCGCGGTCCCTAGCTCCCGTGGAACTCCTCCAGGATCTCGAAGTCGCGGGCGGTCTTGGTGAACTCCGAGAGGGGGCGCCGTTCCTCGCAGTCCTTGCACCCGAACTCCGCGTCCGGTTCGGGGAGGTCGGCGGGGTTGGCTTCCCACTGTTCGCCGCATTCGGGACACTGGAGCTGGATCCAGGCCTCCTGCATACTCGTCCGTGGGAGCGCGTCCCGAAAGAGCCTTGTGGCGATTCCCGAAGGACAGGCGGGTCGGACCCGCCGGGACCCCGAGGACCGCGAGGCGACCCCGCGAGCGGGCCGCCGGTGGGGTTTTGTCCCGCTCGGCCGACAGCTCGACCATGGGAACCGCGACCTTCGACTTCAGCGACGAGGTGGTCATCGTCACCGGCGGCAGCTCCGGCATCGGCCGCGCCACGGCCCTGGACTTCGCCGAGGCTGGCGCGACCGTGGTCGTCGCCGACGTGCGCCGCGAGCCCAAGGACCTCGACGCCGAGACGCCGACCGACGAACGCATCGAGGCGTCGGGCGGCGACGCCGAGTTCGTCGAGACGGACGTGAGCGACCGGAACGAGGTCGAGAGCGTCGTCGCGGCGGTCCGCGAACTCGGCGGCGTCGACGTGATGGTCAACAACGCCGGGCTGTTCCGCGGCGGGTCGGTCACCGACCTCGACGCCGCCGACCTCGACGCCATGTTCGGGGTCAACGTCCGCGGCGTCTTCCTCGGCACGCAGGTCGCCGCCCGCGACATGATCGAGCGCGACGAGCCCGGTGCCGTCGTCAACACCGCCTCGATCAGCTCCTCGCTCGCCCAGCACGGCCAGGTGGGCTACGACGCGACCAAGGGCGCCGTGCGGATGCTCACCCGCGGCGCCGCCCTCGACCTGGCCGAGTCGGGGATCCGGGTCAACGCCGTCGCGCCGGGCCAGATCGCCACCGAGTTCCTCGAAGGGTGGACCGAGGAGGCCAAGCAGTCGGCCGGCGGCGGCGAGGACGGCTTCCTCAAGGACATCCCGATGGGGCGCGCGGGCGTCCCGGCGGACGTGGCCCCGGCCATCTGTTACCTCGCCAGCGACGCCGCCGGCTACACGACCGGCGAACTCCTCCACGTCGACGGCGGGTGGCAGGTCTGCTGACTGCTTGCGCGGTCCCCCGGGGGCCGTGCCACCCCCGACGAGCAGCCGGACGAGCGCGCGCGGCCCGTGGACAGAGGGGTCTACCGCCGGTTCCGGTCGCTCCCCCGGATCGCCGATCTAATCCCTCTGAAACCGGGTTCTGACCGGGAACAAACCGAGACAAACCGGCTCAAAACCGGCCAAATCCGGGGCGAGCGCTTGCCCCCTTCAAGGGGTCCGCCGTCCACGGAGCGAGTGGACGCAGATAGAAATGAAACTCAAACTCGCCGCAGTGTTCGCGAGCGTCCTGCTGGTCGCGACCGGCGCAGCCGTGGCGATGCCGGGCAACGCACCCGACCACGCGCAGGACGGGACCGCACAGGCAGACGACCACGCACAGGACGACGCGGACGAGGCAGCCGAGAACGGGTCCGCGGCCGACGACGCGAACGACTCCGAGGCGGACGAGAACGACTCCGACGCTCGCCGCGGGCCGCCCTCGAACGTGCCCGCCGCGGGCGCGGCCGACGCCGCCAGCGGGAGCCAGGGACCGCCCGTCGACGTGCCCGCGCAGGTGCCCGACTTCGTGAGCGACATCCACGAGACGGTCGGGAGCGTCGCCGGCGGCGCCGTCGACGGCGCCCAGTCGCTCGGCGAGCGGATCAGCGACCTGACGCCGGACGACGACGCCGACGAGCCGGCCGAGACGGGCAACGCGACCGCCACGCCCGCGCCGTAAGGATTCCCGCTGACGCGGCCCAGTCACACGCTCCACCCACGGTCACACCCATCCGAAGTCACACGCTCCACCTGTAGCCGCACACCCCACCGCAGTCACACGCTCCGTGCGGTCCCCATCGTTCCCCCGGCGCGTCGGACCGTTCCCGCCCGTCGCGCCGTCGCGCACGCGCTGTTTTCGGACGACCGTCGGTCGTCGAGCGGCGGCGCCGGGTCAGAAGAAACTGCCGAGGACGGCCATGTAGAGGATGACGGTCGCGGCGTAGGTGACGCCCAGCGCGACGACAGCCTTGGCGTGGAACAGCCAGAGGTCGTCGCGCTCGGTCTCCAGCGCGGCCTCGTAGCGCTCGCGCTCGGCCGGCGTCGGGTCGTGGCGCTCGCCGACGTGGAGGTCGCGGGCGTGTTCGCTCCGGAACGGACAGCCACAGTGCGAACACGTCGCGGCGGGCTCCTCGTCGGCGGGGACCGCGGTGTCGCGACTCGGCCGGAGCGCGGGCGCGCGGTCGGCGTGCGGTGGAGCGGCGGTGTCGTCGGGCATGGTCAGACGTACGGCGGCGGCGCGTACGGTTGCGTGATCACCCATAGGGAGGTCATCGTGTAAAAGACCATCACCACTACGGAGGGATACTGGCTCCGGATGGCGGCCAGAACACCTGGAAACAGTTCGAACGCCAGCGAATGGGCGACCCAGATGGCCAGGACGTGCCCGCCGAGGACGAACAGGAGTTTCGCGGACGCGAACCAGCCCGGCAGGACGAGCGCTATCGGCGTGGCCGGCGGCGCGAACGGGCTCGCGGCGACCGCGGCGAGCGCGGGCGCGAGCCCGAGGAAGTAGCCCAGGAAGTGCGCGAGGTGGTAGCCGGCGGCGATGGGCAGCAGGGCGGGCGCGAACCACCGCTCGATGGCCCGCGCGGTGACGTAGGTGTCGGCGCTCGTCCGCACTCGCCGCGCGGCCAGCCGGTAGACGCCGAGGAACAGGCCGAACCCGGCCAGCAGGACCGCGGCGTAGACGGCGAGACCCGGGACGCCGAGGGCGACGACGGGCTCGACGGCCGCCGCCCAGGCCGGCGTCGCGACGAGGCCGTCGTAGGTCGTCACCCACAGCAGGGCGACGACGAAGGCGACCTCGCCGGGCCGGTCCGGGAGGGGATCCTCCGTCAGCGCCGTCCCGGGCAACCGGACGGCGAGCGAGCCGTCGGCGTCGCGCTGGAGCGGTGCGACGCGTCCGTACGCGGCGAAGACACTACTGATCGGGTCGACGCGGTCGAACCACGACTCACCGACGAGCAGCGACCCGGCGACGGTCGCCAGCGTGTACGCCACCACGACGCCCGCGAGCAGTCGCGAGTTCTCGCCGACCGGGCTGACGACCTCCAGCCAGACCAGCGCGAGTAGCCCGCCGACCGCCGGCCAGCGGCCCCACGAGGCCGGGAGCGAGACGCCGCCGACGACGGAGCCGTCGGTATCGTCTCCCTCGTCGGCGTCACCGCCGCGCTCGTCGGGGCTGGCGCGGACCCACCGGGCCGCCGCGAGCGGCGCGCGCCAGGGGTTCAGCGCGGGCCAGGTGTTCCCGACGAGGTAGGTCGTCGCCGTGTAGCCCGCCCACCAGCCGACCCACACCACGAGGAGCGCGAAGTTCCGGACGCCCTCGCGCGGGCCGACGAACCCGGTCGCCACCACCAGGAGGAGCACGCCCACCGAGAGCGCGCGGGCGAACGGGACGACCGTCCGACGGATCCGGGCGGGCGCCGGGAGGGCGAGACGCCACCAGTTCACCCCGCGCATCGCGTCGTGGTCCGTGAGCAGCGTCGTGAACAGGAAGGAGCCACCGACGACGACACCGCCCGTGAGAATGGTCAGCCACGTCGGCACCGTCGCCGAGGCGACCGACCCGCCCAGCGACCCCGAGTGGGCGGCCGCGCGCCCGGCGACGGCCGCGAGCGCGAGCGCGGCCGCGACGAACTGCCCGAGCCGTCGCCCGCGCCGACCCGGTCCGGTCCCCGTCATGCGTTGGCCACCCTTCCGACCGGAGCCTGTTAACTGCTCGCTCGTCCCGCCGGTTCGTCCCGCCGGACGGACGCCGCCGCGCGCGAGAGCGCGTCGCTTTTTGCGGTGGGTACCCAAGGCCGGGTATGGCCGAGACCGACGAGGGGGGGTACAACCGGAAGCGGGCGGCGCTGGCGGTGTTGCCCTTCCTCCTGCTCGGGGTGGCGGACGTGCTCCTCCTGCTGGGGTGGGGGATCAACCCGCTGTGGGGCTTCATGATCCTCCCGCCCATCCTCTTCATGAGCGCGCTCGCCTGGATCGCCTTCCGCTCGGGCTTCGTCGGGGACCGCGTGGTCGACGACGACCCCGCGGTCGCCGAGGTCGACCACGACTGATACGGATGATTGCAAGACAGTCCGGGATCGACCGCACGACCGCGTGCGGTCGACCCGGTAAACGCTTGCAATCATCCGTATGACGCCGGCCGGATTCGCCGAGCAGTGGCTTCGTGTCGAGCGACGGCGTCGTGAGCAGCACTACATGGCGTAGCCCCACGGCGTCGCGAGCGGCATTCGTGGATAGTCGGACAGCGATTCCACTGGCAAGCGTCGCCACTGGGCGAGCCAGCGTCGTCACTACCGGAGCGAGCGTCGCCGGCCGAGGACCGGCCGGGTTACGCGAACAGGTCGTCGACGGCGCCGCGCGCGGCCAGGGCGGCGTCGTCGGCGACGCGGTCGGGGTCGCCCGCGGCGTCGGGCGCGTTGAGGTACACGTCGACCTCCAGGACCCCGTCCTCGAAGGTGACGGTCACGTCGAGGTCGTCGACCGCCGACCGGTCGAACCGCGAGAAGACGACGGTTTCGGCGGCCTCGGCCGCGGTCTGGACGACCTCCTCGTCCGTCGGGTCGGCGTCCCCGTCGGCCGCCGCGTCGTCGGTCGGCATCTACGCGCCGCCGGCACCCGGGCCGCCCATGCCGCCCGGACCGCCCGCGCCGCCGCCCTGGAGCATGTTCTGGAGTTCGGTCTGGAGCTCCTCGAACTGCTCCTGGACGCGCTCCTCCTGCTTCTCCAGCGTCTCGACGCGCACTTCGAGGCTGTCGACCTTCTCCTCGAGGTCGTCCTGGGCCTCGCCGTACTCCGTCTGGACGAGCAGCTCGCCGACGCGGCGGTACATGCCGGCGTCCTCGTCGATGTTCTCGAGCTCCTCGAGGGCCGTCTCGGCCTCCTGGAGCTGGGTCTCGGCCTGCTGTTTCTGCGCGGCGACCTGCTGGGCCTTCTCCTGTAGGTCCTGCAGTTCCTCGAGCTTCTCCTGTGCTTCAGGCGGCAGATTACCCTGCATACCTTGCCGTGCGGGACCCGTGGTGAAAAACCCCCGCTTTCGAGTCGGGACGGCGAGCGGTCCGGCCGCCGGGCCCGACCGCGGCGCCGTTCGGGTCCCGACCGTGTCCGTCGCGCCGCCGGACCCGTCAGTTGTTGCGGCCGTCGACCTCGGTGACGTGTTCGAGCCACTTCTCGACGGTCGGCTGGCCCCAGTAGCGGACCGTGTCCGAGCGGTGGTCGTAGTCGACGACGCCCGCCGCGTCGAGCCGCGGGAGGTGCGTCTCCACGAGCTCCGTCGCGAACTCGTCGTGGCTGCGCCCGCGGGCCTCCCCCAGACCCGAGGGCTCGCTGGCCGCCAGCAGCATCGCCAGTTCGTCCACCGTCGCGGTGCTCACGTCGCCCTCCCGGAAGAACTGGCAGACCTCGCGGCGCCGCCAGTCCGACAGGGCCTCGAACACCGTGTCGATGAACGGCCGATCCCCCTCCAGGTCCTCGACCGCAGGCTCCGCGCGACCACGTCCGTCGTCCGTTGACCCGCTCCGTTCACTCATACCCATCTACCCTACCGTTGCCCGCTCTCCATCAAGAATATCGGCCCTAGAAGCCTAGGGTACCTGTTGTCTCGCTCACCTGTTCCGAGAGCCGGACGTTCCCGGCGCGGTGGGCCGGCGGGGTCACTGGGAGTCGAACATCGCCTCGAGGACGCGGCGGTGGCCCTTGCGGAGGTGCTGGAGGAAGGTGGTCGATGCGATGTCCAGCGAGTCGGCCAGCGTCTCGGAGTCGGCCTCGCGGGGCCACTCGTAGTAGCCGTTGTAGTAGGCGGTCTTGAGGACCGCGCGCTGGCGGTCGGTCAGCCGGGCGCCGATGTCGCCGTGGCCCGGCCACCAGGGGGCGTCGGTCCGGTGGCGCTCGCGCTTGGCGGCCAGCTGCACCTCGGGGAACCGGGCGTCCATCGCCTCGGTGACCTGCCGCACGTCGAGATCCGCCGGCGCCTCGACGAGCATGCGGCCGACGCCGTCCTCGACGACGCCGCGTTTGCCGCGCGCGCCGGCGTCGGCCAGGTACCGGAAGGCGGAGTCGGTCAGCGTCATCTCGAAGTGGGGGCCGTCCTCGCGGTCGAGTTCGCGGATCTCCTCGAGGTTGGACAGCTCCCGGGCGGCCGCCGCGCCGACCTCGGGGTCGACGCCCTCGACGGTGAGGTAGTTGACGACGCGGTCGTCGCCGGTCCGGACGGCGTGGTCGATCTCGAACCGACAGCCGTGTTCGCGGCTGGCCTCGAACAGCGGGAGGTCGCCGTGGACCTCGAACTCCAGTTCGAGGACGGAGTCCGACTCGACGAGCCGGCGGTACTGGGCGGCCGCGAGCGCGAACCCGACCGCCTCGCCGAGCGTCTCGAAGCCCGCCAGCTCCCGCTTGCTGAAGGCGTTCGGGCGGGCGGCGTACACCGCCAGCAGGCCGTGGGTCGTCGCCCCGTGGGTCAGCGGCACCGCGACCATCGACCCGAACCCGTTCTCGACGGCGGCCGTCCGCCAGGGCTCGAAGACCGGGTCGCTCGCGATGTCGTGGACGACCTGCACCTCGCCGGTGCGGTAGGCCTCGGCGGCCGGGCCGCCGCCCCGCTCGCCCGCCCCGACCGTGACCGTGATCTCCTCGAGGTAGTCGTCGGCGATCCCGGCACAACACTCCGGCCGCAGCTCCCGCTCGGAGGCCTCGCGCCCGCCGATCCAGGCGAACTCGTAGTACTCCGACTCGGCCAGCCGCTCGCAGACGGTCTCCTTGACGGCCTCGCTGGTCGTCGCCCCCGTCAGCGCGCGCACGCTCTCCTGGACGAGCTCCTGGATCTCCGCCAGCGTCTCCAGCTCGCCGCGCTGGCGCTCCAGCTCGGTGATGTCCCGGGCGATGGTGACGGTCCCCTGCACCTCGCCGTCGGGGCCGCGGTACGGCGCGATCGTCAGCTGGACGACCAGCTCGCCGTCCCCGCCGGCCAGTTCCTCCTCGACGGTCCGGGCCCGGCCGGACTCCAGGACCGCCCGCCGGTGGTCCTCCATCCGCTCGGCGACCGGGTCGGCGAACACGTCGCCGGTTGTGGCCCCGACGACCGCGTCGCGGTCCATCCCCAGGTTCCCGAGCATCGCCCTGTTGACGACCTGGTAGCGCCCCTCGGTGTCCTGCATGGCGATGGGGTCGGGGCTGCTGTCGATGACCGCCCGCAGCTCCTGTTCGCGCGCCTGGATCTCCTCCTCGCGGCGCTCGCGGTCGGTGATGTCGATGGCGACGGCGATGGCGCCCGTGTCCGACGCGTCGTCGCGGCCCTCGCCGGTCGTCGCCGACTCCGAGAGGGGTTCGAGACACGCCTTGTAGGTCCGGCCGTCGATCGTCGCCGTCTCGACGGTCGTCTCCCCGTCGAGCGCCCGCCGGAACCCATCGACCAGGTCCGGGCAGACGGGTTCGAACGCCTCGACCGGTTCGCCGAGGAACTCCTCGCGGTCGCAGACCAGCGCGTCGAAGTCCAGCCCCTGACAGTGGTCGACCCGCCCGTCCCCGTCGACGACGACCATCATCACCGGCAGGTCCGCCATGATGGTGCCGAGCCGCTCGCGGTTGGCCGCCAGCGCCTCCCGGCGGCGCTCGCGCTCGGTCACGTCTCGGACGACGTTGACGACCGCCACCACCTCGCCGCCGCGCTCGATCGGCGTCATGCGGTTCTCGACGACGCCCGTCCCGCCGTCGAGCCGGACCTCCGAGGTGACCGTCCGGCTCTCGGCCCCGCCCGCGAACAGCGCGCGCAGCGCGCGCATCCCCTCGTGGAAGATCTCGCCGTCGATGATCCCGAGCTCGCGCAGGCAGTCCACGTCCCGGCCCTCGACGCGCTCGGTCGGGACGCCCGTGAACCGGGTGAACCCGTCGCTGGCCGCCCGGATCGTGTGCGAGCGGTCGACCACGTACACCGCGTCGGCGGCTGCGTCGACGCTGGCCTCGTAGAGCGCCCGCTCGGTCTCGAAGGGGTCGGTCGGCTCGGCGAACGTCACGACCGCGACCGTGACGCCCCCCTCGCGCTCGACCGGCCGGACGGCGACGGTGACCTCCCGGCCGGTCCCGTCGACGACGCCGTTCCCGATGGTGCGCTCGCCGGTCTCGACGGCCCGTTCCAGCGGGTCGCTCGGGCAGTCGACGACCTCGCCGACCGACGACTCCCGCGGGTCCGCCTCGACCCGTTCGGCGAACGGGCCGTTCCAGACGCGGATCGCGCCGTCCGGACCGCAGACGACCGCCGGGTCGTCGACCGCGTCCAGCAACTCGTCGACGAGGGGGTCGTCCGCCGCCCCGCGACCCTCGACCCGCTCGCTCACGGACCCCCCTCCCACACGTGGTACCTACCCATGATGGGCGTACGGTACAGCGCCGAGGCTCATAACTTGTGGGCCTGGTTCGCGGGAGCGGTAGGTCGGCTCGCCGCTCCGTCAGTCCGCCGTCACGGCGGCCCCGCACTCCTCGGCGACGGCGACGAGCGACAGCCAGGTGTTACAGCCGGCCCGCAACGCGACGAGGTCGGCGGCGCTGACGGTGACGGTCAGCGTCGCGCCGTCGCGCTCCAGCGTCGCGGTCGTGCGGTCGCCCTCGATGTCGCCGGCCTCGACGGCGACGCTGCGCTCGACGCGGCGCGCGCGCTCGGCGTCCGGATACTCGCAGTCGAAAACGGCCTCGTGGTCCACGGCTCCGCGCTACTGTACGTCGACTTCCTTCACGTCGCGGCTGCGCTCCTTCAGGAGCACGCGGTGGCCGCAGTACGGACAGCGGACGCCGCCGTACTCGTCCAGTTCGACGTCGCGCTTGCAGCGGGAACACTTGTAGCTCATTCGTCGTCGTCGGCGAGCGCGGCGCGGATCGACCGGGTGACCGTCCGGCCGCCGGGGGTCGTCGGGCTGTACGCGCCGCCGGTGAAGGTGTGCCCGCAGTAGCCGCACTCCCAGATACCGGTGCCCTGGCGGTCGACGCGGTCCTCGCCGCACTCGGGGCACTCGTGGTCCTCGTTCATCTCGCTCTCGATCTCGGCGACGCGGCGGCGGGCGACGCGGCCGTACCGCGCGCCGAACCGTCCCGCGCTCCCGGTTCGTCCCTGCTGTTCGGCCATAGTATCGTACCGTCCGGCAGTGGGCCGTATAAACCCTGCGAGTCGCAGCCGCCCGCACCGCTCGACGCGCCGGCCGCCGCCCGGTCGCCGACAGCCGCTCGCAGACCGCCCGGCTGCCGGCGGCCACTCGCCCGCCGCCGCGTCACGGCCCGCGAGGGCAACTCGTTTGCCGTCGCCGCGCGACGGACTGGACATGGGATGGACGGTCGAGACCGACACCGTCACGCACTGCCCGACCTGCGGCGCCGAACTCGGCGAACGGGAGACATCCGACGGGACGCGCCCGTACTGCGCGGCCTGCGACCTGACGGTCTACCGGAACCCGGTCCCGATGGCACGGGCGACGGTCGTCGACGGCGACGAACTGCTGCTGGTCCGGCTGGGCGTCGGCGAGGACGCCGGCGAGTGGGCGCTGCCCGGCGGCCGGGTCGAACACGGCGAACCGCCCCGCGCCGGCGCCGCGCGCGAACTCGAAGAGGAGACCGGGCTGTCGGTGGCGCCCGCCGACCTGCAACTGCTCGGCGACGGCTTCCTGGAGTTCGACGCGACGACGATGGTGTCGTTCAACTACGCTGCGCCCGCCGACGCGGCGACGGGGACGGTCGCGGCCGCCTCCGACGCCGCCGACGCGCGGTTCGTCTCCCGCGCCGAACTGCGCGAGATCGACGCCCCCTTCCGGGCCTCCGGCCGCGACCAGCTGCTGGCCGCGTTCGATGCCGTCGGCGACGAGTAGAACGCTCCGGGTGCTCGCCCGCGAGATCGGTGTCGGTCAGTCCTGCAGGTCGGCCTCGCGCAGCGCCTCGTTGAGGTCCTCCCGGACCACTTCGCCGAGCTCGCGCTCGCGGGCCGTCGTGACGACGCGGTTCTCCTGCACCGAGGAGCCGTCGCGGATGAGCAGCCGGACGTTGCCGTTCTCGCCGGCGCGGGTGGCCTTGGCGCGGACGCCCGACCGCGAGCCCGAGCCGCCGGCGTCGATGGGGCCGGGGATGATCTTCTTGACGTGGGGGTGGCCGGCGACGGTCCGGATGGCCCGCTTGCCCGCCCGGCCGCCGACGAGCGTCGAGTGCGAGCCGCCGATCTTCTCGCTCGGCGCCGCGTCGACGACCTCCAGCGGGGCCTCGCCCCGCCGGGCGAGGACAGACTCGACGGGGTCGTCCTCGTCGCCGACGCGGTAGAACTCGTGGTGCAACTGCCCGCGGACCGCCCGCAGGACCTCCCGGTCGCCCGTCGCGTACACCTCCTCGGGGCGCTTGCGGCGCACCTCGTCGGCGACCAGCCCGGCGAAGTTGCGCAACTCGACCACCTCGCTCTCGTCGCCGTCCTCGGGCGTCGTGGTCACCTCGCGGACGCCGACGACCTCCTCGTCGACGAGCGTCGTCACGCGGGCGCGGTCCCGGTCCAGTTCGAGGACGACGGCGTCGGCGTTGTCGGAGCGACAGACCAGGCAGTAGTCGCCCGGCCGCTCCAGCGACGAGCCACAGCGCCGACACTCCATGTACGGGGATATTCCGGTCGAGCGGCAAAAGGAGCGCGGAACGGGCCGTTCCGTGTGTGTCGGTGACAGCCCACCGCCGACGACCCGGCGCCTCGTTCAGAGGTCGTCCGGGTCGCCCTTGAGATACTCCCGCAGGACGACCGTCGCGTAACTGCCCTTCGGGAGCGTGAACTCGAAGGTCACCACCCCGTCGGCGTCGCCGCGTCCGTCGGCGCCGTCGGTCCCGCCCGCGCCAGCGCCGTCGACGGACAGGTCGGTCCGCAGCAGGATCGCCCGGCGCGTCCCCGTCGACTCGAACTCGCCGGGGAGGTCGAAGTCCGCGGGGTCGAGGTCAAGGTCGTCGAGCACCTCCCGCTCGATCTCGCCGGGCTCGCCGTCGCCGAGTTCCGTCTCGGTGCCGACCAGCGGGGCGGTGACGAACGCGCGGCCCCGTTCGCAGTGCCGGCGGACCGTCCGGACCCGGTCTTCGGTCACGCGCTGGGTGCGGTCGGTATCGGGGAGCGCGACGCCCGCCGGCGCGTCCGAGTCCGCGAAACAGACCACGTCGCCCGCGACGGGTTCGTGGAACGGGAGCCCCCGCTCCAGCCGCTCCGAGAGGATCCGGTTGAACGCGTACGACTGGGCGGCGTTGACGAACAGCCGCTGGAGGTTCGAGGGGACCGCCTCGAGCGCGGCGCGGTAGTCCTCGTCGTCGAGGTCGCCGCCCCCTCCCTGTCGTTCGACGAGCCGGTGGCACATCGACCGCTCGAAGCCGAGTCGCCTCGGGAGTCGATCCAGCGCGCCCGCCCAGTCCTCGGTCTCGTCGACGTAGGCGCGGGCCTCCCGCGTCGACTCGGGTTCGCGATCGGCCGGGTTGCCGACGTAGGCCAGCACCGCGCCCTTCCAGTCGCCGCGGAGGACCGCCAGGCCGACCTCGTGGGTGACCGGCCGCTTGCTGCCGAACCGCTGCTGGCCGAAGTAGTTGGGGACGCCGACGGTGACGGGTTCGTCGCCAGCGGTGGCGTCCGCGGTCTCGGACTCCCCGGGGTCGCTCCCGCTGGCGAACGCCCGGAGATCGGCGGTGACGGCGTCGGCGAGTTCGGGCGCGTCGAGGTCGAGCCCGCGGACGGCGATCTCGAAGGCGTTGCCCGCCAGGTCGCCGAACAGGACCGGCCGGCCGGTCCGCCCGAGCGGTTCGATCTCGGTGTCGCGGATGTCGACCGCCCGGAGGTCGTCGGGTTCGACCTTCTCGACCGAGAACAGTTGCGTCGTGACGGCGTGTTTGTCCTTCGTCCCCGCCCAGGAGACCCGCTCGCGGGAGATGCCCAGGCGGTCCGAGAGTTCGGCGGCGAAGTCGTTGGTGTCCCACCCCCGCAGGGTGACCCGCGCGAGCACGTTCGGGTAGGCGCCGGCCCCGGAATCGAGCGGTTCGGGATCGAACGCCTCGACCTCGGTGACGCGGAAGTCCTCGGGCGCCTCGCGCAGGCGGCCCCCGAGACCGGGCGCGTCGCTGACGTAGTACTCCATCCCGACCGCCCGCTCGACGGGGTGTGCCTCGCGCATCTGTCGGTGAGTCGCCCGGCCGCGAGTAAATGCCTGTCGACCCTCGCGGGTCGAGAGGGGCCTCGACCGCCGGCCGTCGTCACTCGATGGTGACGGTGGCCGCCGCGTTCTGCTCGTCGTTCACGCGCACGTCGACCTCGTAGTCGCCGGGCTCGTCGGGGTTGTCGACGGCGGGGTAGCCGACGACGACCACGTCGCCCTCCGAGAGCGTGTAGTCGGTGTCCAGCGTCACGTCGAAGGAGTAGGCGTTGTTGTTGACGCCGCTGACCGACCCCTCGTCGAACTCGCGCTCCAGCTCGCCGTCGTCGTCGGTGTCGACGCCGAGGACGATCTCCCCGTGCTGGGCGGAGTCGACGGTGAAGTTCTCGCGGGGGTACGTCGCGCCGATCGCGGTCCACTCGCTGCCGTTCGTCGTCTCGTCGACCGTCAGGCGGAGCGTCTGGTTCACGTCGGTCGCGCCCGCGCTGTCGTCTTCGAGGGCGACCTGCTCGCCCGTGACCGTCGTGGGGTCGCCGTCGCCGCTCCCGCCGGTGAGCGCCGAACAGCCGGCCAGTGCAACCAGCGTCGCGAGTCCGACCGCGATGAGCGTTCGTTTCACGCTCGCCCGGAAGGACCTGCCACTGGTAAACTTGTCGGACGTATCGGGACAGAAAGCTTATACCCGGGGATCCCCCGGAGCGGTTCGGCGGTGACCCCGAAACTGACAGGTGTCGGCCGGTCGAACCCGAGACGCATGGAACGCACGCGCGTCGACGCGGCGCGAGTCGACGTGGCGGTCGAGACCCGCGCGCCGACGGGCGAGACGGCCGCGTACGTGCTGGGCTCTGATCCGGCGCTGCTGGTCGACCCCGCCGCACGGACCGACCGCCTCGACGCGGTGGCGGCCGAGCGCCGCGTCGGCCACGTCGCGGTCACGCACCACCACCCCGACCACGTCGGCGCCGTGGCCGACTACGCGGCCGAACACGACGCGACGGTCTGGGCGCGGACGGGCCGGACGGACGCCTTCGAGGCGGTGGCCGGCGTCGCGCCCGACCGGACCTTCGCGGAGGGGACCCGCATCGGGACCGGCGAGGGGGCGGTCCGGGTGGTCGACACGCCGGGCCACGCGCCCGAGCACGTCGCGTTCGCCGCGAGCGGAGTCGGCAGGGCCGACGACAGCGTCCTCGTCGCCGGCGACCTCGCCGTCGCGGAGGGGAGCGTCGTCGTCGGCGCCCCCGAGGGCGACCTGCGCGCGTACCTCACCTCGCTCCGCCGGGTCCACGCGATGGCGCCCGACCGGCTCCTCCCGGCCCACGGCCCGAGCGTGGAGGGCCCGGCGGTCCGCGCGACGGCGACGCGGCTGGTCGCCCACCGGCTCGACCGCGAGCGCCGGGTCCGCGAGGCTGTCGCGGCGGGCGCCGAGACCGTCCCCGCAGTCACCGACGCCGCCTACGAGAGGGACCTGTCGGGCGTGCGCGACCTCGCGGAGGCGACCGTCCGCGCACACCTCGAAAAGCTCGCCGTCGAGGGGCGAGTCCGGTGGGACGGCGAGCGGGCGCGACCGGCGTAGCTCGACCGGTCTTCGCGGCCGGCCGCTCGCGACGCGCTTTTCCCCGTCGGCCCGGTAGCTCGCCCATGGAGAGTCTCGAAGCCGAACGCGAGCGCGCCCAGGCGCTGGACGTGGCCGAGCTGGCCGACGCCATCGAGGCCATCGGCTTCGAGTGCACCCGCTGTGGCGCCTGCTGCAAGGCCGTCGAGGGCTGCGAGGGCGACGCCGAAGCGGGCGCGGAGAGCGAGCCCGAAGCAGGCGGGAAGACCGGGGGGAGCGACGGTCACGACCACACCGCGACCGTGTTCCCCGACGAGGTCCGCCAGTTGCAGGAGACGGGCGACTACGACTGGCGGGACGTGGCGCGGCCGATGCCCTACGGGCTCGTCGAGGGCGAGGACGGCCCGCAGGGCGAGACCTTCGAGTGGGCGCTGCAGACCGACGACTGCGGCGACTGCCGGTTCTACGCCGAGGACGACGACGGCGTCGGCGCCTGCACGGTCCACGACGACCGCCCGCTGGTCTGCCGGACCTACCCGTTCAGCGTGGCCCTGGGCGGGACGAGCCAGCCGATGGGCGAGGCGGTCGACGAGGAGGGGATGGTCCGCGCCCACGAGTGCGAGGGGCTGGGCCGGGACATCTCCCGCGAGGAGGCCGAGGAGCTGGCCCGGGCGCTCAAGGAGCGAGCGGTACGCGAACTGGCGGAGGCCATCGCCGTCCGGGACGGCTACCGGCCGGTCGAGCGCGACGCCGGCGAGGTGGTGGTCTTCGACTCCGAGGGGCCCAAGCGACCGGACGGGTCGCCCGTCGAGTGAGGGCGCCGAACCGGCGCCCGGCGAGTGACGGGACCGGCGCCAGTCGCGCTCCGCGCACCGATCTGGTGGGGGAGGGGTGGCATACTTTGATAAAACAGGGGGTCTATGACCCACCCGGAGGTCTACATCGTGGAAATCTCGGATAAACTGCTGTGTCTGTTCAGTGCGGACGTGTCGGACGACGGCGACCGATACGTCGTGGAGGTGCCCAAGCGGGAGATCGAGACGGGGGCGGTCGAACCGGGGGAGACGTACCGCGTCGCGCTCATCTCCTCGGAGGTGCAACAGTCCGAACAGCGGGACGACGACAACGTCCCCTCCGAACCGCAGCCGCCGGTCGAGGCCGGCGAGATCCGCTACGTCGAGATCGAGGACATCGGCAAACAGGGCGACGGCATCGCGCGCGTCGAGCGCGGGTACGTCATCATCGTCCCCGGCGCCGACGTGGGCGAGCGCGTCAAGATCGAGGTCACCGAGGTCAAGTCCAACTTCGCGGTCGGCGAGATCATCGACGAGGACCTGTAGTTCTCCGGGCACCCCCGCCCGCCAGCCACCCGCCGAGCGGCGCGGCCGCCGAACCTACCCGGACGACGGCGTCACCGACCCCGCTGGTACGACCGGTTAACCAACGGCACCAACGGCCCCCGTCCAGCCCGCCGTAGGCCGGCGTTACGACCGGGGGCGGACCAACTAATCGCAAGAGGGCGTCGGGTTTTACCGATCGTACCAAACCCGCTTTAGGGGAACGGTACCTCCCTGGAAGTATGAGCGCGACCACCGCGAGCGCGACGGGCGACCAACTCACCCCCAAGCAGCGCCGGATCCTCGAGTACCTCCGCGACAACGCCGGTCAGCAGACCTACTTCAAGTCGCGGCTCATCGGCGACGAACTCGATCTGTCGGCCAAGGAGGTCGGCTCGAACATGACCGCCATCCAGAACAGCGACCTCGATCTGGACGTGGAGAAGTGGGGCTACTCCTCGTCGACCACCTGGAAGGTCACGGCGTAACCGAACTCCCTCTCGCGCTTTTTCACACCCGCCAGCGACGGCTGGCGGATGGTGCGTCTTCGTGTTCCACGGGAGTTCGGCCCGAGTGCCCGTCAGGGGTCGTAGGTGACGATGTCGTCGGCGTCGGCCGCCAGCTCGGCGGCCTCGGGCCCGAACGAGTCGGCGTGCTGGACGAGCAACAGGAGCAGCGTCTCCGGCCGCCGGAGCGCGTAGCCGTCCTCGCGGGAGAGCAGGCCCGCCTCCTCCAGCTGGCTGGCGTACTTGCTGACGGTGGGCGCGGAGACGCCCAGTTCCTCGGCGAGCGCGGTGCCCGACGCCGCCGGGTCGCGCAGGAGCGCGACGACCATCCCGCGGGGGGTCTCCCGGCGGAGGTAGCCCAGCGCTACCTGCTCGAACTCCGAGAAGCGGTCGGCGGGGAAGTACCGCCGGTACTCGCCGTCCTCGCGGCTCTCGACGACGCCCTCCCGTTCGAGCCGCCGGAGGTGGTGCTGGGTCTCCCCCGTGCCCAGCTGCAGGTCGTCGCGGATCTTCGAGAAGTGCGCGCCGGGCGTCGCGGCGACGTACCCGAGCAGGGCGTCGGGCGCGTCGCTGTCGCTGTCCTTCGCGAAGCCGACGAACGGGCTGGACGCCCCCAGCGCGGCGAACCGACGGAGCGTCGCCCGCTTGCTCTCGTCGACATCCCCCTCTCGCGCCATTACGAGCCCTTTGGCAGTGGGGTGGTAAAACGGCTTCGGCTGGTCGAACGGTCGCGGAAAACGGGGTCGGCGGGCGGGTCACCGCCCGGGAGGGCGCGGCAAGGGCGTCTTACTCGGTCTCCGTCTCGGGCTCGCGCTCGCCGTCGGAGGCGGTGTCGGCGCTCCCGCCGCTGCCGTCGCCGCCGGGGCCGCCGACCGGACTGCCGGAGGGGTCCATCTCCGCGTCCATCTCCTGGATGACCTCGTCGGGGTCGCGGATGTTCGTCGCGTCGTTGCCCTCCTTGATGGCCTGGGCCTCCTGTTCCATCTCCTCGACGTCGACCTCCGCCTCCTGGTCGATCTGGCCGAGGATCTCCTCGATGTCGTCGAGGCCGAGCAGCTCGCGCGTCTCGCTGTCGAAGTCGAGGCTGTCGAGTTCGCTCTCGCCGTTGACCTTCGCCATGTCGCTCACGTCGCCGCCGGAGAGGTGCTTGCCGTAGCGGCCGACCAGCGAGGTGAGCTCCTGGGGCATGACGAACGTGGTCGACTCGCCCTGGCCGATGTTCTCGAGGGTCTCCATCCCCTTGTCGATGATGGCGCGCTCGCCCATCGACTCGGCGGACTTCGCCCGCAGCACGGTCGAGATGGCGTCACCCTGCGCTTCGAGGATCTGCGACTGCTTTTTCCCCTGGGCGCGGACGATGTCGGACTGCTTCTCACCCTGGGCCTGCTCGATGGCCGAGCGCCGTTCGCCCTGCGCCTCCAGGATCATGGCGCGGCGCTTGCGCTCGGCGGAGGTCTGCTGCTCCATCGCCTGCTGGACGTCCTTCGAGGGGTTGACCTCGCGGACCTCGACGCTCTCGACGCGGATCCCCCACTCGTCGGTGGGCTCGTCCAGCTCCTTGCGGATCTTCGCGTTGATCTCCTGGCGCTTGTTGAGCGTGTCGTCGAGTTCCATGTCGCCCAGCACGGCCCGGAGGGTGGTCTGGGCGAGGTTGGAGACGGCCTTCTTGTAGTTGTCCACTTCGAGGAACGCCTTCTTGGCGTCCATGACCTTGATGTAGACGACCGCGTCGGCGGTCACCGGCGAGTTGTCGCGGGTGATCGCCTCCTGGCGCGGCACGTCCAGCGTCTGGGTCCGCATGTCGAAGGCGTAGGTCTTCGAGACGAACGGCGGGACGATGTTGATACCCGGTTCGAGCAGTTTGCGGTACTCGCCGAAGACCGTCAGGGCCCGTTTCTCGTAGGCGTTGACGATCTCGACGGACTTGTAGACGACCACGACCGCCAGCAGCAACAGCAGCACTGCGACGATCGGAAGGGCGCCACCGACGCTCTGCAACACTGGTGCGGGGCTCATACGTTCGAAGTTTGCTCCACCCAGTCAAAAGTGTTGGGTGAGATACCACAGTTCCGGGCGGCGTCGATGTCGGGTCGGCGGTCCCGGAGCCGGGCGGTCGCCGCGGTCGGGACCCGGTGAGGCTCAGGCGGTGTCCGTCTCGAACTCGCGGTCCCGGTCGGAGTCCTCGGACTCGGAACCCCCGGACTCGCCGTCCGAGTCGGCCGCGGCGTCGTCTATCGCCGTCCCCTCGCCGTCGGTCGCCGCCCCCTCGTCGTCGGTCGCCGTTCCCTCGCGCTGGCGCTCGCGGGCGAGCGCGCGGTCGATGTCGTCGACGCCGCCGGCGAGGGGTTCGACGGTGAGGACGTTGCCGCCGCCGGGGTCGACGACCATCACCTCGGTCCCCTCCTCGATCTCGCCGTCGACGCTCTCGGCGCGGTAGTAGGGGTTGAACCCGCCCCCGTCGAGCTTGACCTCGCCGCCGCTCCGGGAGACGCGCTCGGTGACGCGGCCGGTCTTGCCCCGTAGCGAGTCGGAGTCGCTCGTCTGGTCGGTCCCCTTGCCGCCGTAGAAGTCGAACTGGCGGTAGACGTAGAGCGCCGCGCCGCCCGCCCCGAGGACGAGTCCGGCGAGGATCAGCGGCGCGAGGACGCCGAGTCCCGGGGGCAACAGCAGGCCGACGAGCCCCGCCACCAGCAGGGCGACGCCGAGGACGACGAAGTGCGCGCCGGGCGCGAACGCCTCGGCGAACATCAGTCCGGCGCCCGCCAGCACGAGGAACAGCGAGAGGTTCGACCCGATCCACGACAGGACCGAGGTCTGACCGATCCACTCGAACATAGCGGAGATTCGGTCGCCTGCCCGAAAACACTTCTGCTCGTGCGGGTTTCCACCGCGCCGCCGCCGGAGCCGTCAGAACCGTACGAACACCGCGTAGACGACCGCGGTCACGGCGGCGACGCCGAGCGCGATCGCGCCGACCGTCGACGGGGTCAGCGGCGTGACGACGCTGGCGAACACCAGCAGGACCAGCAGCGCGCCGGCGGCGACGAACACCGCGCTCTCCAGGCTCGGCGTGTCCGACTCGACGGGCAGGTCCGGCGTCACCGACCCGGCGACGTTGCCGCCGCCCCCGTTCTCCCCGCCCCCGCTCCCGTCGCCGTCGTCGCCGTCCGTCCCGCCGAAGGCGACCGTCGGGCCGTCGTCGTCCTCCTCGCCGACCGCCACGTCCCACTCGTCGCCATCGTCGAGGGTGTCGGCCTCCTCGACGTCGCCGGTGTCGTCGCCCACCTCGTCGACGGAGAACCGCCACTCCTCCTCGTCGTCCTCGGCCCCGGCGTCGTCTGCCATGGCCGCTCGTTACGGCCGGCGACCAATAGGGCTTGTCGTCGCCGGCCGCGCCGTGGACCGACTCCTGTTCGATAGCAGATAGAAACGCCGTTCTCCAAGCGCTTTTGTTTCAGGCGGTTCCCCTCGGAGTATGCGAGCGTGCCCTCCAGCCGAGCGGTGGCCGTCGCGGTGCGAGCGGCCGTCCGCCCGACAGCGGCGTGGCGTCGAACGCGAGTCGCTCGCGCGGGAACCGCTTCCCGCGCGGTCCGCGAGTTCCGGGGGTGAGCGACGGTGACCGATCCCGCCGTCGTCGCCGACGGACTGACGAAGCGGTACGGCGAGGAACTGGCCGTCTCGGACCTGTCGCTGTCGATCCCGGGCGGCGACGTGTACGGCTTCCTCGGCCCCAACGGCGCCGGGAAGACGACGACGATGCGGATGCTGACCGGGCTGACCCGCCCGACCGAGGGGACGGCGACGGTCGCGGGCGCCGCCGTCGACGACCGGCCGGCGCTGACCGAGCGGATCGGCTACCTGCCGGCCGACCCGCCGGTCTACGACGAGCTGACCGGCCGCGAACACCTGCGGTACGTCGCGCGGCTCCACGAGCTTCCACCGGCGGAGGCCGGCGAGCGAATCGACGACATGCTCGCGCGGTTCGAGCTGGCGGGCGACGCCGACCGCCGGATCGGGGAGTACTCGACGGGGATGCAGAAGAAGGTCGGCGCCATCGCGGCGCTGCTAGGCGACCCCGAGGTGGTCTTTCTCGACGAGCCGACCAGCGGGCTCGACCCGCGTGCGGCGCGAACGATGCGCGAGACCGTCGCGGCGGTCGCAGAGCGCGACGTGACCGTCTTCCTCTCCTCGCACGTCCTCTCGGTCGTCGACGAACTCGCCGACACCGTCGGCGTCATCGACGACGGGGAGCTCGTCGCCGAGGGGCCCCCGGCGGAGCTGAAACGGCGCGCCCGCGACGACGGCGAGGCGGACCTGGAGACGGCGTTCCTCGACATCACGGAGGACGAGGATGTCCCGGACGAACGAGTCGAGGCCTGAGCGGGGGGCGGCGACGAGGGACCGACCCGCGTCGCCGGGCCGGCGCGGGCGGTTCCCGTCGCCCGCCGTCAGCGCGACCGTCGCCCGCGTCGAGTTGCGGCGGATGGTCCGGCGGGTCCGCGCCCAGGACGTGTGGCTCGCGATGGTCGCGCTGGGGGCGCTCGCCATCCTCGCGGTGCTCCCGATCGCCTTCGACGCGGCGAGCGACTGGGGCGCGACGCTCGCGAGCGGCGACGCCGCCCCCGCCGCGACCGTCTCCCTGCTCGTCGCCACCGGGTGGGTGTTCGTCCTCGCGATGGGCGTCGTCGCCGGTGTCGGCTCCTACGGCGAGATCGACGAGCCCGCCGGGATGCTGACGATCCGCCCGCCGAAGGACGTTGCGGGCGGACTCCTCCTGATGAACGCCGTCGCCTACGTCCCGTACGTGGCCGTCCCGTTCGGCGTCGGGTTCGCCGGCTTGGCCGCCGGCGCGGGCACGCCGCTGCCGCTGGCCGGCGGCTTCGCCGCGACCGCCGCGCTGCTGGTCAGCGCGATGGCGATCGGCTACCCCGCGGGGCTGGCGCTGAAAGGCGCCGTCCGCCGGTCGAAGTGGCTCTCGCGGCTCAAGCCCGTCCTCGGTGCGGTCGTCGCCGTGGCGTACTTCTGGGTGATGTTCGCCGGGCATCTCCCCGCGCTCATCGACGCCCTCTCGCCCGTGTTGCGCGGGCCGCCGCTGGCCTGGCTGGGCGACCTCGCGCTGGCGACCACGCCGGGCGCCGGCGCCTCGACGCTCGGCGCCGCGGCCGCGCTCGGTCTGACCGTCGCCGCCGCCCCGGTCGGCGTCCTCGCGACGGTCCGCGCCGCCGAGTTCGCGTGGTTCACCGACGAGCAGCGCGACACCGACGCGGAGTCCGAACCCGACGAGGGGTCGACCGCCGGGCCGTCGGGCGCCGCGTCCGGGACGGTCACGCCGACCGGTTCGACGCGGCTGGGCGACGCCCTCGGGCTGGTCTGTCGCCGGCAGGGCACGGTCGGCGTCGCGGCGACGACGCTCGTCCGCGCCTACCGGGCGCCGCTGCAGTTGCTGTTCGCCGCGGTGCCGCTGCTGTTCGCGCTCCCGATGGTCGAGGGCGCGCTCGCGACCGGGACGGTCCCGTCGTACGCGCCGTGGTTCGCGATGCTGTACGGCGCGTGGGCGGCCGGCGTCGCCGCGCCGCTCAACCTCCTGGGTAACCAGGGCGCGGCGCTCCCCGGCCTCCTCACCTCGCGCGCGAGCGGCCGCGAGGTCGTCCACGGGACCGTCCTCGCGGTCGTCGCCCCCGCGGCCCCCGTCGCGGCGGTGCTCTCGGGCGCGGCGGCCCGCGCCAGCGGGCGCTCGACCCCGGAAGCGGTCGGCTTCGCGGCGCTCGCGCTCGTCGTCGTCGCCGGCGGCGCGGTCGTCGCGGCCGCGGTCGGCGCGCGGTTCCCCCGCTTCGACGGCGTCGACGTGACCGCCGACCGGACGGCGACGCCGCCGAGCAAGGCCGCGTTCTCGCTGTACTCGATCCTCGCCGCGCTGGGCGTCAGCGCCGCCGGCGTCCTCACCGACGAACTCTACGGGCTGGTGATCCACTCGCTGCTCGCCCCCCGGCTCCCCTTCGGCCTCTCGCTGTCGGTCGCCGGGCTCGAACGGGTCGCGCTGGGCGTCGCCGTCGCCCTCGTCGCCGCCGTGCCGGCGGCGTACGTGCTGGCGGTCCGGCGAGTGAGCGACTACCACATCGAGTAGAAACCGAGCGCCGAAAACGGAGCGGCCGCCTGCCGCTCGCTACCGGATCTTCGTCCCGGGCTCGGCGTCGCCGTGGGTGGTCAGCAGGTCGGCCTGCTCACCCGCCGCGAGCACCATGCCGTTGGACTCGACGCCGAACAGCTCCGCCTTCTCCATGTTCGCCAGCAGGACGACCTTCGTCCCCGGCAGCTCGTCGAGGTCGTGCAGCTGCTTGATGCCGGCGACGACCTGCCGCGTCTCCAGGCCGATGTCCACTTCGAGGCGGGCGAGCTTGTCCGAGTCCTCGATGGGTTCGGCCGACTCGATCCGCCCGACGCGGATGTCCAGCTCCTCGAAGTCGTCGAACCCGATGCGCTCCTCGGCGAGGGCTTCCAAGTCCATACTCCCCTCGTCGCTCCCGGCGGCCTCGTCGGTTTCGGTTCCGTCGTCACCGCCGTCGTCCGCGTCCTCCGCCACTTCCTCGACGCGGTCTTCGAGCTTCTGGTTCAGTTCCTCGACGCGCTCCTCGTCGATCTTCTCGAACAGCTCGGTGGGTTCGCCGAAGTCGGCGGGCGGGGCCTCCAGCGCGGCGTCGAGCGTGGCGTCGGCGACCGACCCGTCCTCGCCGAGCTGCTCCCAGAGCCGTTCGGCGGTGTCGGGGGTGGCGGGGTAGACGAGGACGGCGACGGCCTTGGCGACCTGGACGCAGTCGCGGATGACCGGCGCGGCCTCGTCGTCGTCGAGGTTCCAGGGCTCGTGGCGCTGGATGTACTCGTTACCGAACGCCGCCAGGTCGACGGCGGCCTGGGTGGCCTTCCGGACGGAGTAGTCGTTGACCGCGGCCTCGAACTCCTCGACCGCGTCCTCGATGCGCTCGCGGACCTCCTCGCTCACGTCGGCGTCGGGCGTGCCGCCGAAGTTGCGCTCGGCGAACAGGAGCGAGCGGTAGGCGAAGTTGCCGACGTTCCCCACTAATTCGCCGTTGACCCGCTCGGCGAACCGGTCCCAGGAGAAGTCAATCTCGTCCTGGAAGCCGCCGACCGTGGTGAGGTAGTACCGCAGCGTGTCGGGGTGGAACCCCTCGTCCAGGAACTCGCGGGCCCAGATCGCGCGGTTGCGGCTCGTCGAGAAGGCGTCGCCGTCGAGGTTCATGAACCCGCTGGCGACGACGGCGCGTGGCTCGTTGTAGCCCGCGACGTGGAGCATGGCCGGCCAGAAGATCGTGTGGTGCTGGATGATGTCCTGGCCGATGATGTGGACGATCTCCCCGGAGTCGGGGCCGCCGGCCTCGACGCCGACCTCGTCGGCCTTCCAGGCCGCTTCCCAGTCGTAGGTGTCGGCGCCGACCCGCTCGGTGTACTGCTTCGTCGAGGCGACGTACTCGATGGGCGCGTCGACCCAGACGTACAGCACCAGGTCCTCGCCGTCGTCGCCGGGGTAGTCGAACCCCCAGTCCAGATCCCGGGTGATACACCAGTCCTGGAGACCGTCCTCGATCCACTGGCGGGGCTGGTTGCGGGCGTTGCTGGTCCCCTCCAGGCGGTCGAGAAAGTCCGAGAGGTAGTCGGCGAGCTCGGAGACGCGGAAGAACTTGTGGGTCCGCTCGCGGTACTCCGCGGGGTTGCCGGAGATCGTCGAGACGGGATCCTCGATCTCGCCGGGTTCGAGGTGGCGGCCACAGCCCTCGTCGCACTCGTCGCCGCGGGCGTCGGCGCCGCAGTACGGGCAGGTGCCCTCGACGTAGCGGTCGGGCAGGGGCTGGTCCTCCTGGGGGTCCCAGGCGACCTTGATCGCCTGTTCCTCGACGTACCCCTCCGCCTCCAGCCGCTCGACGATCTCGTAGGTGAGCTCGCGGTTGGTGTCGTCGTGGGTGTGGCCGTAGTTGTCGAAGTCGATGTCGAACTTCGGGAACGTCTCCTCGTACTGTTCGTGCCACTCCAGGGCGAAGTCTTCGGGGTCGACGCCGTCCTCGATGGCCTGGACGGCGATCGGGGTGCCGTGCATGTCCGACCCGGAGACGAAGGCCGTCTCCTGGCCGAGCGTCTCCAGGGCCCGCGAGAGCACGTCGCCGCCGACGTACGTCCGCAGGTGGCCGATGTGCAGGTCGCCGTTGGCGTAGGGCAACCCGCAGGTCACTACGGCGGGATTGTCAGTGGGGAACTCCTCGTGGCTCATACTACTCGATACCTCCAGTCGACTCTTTAACGCGGTGATTCGCTGTCATCGTCGGTCGCTGCCGTCGGGGTCCGCTCGCTGGTCGGTCTGTGCCCGGTCGGATGCCGGCCTTCCCCGCCGTCGACCGGCCGGGCCCGAAGGCCCGGCTGGGGGTATGAGCCCGCGGCGGCGCGGTGGGTCCACCCGGCGCTAGAAGGAGCCGCGCATACGCATACGGCGGGTGGACGGGACTGTCATCACGTCGGGATGAGACCCCTCGGGACAAAAAGGTTGTCACCGTCCGCCGTCGGTCGGCGTCGCGGCGACCCGGCCCGCGGGCGCCCGTCCCGGGCCCGTACGCGCTCTCAGTCCTGGACTGCGACGCCGCCGAACAGCGCGAATCCGGTGATGACCAGGTCGACCTCGTCGTGTTCCGCCTCGCGGCGGGGACGTTCGTCCTCGGCGCCGGCCAGGATGGGGAGCACGTCCACGCGGACGTTCCACTCGCGGGGGACGACGACCTCCACGGCGCCGAACAGGGCGTTGGCGTTGATCGTCGCGGGCGGGTGTTCGACGACGGCGTCCCGGAGGTCGAGTTCGACCCCGCCGAACGCGGCGGTGAGGTCGGCGCCGTGGAACGTCTTCGAGGTCGACCGCTCGGCGCGGCCGCCGAAGACGGCCACCGACGTGAGGAAGTCGGATTCGCGGGCGACGGCGCGGGCGCGGTACTGCCCGGCGATCAGCGAGAGCCCGAACAGGACGAGCAACACGGGCCACAGCGAGAACACCGTCTCGGGGGCCAGCACGTCCAGCGCGACCAGTTGCCAGCCGCCGGCGACGATCACAACCGCCAGCGGACCGAAGAGGTTCCGGAAGCCGCTGGCGACGACCGCGAACAGGCCGACCAGCACGAACAGCGACGGGACGTAGACGAGCAGCCGGTCGGCGTCGTAGATGCCGGTCGTCTCGGCCAGCAGGACGACGCCCAGCAGCACGACGACGGCGCCGACGAGGATCTGGGAGGTGACGCGGCGGTACTCCATACGACTGTTTCGCTCGGTGACATGGTAAACACCGTCGATAGCGTGGTTATCACGCACGAACCGGGCGAGAACCGGGACGGACGCCGCAGGGACCCGGCAACCGACGGTCACTCCCAGGTGATCTTCACGAGGAAGGCGAGCGCGAGCAGTTCGAGGACGTTCAGCGCCATCATGCCGCGCTGGGCGACCGGTGCCGCCGAGTAGACCCAGCCGTGGAAGGTGCTGTGGAAGTAGAGGAGATAGACCGCCAGCAGGTTCTCCGCGAGGAGGAAGGCGCCGAAGACGAGCAGGCCCAGGGTGTGTTTCGCGCCGTGGGCCCGGTAGTTGCGCGCCCAGACCGCGGTCAGGCCGACCAGCAGGGCGACGTTGGCGACCACGGCGAGCCGGGCGGCCTCGAACCACATGGTCATTGCTGACTCCCCCTTTTGTGACGCTCCCGCAAATAGGCTGTCCGAATTGTCACCCGACTTCGCGGCCCGGGGAGTCGTCGGGTCGCTCGTAGCCTCGACGGCCCTCCGGGCGCCGGCGGCCCCGCGGCCCTCGGCCGGTCGCTTTGCGGCACGTCGCTCGGCAGCTCGTTCGACGGGTCGGTCGGTCGGCTGGCGTGATAGGTCATGAATCGTCCTCCAGGACGGTCTCGAGGACCTCCTCGACGGTGTCCCAGTTTGCGCGACACTGGTCGGTGGGGAGGTAGACGGCGCCGTAGTCGTCGCCGCTGGCCTCGACGACGTTGTTGTCCTCGAGTACGTCGAGATGGTGGCGGACGGTGGTGTAGTCCAGGTCGAGGTCCTCGGCGAGCTGGTTGGCGTTGCGCGGCCGCTCGTCTATCGCACGGAGGATGCGCGCCCGGTTGTCACCCCCGCGGGTGCTGGCGAACACGTACCACAGCACCCCTTCCATTACCCCGAACAGTGACCCGGCCCCCTTGTAAGCGCACCGACGGCGGAAAGGGGCCGCGACGGCCGCCGGATCGGCTGGAACGGTCTGACCCACCGGTCGCGACGCCGCTCGGCTCACAGGTTCGCGACGGCGCCGCGGAAAAAGAGGATCCAGACGAGGAAGCGGCCGACGCTGCCGACGAAGGTGGCGGCGGCGAACTTGACGTAGTCGTCTTCGAGCACGGAGAAGGCGTAGACCGAGAGCGTGTCGGGGAAGGCGGGCACAGACAGCGCCAGCGCGAGGCCGGCGTAGCCGTACTTCTTCGAGAGCTGGACGACCTTCGACTGTGACCACTCGATGATGTCGAACCGCGACCGGCGGAGCCACCGGATGACGGGGCCCGACTCCTTGGCCTCCTGGCCGATGTGGAACGCGAAGACGCTGCCGCCGGCCTTGCCGACGCTGGCGACGAGGACGACGATCGCGAGGTTGGCCCACAGCGGCAGGCCCAGCCGGAGCTGGTCGGCCAGCGGGAGGACGATCTCCGAGGGCAGCGGGAGGATGAACGTGATCAGGAAGGAGTAGACGAGGACGATGAGCAGACCGGCGGGGCCCGTCGCGGTGCAGACGGCGGTGACGACCGCGCCGCCGGGGTCGCTACAGGAACTGCCGAGCAGGAGCGCGGGGACCTCGACGGGGAGCACGACCGGCGGTAACGCGCGGGGTGTCGTAAACTTTCATATTTGCCCTACGTAGCTCAGTACCAGTCGAGGTCGGCGACGAACGACCGCAGCATCGAGCGGGTGACGTGGGGCATGCAGACGACGCGCATCTCGTCGGCGCCCGTCTTCGAGACGCGCCAGCCCCGCGAGCGCAGCTCCTCGGTCATCGGCACCGACAGGTCCGCCGCCACCAGCGGCAGGTCCGGCTCGACCACGTCGTGGCCCCGGGCGGCGAGCTGGTCGGCCAGCCACTCCGCGTTGTCCATCGACCGGTCGTACTGCTCGCGGTAGCCCTCCGGCCACAGCGCGTCCATCGCCGCGACGGCGCTGGCGACGCCCGCGCCGCTGCGCGTCCCGGTCAGCGTCACCTGCGACGTGGACTCCAGGTAGGGTGTCCGGATGGCGAGTTCGTCCAGTAGCTCGCGGTCGCGGACCAGCAGCCCGCCGGCGGGGATGGCGGCCTGGCCCATCTTGTGGGGGTCGATGGTCAGCGTGTCCACGGCGGCGTCGTCGAAGCCCCACGCGTGGTCGGTGAAGGGGAGGACGAACCCGCCCCAGGCGGCGTCGACGTGACAGAGCGCGTCGACCTCGTGAGCGAGGTCGGCGACCTCGGGGACCGGGTCGACGTAGCCGTACTCGGTCGAGCCGGCGACGGCGACGACGCAGACGGTGTCCTCGTCGACGAGTTCGGCCATCGCCGCGGGGTCGGCGCGGTGGTCGGTCGTCGGCGCGGTGCGGTACTCCACGTCGAGGAGGTCGGCGGCCTTGGTGAAGGAGAAGTGGGCGCTCGTGGGGGCGACGACGTTGGGGTCGTCGGTGTCGGCGCGGTTGCGGGCGATCCGGACGGCCTGGATGTTGGCCTCCGTCCCGCCGCTGGCGACGTAGCCCTCGGGGTCGGGGTGGCCGGTCACCTCGCCCAGCAGGTCGACCGCCCGCTCCTCCAGAGCGGCGACGCTCTCGTAGGTGCCGGGGTCGCCGGGGTTGGTCGCCAGGAACCGTTCGGCCGCCTCCCGAGCCGCGGGGTGGGGTTCGGTACACATCGACGACAGGACGCGCTCGAAGTCCTGCGGCTCGGCCAGCTGCATACCCACAGGCAGGGGGGCGACTCGTTTAGCTCCTGTGGTGTCGGAGCCCGCGCTTCACGGGGTCGAGGCGGCCAGGCCGCCGAGATACGCGGTCAGGTCGTCGACGACCGTGGGGTCGTAGGTCACCACCCCGGCGTAGGTCCCCGGTCGCTCCTCCGCGGCGATCAGCGCGGACTTGGCGTCGTCCTCGCCGGCGCCGTCGAAGGCGACGACCCAGAAGTCGGTGACCTCCCCCGTCTCGTCGCGGTGGACGGCGACGCCGTCGATAGCGGGCGGCTCCCAGTCGGGCTCGCCGAAGACCGTGACGGACAGGTCGGTCGTCCCCGCCAGGTGTTCGTACATCGGGACCTGCGCCCGGAAGGCCGACAGCGACTGGAAGGTCGCGTAGAGGCTCCCGCGACCGGTCCGCCAGGCGCGGTCCTCGACCTCGCGGGCGGTCGCCACCAGCCGGCTCCTGTCGTCCATCTCGAAGGCGGTTCCCGAGAGCAGCCCGACCAGCTCGCGGTAGGCCGACGCGTCCGCGGTCGCGTCCCAGGGCGCGCCCCCGGAGGGGTCCCGCAGTTCGTCGAACGCCGCCGCCGGGACGGCCCCGAGGTACTCCCCGTCGCGCTCGACGACGAGATACCCCGACTCCTCGGGGATCGGCAGCGACTCGTGGCGCAGGTCGGCGTCGAACCGGTCGAGAACGGGCGCCAGGTCGTCGTACGGCTCCGGGCCGAAGGTCGTTATCGTCTTCCGCGGGCCGCGCGCCCGCTCGCGTAGCTCGCGGAGGCGGTCCCCGCCGTCACCCCCCATCCTCCGCCCCCGGGTCGCCTGCCGAAGCGAGCAGAGCGTCGAGGTCGACGCCCGCCTCGGTCGTGTCGGCCGCCAGTGCCGCGTCGACGGCCGCCTCCCCGCCGGCCGAGAGCGGGACGAGCGTGACTCGCCCCTCGTCGGAGTCGTACTCGACGAGTCCCGCCGCGTCGAGCGCCGGCAGGTGGACGTGGTGGAGCGCGACCCGCACGTCCTCCCGGGCGACCGGCCGGTCGGGGCCCGGTCCCGCCTCCGCCCACCCGGTCACCAGGTCCGCGAGCGTCCCGACGGACGCCGACTCGTGCTCTCGCAGGTAGTAGAGCACGATACGCCTGTCACGATCGGCGAGCGCCCCGAACAGGCGGGACGTGTTTCCCCCATTATTCATAGTTACGTTTCTCTCCCCGCGTCTAAATATCTATTGGGGGACAGATTCCGCGGACCCGGGAACCGGCACGTGCGCCGCTCCGGGACCGGACGCGGCCGGTTCGGCGTCGGACAAATCGGGCCCCGGTGGCTTCGAGGGTCCGAGCAGGTTCGACCGGGTCCGGGCGGGACCGGTCGGGCTGGGAGCGGGCGGGCCGGGAGCGGTACTGCGGCCGCGACCCGCCCGGGCGACTACCGACACTTATAGCGGCGGCCGTTCTATCCCGTGGCATGTCCACCGAGCAGTCCCTGGAGGGCGACGCGGCGATCGTGACCGGCGCGAGTTCCGGCATCGGCGAGGCGACGGCCCACGCGCTGGCCGAGGACGGCGCGGACGTGGCGCTGGCGGCCCGCCGCGAGGAACGGCTCGAATCGATCGCCGCCGACCTGGAGGACGCCTACGGCGTGGAGACGCTGGTCGTCCCGACGAACGTCCGCAGCGAGGACGCCGTCGACGCGCTGGTCGAGAAGACCGTCACCGAGTTCGGCGGGCTCGACCTGCTGGTGAACAACGTCGGCGTCGTCGCCGGCGATGGCGTCGACGACCTCTCGACCGAGGACTACCGCACGATGATGGAGGTCAACGTCGACGGCTACTTCTTCGCGACCCGGGCCGCGCTGCCCCACCTCCGGGAGTCCTCCGGTACTGTGGTCTTCATCGGGAGCTTCGCCGGCCAGTACCCCCGACCCTTCAACCCGGTCTACGCGGCGACGAAGTGGTGGGTCCGCGGGTTCGCCAAGAGCGTCTCCGCGGACGCCGGCGCGGACGACGTGGCCGTCACGACCATCAACCCCGCCGAGGTCCGCAGCGAGTTCGCCAGCGAGAGCGGCGAGTCCTTCGAGGACCGCTTCGACGAGGGCGAAGTCTCCGAGCCCACGGAGATCGCCGACGCCGTCCGCTTCGCCGCCAGGCAGGACCCGTCGATGGTCTCGGAACTGGACCTCTATCGGCGGGACAAGCTGACGTTCTTCTGACTCTGCGGCGCTGTCGGTCGCGTTTCACCGACGCTCTCCGGGACATGTGGAGAAACATGTATCCGGTCGGAGGTGGTACGTCCGGACATGGCGACAGAGGAGACGAAGGTGAACGACCGGGGGATGGTGACGGTCCCGGCGTCGCTCCGTCGGCGGCTCGACATCGAAGCCGGGGACAAACTGCGCTGGGATGTCGACGAGGACGGCGACCTCACCGTGACCGTCGTCAAACAGCGGTCCGGCGCGTTCGACGACTTCGAGGCCGTCTCGATGGGGGGCGACGGCCTCGAAACGCACGACCTCGCGGGACACGAAGGCGATACCGCGTTCTCGGAGGACGCGTGACGCCGGTCGCGGCCGTCGACACGAGTGTGCTGGTGGGGAGAGCGGACGCGGACGACCGGCACCACGATGCCGCGACTGCTATCGTCGACGGTATCGACCGCGGGCGACTCCCGACGGGACGCGTCACGAACTACGTCGTTCTGGAGATGCTGAACTGGATCCACGGCCGTCGGCGCCACGAGGCAGCGATCGCGCTGTACGCCTCACTGAAGGCGTCGGCCGGGTTCGAGATCCATCACGCGCCGCGGAAAGACTACGACCGGGCGATCGACCTGTTCGAGACGTACGACGGCCTCGCGTTCGGCGACGCGACTGTCGTAGCGCACCTGCAGCGAGAAGGGATCGAGCACCTCTATTCGTTCGACGACGACTTCGACGCGGTGGCGGGCGTCACCCGACTGGCGACGCCCGACGACCCGTTCTGATCAACGCACGTCGTCGAGCAGCAGCTTCTGCTCGACGCGCTTGACCTCGTGTTGCACGTCGCGGACGGCGTCGATGTTCGCGGAGATGGAGGTGACCCCCTCGTTGACGAGGTGGTCGACCATCTCGGGTTTCGAGGCGGCCTGGCCGCAGATGCTCGTGGCGACACCCTCCTCGCGGCAGGTCTCGATGGTCTCGCTGATGAGCTTGAGCACCGAGGGGTGCAGCTCGTCGAACCGATCGGCGACCCGCCCGTTGTTGCGGTCGACCGCGAGGGTGTACTGGGTGAGGTCGTTCGTGCCGAACGAGACGAAGTCGATGCCGGCGTCGGCCATCGCCTCGACGCCCAGCGCGGCGGCGGGCGTCTCGATCATCACGCCCCAGTCCTGCTTGTCGGGGTCGATGCCCTCCTGTTCCATGAGCCGGCGGGCTCGCAGCACGTCCTCGGCGTCGTTGACGAGCGGGAACATGATCTCGACGTTGTCGTAGCCCAGCTCGAACAGCCGGCGGAACGCGGCGAGTTCGTGGGCGAACAGATCGGGGCGGTCGAGGCTGCGGCGGATGCCCCGGTAGCCGAGCATCGGGTTGTGCTCGGCGGGCTCGTCGGCGCCGCCCTCCAGCTGGCGGAACTCGTCGGTGGGCGCGTCGAGCGTGCGCACGCGGACGGGCCGGGGGTAGAACTCCTCGGCGACGCCCCGCACCCCGTCGACGATCTCGTCGACGTACTCCTCGGCGCTGTGGTCCTCGATGTACCGCTCGGGCGTCTTGTTCGTCGAGAGGATCATGTGCTCCATCCGCAGGAGGCCGACGCCGTCGGCGCCGGTCGCCGCGGCGCGCTCGGCGGCGTCCGGGATGGAGACGTTGACCTTGACCTCCGTCGCGGTCATCGGCTTGACGGGGGCCTGCGGCCGGACCTCCTCGACGGGTTCCCGTTCGTCGCCGCCGGTGGCGTCGCCCTGCTCGACGGTGCCCTTCTCGCCGTCGATGGTGACGACCTGGCCGTCGTGGAGCCGCTCGGAGCCCTGCTCGGTGCCGACGATGGCCGGGACGCCGAGTTCCCGCGAGACGATGGCGGCGTGGCTGGTCATGCCGCCCTCGTCGGTGATGATGCCGGCGGCGCGTTTCATCGCCGGCACCATGTCGGGGGTGGTCATCTCGGCGACGATCACGTCGCCCTCCTCGACCTTGTCGAGGTGGTCGAGCTTGCGGACGATCCGGGCCGGGCCCGACACGCGGCCGGGGCTGGCGCCGATGCCCGAGAAGACGACGTTGCCCTCCGACCCGCCGCTGCCCCCGCCCGAGTCGGCGGCGGCCGCGCCGCCGTCGGCGACGCCCGCCACGTCCTCGACGCTGTTGGATGCCCCTTCGACCTCCTGGGCGTCCTCGTCGATGGTGGTGATCGGCCGCGACTGGAGGACGTACAGCTCGCCGTCGGCGATGGCCCACTCCACGTCCTGGGGGTCGCCGTAGTAGGACTCGATCTCGTCGCCCAGGCCCACGAGGCGGTCGAGTTCCGCCTCGGAGAGGACCTGTTCGTCGCGCCTGTCCTCGGGGACCGGCCGCTCGATGGTCTCGCCGGTCTCCTCGTCGCGGACGTGCATGACCTTCTTGGTGGCGACGGTTGCGTCGCGCAGCTCGCCCGTCTCGCGGTCGAGGACGTACTTGTCGGGGGAGACGGCGCCGGAGACGACCGCCTCGCCCAGGCCCCACGCGGACTCGACGATCGCCTGTGGGGCGCCCGTGGTGGGGTGGCTCGTGAACATGACGCCGCTCTTCTCGGCGTCGACCATCAGCTGGACGACGACCGCGATGTTGACCACGTCGTGGGAGAAGCCCTGTTCCTGGCGGTAGTAGATGGCCCGCTGGGTGAAAAGCGAGGCCCAGCAGTCCCGGACCTTGTCGAGCAGGCCCGAGCGGGTGACGTTGAGGAACGTCTCCTGCTGGCCGGCGAAGGAGGCGTCGGGCAGGTCCTCCGCCGTCGCCGACGAGCGGACCGCCACGGAGGCGTCGCCGTCCTCGATGTCGTCGTAGGCCGCGAGGATCTCCTCGCGGATGGAGTCGGGCAGTTCGGTCTCCGTGATGAGCTCCTGGGCGCGCTCGGCGGCCTCCGCCAGCGCCTGGGAGTCGTCGACGGAGACGTCGACGGCCTCGAACAGCTCCTCGTCGATGCCGGTCTCCTCGATGAACGACCGGTACGTCTCGGCCGTCACGACGAACCCGGGCGGAACCGGCAGCCCCGCCGATGTCAGCTCCCCCAGGGATGCGCCTTTACCTCCGACCGAGTCGAAATCCTCGGCCGTGATGTCGTCCAGCCAGAGTAATGCCATGACCGTACCCACAGTGTCGCCGAGGACGCCCAAGAACTTTCCGGCCCGAATACCGGTAAAAACTTTGCGTTAGAGGCGGTAACGGCGACGTTCTGTCGAACATTGTTTCGCTTCCGAGTACCTGTGGCACCCTCGCACGGTCGGCGGTCGCACGGCGAAGCGCTCGCCGCGACCCCAAGAGCAAACACCGGCCGTCGGAATCTACGGGTATGTTGTCGACTGGAGTCGCACGCGCAGGCGTCGTCGTCCTGGCGGGCTTGCTCGTCGCCGCGACGGTCCCGGCGGCGACGGCCGGCGCGTCCGATCCGGCTGTCGGGCCGGCGGGGCCGGCGGTCGCGGCCGGCGACGCCACCGGGATCGTGGACGGTGGCGTGGCTGCGAGCGCGGCCGGGCTCGGATCAGGTATCAACCGTACGCTCGGCGGCGACGGCACGATATTCTACGCGCTCGAACGGGCCGCCGACGGCGGCTACGTGCTCGGCGGTGCGACGGACGCCGCGGGGGGCGGACGCGCGGCGGTCCTCGTCGGGACCGACCCGGACGGCACGGTCGAGTGGCGCGAGACGTACGACGGCGGGTCGGTGACCGACCTGAACCGGACGGGCGACGGCGGGTACGCGGTCGCCGGGACGGACGCGTTCCTGAAGGTGAACGCGACGGGCGCCGTCGAGTGGGACCGCTCGGACCTCCTCGACAAGGGCAACGCCGTCCGGGCGGTCGACGGCCGGCTGTACGTCGCCGGCTGGGTCGAGCCCGGCGACACGCGCCGGTCGACGGTCGTCAGCACGGATCTCGACGGGTCCGAGCGGTGGACCCACACGAGGACCGCGTCGGACGGCAACGGGTCGGCGGTGAACCTCGCCGTCGATTCCGACGGCGTGTACGTGCTGGAGAACCGCTTCGGCGAATGGCCGGCGCCGCTCTCGCTGCGGAAGCTGGACGCGCGCGGCTCTGTCGCGTGGACCCGGACGTTCCAGCGCTCGGAGAACCTCGACGCCGCGGGGCTGGTCCGGACCGACGGCGGGTTCGCGGTCCTCGCCAACGAGTACGACTTCACCGACAACGTGAGTCGGCCGGTGTTGATCCGGACGGACGAGCGGGGTCGCGAGCCGGCGTCGACGGTCCTCTCGGCGCCCCCGCGGACGAGCCTGCTCAACGTCGAACGGACCGGCGGCGGCGCGGTCGTCGGGGTCGGACACACTACCGACGGCGACCGGGACGCCGTGTTCCTCCGCGTCCGGCCGAACGGGACGGTGCTCGACCGGCGGACCGCGGGCGGCCCCGGCGACGACTGGTTCGTCGACGTGGAGCGGGCCGCCGAGCGCAACTACACGGCCGTCGGGATGAGCGAGTCGTTCGCGGACGGCCGCGCCGGCTGGCTCCGGACCGTCGCGCTGTCCGGAGCGGCGTCGCCGGACCTGCCGACAGCCACCCCGAGTCCGACGCCGACGCCCTCCCCGACGCCGACCGCGACTGCGACGGAGACGGCCGGTCCGGCGACGACCGGGACCACCGGGACGGCGGCCGCGGTGTCGGGCGCGACCGCGACTGCACCGTCGCCGACGAGCGCCCCGTCCGGCGTCGACGGGACGACCGACGGCGGCTCGGCGACCAGCGCCGACGGTCCGGTCCCGACCGCCGCGGGCGCGCTGGCAGTCCTGCTCGCGTTCGCACTCCTCGGGTCGCTCCGGCGCGACCGCTGAGCGGCAAAACGTCCGGGTGACCTCCTCGTCAGGCCTCGATGATGTCGTCCTCGTCGCTCTCGGGGATCGCGAGGTCGCCGTCGAGGGTCGTGACCGCCCGGCCGCCGACTCGCGGCGCGGTCACGCCCTCCTCGCCCTCGCGGGTGTCCACGAGTACTCGACCCGGGCGGTCGAGGAAGTGCCCCTGCTCGAACACGAGCGGGTCGTCGGCGTCGAGCGCGGCCTGGTAGCGCAGGTAGGCGCCCACCGCGCCGCTGGCCGTGCCCGTCACGGGGTCTTCGGGGATGCCCGCCAGCGGGACGAACGCCCGCCCGTGCAGGGTCGCCTCGCCCTCCAGCGTGTCGAACGTGAACGCGTACAGCCCCTCGGCGCCGTTCGTCTTGCACAGTTTCTCGATAGCGTCCAGGTCGGGGTCGACCGCCGACAGTTGCTCGAAGTACCCGACCGGAACGACGAGGAAGGGCAGGCCGGTCGAGGCGCGGGCGATCGGCAGGTCCTCGCCGACCTCCGACAGCGCCGCGGTGTCGAGGCCGAGCGCGTCGGCCGCCTCCTCCAGCGACACGTCGACCTCGCGGACCTCGGGCGGCGACTGCGTGAGCCAGACGGTGCCGTCGGGTTCGACCTCCACGTCGAGGGTCCCGACCTCGGTCTCGACGGTGTGCTCGCCGTCGGCGACCTCGCCGCGCTCGGCCAGCGACGCGAACGCCGCGACGGTGGCGTGGCCACAGAGGTCGACCTCGCGCTCGGGCGTGAAGTAGCGCAGGCGCCGATCCGCTTCGTCGCTCGGCAGGACGAACGCCGTCTCGCTCGCGCCGAGTTCGGAGGCGATAGCCCCCATCTGGTCGTCGGCGAGGTCGGCCGCCTCGGCGACGACCCCCGCCGGGTTGCCGGCCATCGGTTCCGTCGTGAACGCGTCGACGAGCTGGACGCGACGGTTCTCGGTCATGTGCTCGGTCTGTCGGTCACGTCCGCAATAAAGAGGCGGGTGTGGATGCGGACGCTCGCGTGACTGCGCTCCGACGACACGCCGACCGCGACCGCAGTATCGCTGGTGCCGCAGACAGCGTGAAAGCCCCGACGCGTTCGACTCCCGCGGTTCGCTGCGCTCCTCGACTCGCTCCGCTCGTCTGCGGTGCTTACGTCGCCCGTCTTCCCGGAGCGGACGGGGGCTTTCACGCTGTTCGCGGTCGGAAGGTCACTCCCGCGGTCGGCGGTCGCGGTGCCGGTGCTGCGGTCCGCTCCTCGAAGAGTTTCAACTACTTCAGATCGGGTCGAGTTCGCCGGCGTCGTCGGTGACGAGGTCGTCGATCTCGTCCTCGCGGGTGTCGGCCTGCTGCTGGATGTTGGACTTGGCGTCGACGGCCTGCTCCTGGAGGGCGTCGATGCGGTCGACCCGCGTGACGTTCGAGAGCAACACCGCGACCGAGAGCGTGTCGGCGTCCTCGCGGGGGTCGTCGCCGGCCAGCACCTCGACGCTGTCGGTCTCGCTCTCGAGCCACTCGCGGGCGCGACGCATGCCCTTCTGGGAGAACTCCGAGGGCGGGCCGGAGACGACGATCAGCGAGCGCTCGGCGGAGTCGATGTCGGCGGGGATCGTCAGCCGGGACTTGACGGCCTTGCGGACGAGCCCGTGGACCTTCATCGTGAGGTCGCTCTCGTCGCGGTTCTCGTCGTGGCCGTTGGTGAACCGGCTGATGAGCCCCCCTTCCCCGCGCGGGACCGACTCGACCTCCGTCGATGCGAAGGCGATGGAGCTGACGCCGCCGGTCGCGAGGGTGCGTTTCACGTCCGAGGAGTCCATGGCGGCCTCGGAGATGCGCGAGCCGTCGAGCTCCCCCGCGGCGAGCAGGGTGACGACGCGGCGGGCGATCTCCTCGTTGGTGCGCTCGTAGCCCGTCTCGACGGAGTCGCCGTGCTGGCGCCAGGCGTCGTTGTCGAACAGGACGAGGTTCTCGGTGGCCTCCGTGAAGCTCGTCAGCGAGCGGGCGGCGTTGAACGCGGGCCGGCCGCCCTCGTCGGCGCTGGGGAGCACGCCCAGGCCGTAGACCGGCTCGGCGTAGCGGTCGCTCAGGGTCTCGGCGAGGACGGGCGCGCCGCCGGAGCCGGTGCCGCCGCCGAGGCCCGCGACGACGAGGAAGCCGTCGATGTCGTGGATCGGCACGCCGTCCATGGCGCGCTCGATCTCGTGGTGGTCCTGGCGCGCGATGGTCGCGCCGACCTCCGGGTCGGCGCCCGCGCCGCGGCCCTTGACGCGCTGGTCGGTCTGGCCGATGAGGATGCGGTTGTCCCGCGGGACGTAGTCGAGCTTGGCGAGGTCGATCTCCGCGGAGTTGACCGCGAGGGCGAACCGGCACAGCGACCGGCCCGTGTCCGACTCGAAGGCGAGCAGTTTGTCCACGACCTTCCCCCCGGCGTTGCCGAAGCCGATGACGGCGAGGTTCATGCGTGCCCGTCGGGCGTGTGTTTCGTTAACTATGTGCCCCCTTCTCGGTCGCCGCGGGACGCAACCGGGGCTTACTCGACCCCGCCGCGCCGCCGGAGGGCGTCCGGGGCCGCAGGGTAGACGAAACGAACCCGCGACCGCCTGGTAACCGGTCGGTGAGGGCGGACGGCTGCCCGACGCGTCTCGCCGCGGCCCCACGTCCCGGAGCGCCCGACCGGATTCGGAAGCGTTGAGGCGCGGGCGGTCGATCCCAGGGGCGTGTCGCTGCTCTCGATCTTCGGGTCTGCGATCCTCCCGGTCGTCGGGATGGCCGCGCTGGGGTACGTCCTCGGCCGGGCGAAAGACGTCGACGTCGACCCGCTGAACACGACGGTCGTCTACGTCCTCGCGCCGGCGCTGGTCTTCCACAGCGTCGCGACGACCGACCTGAGCGGCGCGACGCTGGCCGGGATCGCCGCCGGCGTGACCGCGTTCACCGTCGTGATGACGGTCCTCGCGGAGGGAGTCGGGCGCCTCGTCGGCGTGCGCGAACCGATACTCTCCGCGCTGGTGCTGGTGAGCGTCTTCTCGAACTCCGGCAACTACGGGATCCCCCTCTCGGCGTTCGCGTTCGGGCCGACCGGTCGGTCGACGGCGGTGATCTTCCTGACGACCCAGAGCGTGCTCGTCTACACCGTCGGCGTGTACATCGCCGCCCGCTCGGGCAGCGACGACTGGACCGAGGGGCTGCGGCGGGTGTTCACGGTGCCGCTGGTCTACGCCGTCGCGGCCGCGCTGGCCGGGCGCGAACTGGGCGTTCTCCCCGCCGAGGGGTCGACGCTCATGGAGACGGTCGGCATGCTCGGCAACGCCTCGATCCCGCTGATGCTCATCATCCTCGGGATCGAACTCGCCCGGACGGACTACGGCGCGACGCTGCGGACCGTCGGGACGGCGACTGTCCTGAAGATGGCCGTCGCGCCGGTCGTCGCCGTGGGCGTCCTCGCGGCGGGCGCCGCCGCCGGCGCCGGACTGGAGAACCGGACCGTCGCGCGGGTGTTCGTCCTCGAAGCCTCGACGCCGTCGGCGGTGACGCCGCTGATCCTCCTCATCGAGTTCGGCGACTCGACCCCCGTCGACGGCGTCACCGTCTCCGAGTTCGCCAGCACCGTCGTCCTCGTCACGACGCTCGTCAGCCTCCCCGCACTGACGCTACTCATCTCGCTGTTGCAGTCCGGCGTGCTGTGAACGGACTCTCACCGTCCGGTAGCGCCCCGCAGAAACAGCGACCGACCGCTCGTCGCCTCAGCGGCGGCGCTCCCGCCGCCGACGCCCGTCGTCGCGGACGTACCGGAGCGCCCCGTAGAAGGCCTCGGTGTCGACCCGCCCGTCGGCCTCCTCCAGCCGCTCCCGGAACTTGGTCGGGGTCATGGTCAACGTTAACATACAACGCCGACGCGAATAAGCGTTTCGTCGCGTGCGGTCGCTGGTCGGTCAGTAGTGACGCGCAGGCGGTTCGACGGTCGAATCAGTCCGCGACCGCTTCTTCCGAGCCCGTGGGGGCGTTGGGGTCCTGCACCCACAGGTCGCCGAACATCTCGTCCTGGGTGAGCCGGACGTGCCCGCGGTGGGCCAGGAAGAGCAGCCCGAGGAACGTGAGCACGCGCGAGCCGCCGGTCTCGGAGATCTCGCGGTAGAGCACCTCGTCGCGGCCCTTGTCGTACTGCTCGCGCAGCGCGTCGTGCACGTCGTCGATGATCTCGTCGACGTGTTCCTCGTGGGCGGTGTCGGTCACGTCGGCGGCGCTGGGCTCCTCGTCCATCCGGAGGTCGTCGCCGGTGCGGTAGTCCAGCTCCTGGGTCCCCCGGTCGAACCCGCCCGGCGAGTCGCTGGTGTCGTACTCCCGCGATTCCTTCCACCAGTTGTCCCGCTCGGCCTCCCGCAGGTCCCGGACGAGCTCGTCCAGGGTCTGGGGCATCCCGCGGGCGCGACGGCGCTCCAGCCGGCGGTCCATCTCCGACTCCAGCGCGGCGAACGGATCCGGCCCCTCGAAGCCGTCGTCGGGGGTCTCGCCGCCCTGCTCCCAGGGCTCCTCCCACGGCTCCGCCTCCTCCTCCTCGTCGCCGTCGTCCAGCATCGCGTCGCTCTTCATCCGCAGGAGGACGCTCGCGTAGAACAGCGCCCGCCCCGAGGTCCGCAGGTCGCCCTCGTCGAGGCGGTCGAGGAACTTGTCCGTCACCGCGACGATGTCGATGTCCCACGGGTCGATCTCCCCCTCCTCGGCGAGGCTGACGAGCACCTCGACCGGCTCGACCTCCTCGTCCTCGCCGTCGCCCCCGGCAGTCGAGGCGGCCGCGTCCGCTTCTTCGTCCACCGTCGGGTCCGGCTGCCCGTCCACCGACGGGTCGCCGGTGACGAGTTCGTCCGCGGACCCCTCGTTCGTGTCACCCGAATCGTCGCCGTCGCCGCTCCCGCCGAACGGGTTCGCTCCGCCCTCGCCGGGCGGGTCGCGGTCCTCGTGACCGGCGATGTTCAGGGGGATGTCGCCCTCGTCCCCGTCGCCGTCGTCCCGTTCGTCAGTCATCCGCGGGCACCCCCTCGGAACTGAGGTCGATGCCCGTCACCGCGCTCACGTTGTCGCCCTGCATCGTCACGCCGATGGCCCGCTCGGAGCGTTCGAGCATCGCCGAGCGGTGGGAGACGACGACGAACTGCGCCTCGCCGGCGAGTTCGTCGACCATCTCGCCGACGAGGTCGGCGTTCTTCGCGTCGAGGAAGGCGTCGACCTCGTCGAGCGCGTAGAACGGCGCGGGGTTGTGCCGCTGGATCGCGAAGATGAAGGCCAGCGCGGTCAGGGACTTCTCCCCGCCGGACATCGCCGCCAGCCGCTGGATCGGCTTGTCCGCGGGCTGGGCCTTCATCGTCAGCCCGCCGTCGAAGGGGTCCTCCTCGTTCTCCAGGTGGAGGTGCCCGGTCCCGTTCGAGAGCCGCTCGAAGATGTCCCGGAAGTGCTCGTCGATGGCGTCGAACGCCTCCATGAACGTCTCCTTCTTGTTCTGCTCGTAGCGGTCGATCCGGTCGCGGATGCCCTCGGCCTCCTCGACCAGCGTCGCCTTCTTGTCCGTCAGGTCGTCGAGGTCGTCCTCGACGCGGTCGTACTCCTCGATGGCGAGCATGTTCACCGGCTCCAGGGCCTCCATCTCGGACTCCAGCCGGGCGATCTCCGACTCGACCTCGTCGTGGTCGGGGATCTCCTCGGGGTCGTAGTCGCCGACCGCCGACTCGAGCTCGTCGACCTCCCACTCCAGGCGCTCGGCCTCGTCCCGGCGCTCCTCGAGGTCGCTCTCGACCGCGCCGACCTCCTCTTTCTTCTCGTCGCGCTCGGCGCGCGCTTCCTTGAGGTCCTCTTTCAGCTCCTCGCGGTCGTCCTTGAGGTCGGCCAGCTCGGACTCCAGCTCGGCGACGGCCTCCTCCTTCTCCGCGAGGACTTCCTCCTTCTCGGCGATATCGCTCTCGAACTCCTCGATCTGCTCCTGCTTCTCGGCCTTGCGGTTCTGGGCTGCCTCGATCTTCTCCTGGAGGTCGTCGATGGCGTCCTCGGCGTACTCCTTCTCCAGCTGTAGCTCGTTCAGCTCGCCGTCCAGGTCGTCGATCTGGTCCTCCAGCTCGTCGATCTCGGCGCGGATCTCGTCGGCGCGACTGGTCAGGTCGGGCAGCTCCGAGTCCTCGACCTCGGCCTCGAGTTCCTCGATCTCGGCCTCCAGCTCCTCGATCTCCGCGGTCTTGTCCTCGATGTCGGCCTCGATGGCGTCCATGTCCGCGGAGACCTCGTCGCGCTCGCTCTCGATCTCTTCGAGCCGGTCTTCGAGGTCCGATATCTTCTCCTCGACCTCCTCGCGCTCGGTCTCGCGGCGCTCGATGTCGGTCTCGATGTCGCGGACCTGCTCGGCCGCGTCCGATTCCTTGTCGCGTGCGTCGTCGAGGCGGTCCTCCACGTCCCGTAACTCCTCGCGGACGGACTGGCGCTCGTCCTCCAGGTCGTTGATCGTCGCGGCGATCCGCTCCAGCTGGCCCTGGCCGCCGGAGAAGGAGTACCGGGTGCCCTTCGAGGAGCCGCCGGTCATGGCGCCGGACTTCTCGACGAGGTCGCCCTCCAGGGTGACCATCCGGAAGTCGCCCATCAGGTCCCGGGCGGTGTCCATGTCCTCGACGACGAGGGTATCGCCGAGGACGTACGAGAAGACGCCGGCGTACTCGCTGTCGAAGTCGACGAGGTTGGCCGCGAAGTCGACGACGCCGTCGTGGCTCGGCAGGCTCGGCAGCGAGCGGTTCTGCATCTGCGTGATCGGCAGGAACGTCGCACGTCCCGCGCCCCGCGACTTGAGATAGTCGATACACTGCTGGCCGATGCCGTCGTCGTCGACGACGACGTGGGCCAGCCGGCCGCCGGCTGCCGTCTCGCAGGCCACCGCGTACTCGGGGTCGACGCCGCCGAGTTGCCCGACCGTGCCGTGGACGCCGTCGATGTCGGCGTTCAGGATGGTCGTCACCGCGCGCCCGTACGAGGAGTCGCCGTCCTGGCCGGCCTTGGCCTCTAACTCGGCGTACTCCTGCTGTTTGGCCGTCAGCTCGTCCTCGATATCGTCGAGTTCGTCCTGTAACTCGCGCCGTTCGTCCTTGAGGTCGGCGACCACCTCGGCGATGGTCTCCTGGTTCTTCCGGGCCTTCTCCAGTTCGCCCTCCAGGTCGTCGATCTCGGCCTCGATCTCGGGGATCCGCTCCTCCAGTTCCTCGATCTCCGACTCGGTCTCCCGCTGCTCGTTCGACCGCCGACGCGCCTCGTCGAGCAGGCGGTCCTGCTCGCGCTGGAGGTCGTTCTTCTCGGATTTGAGCGTCTCCAGCGTCTCCCGTTTCCCCTCCAGTTCGTCCTTGACCTCCTCGAACTCCTCGCCGACCTCGTCGATGCGCGCCTGGACCTCCTCGAGTTCGCTCTCCTTCTCCTGCACGTCGGCCTTCAGCGAGGACTTCGATACTTTGGTCTCGCGGATGTCGGACTCCAGGTCGTCGATGGTCTCCTGCTTGCGGTCGATCTCGACGAACGCCTGGCGGCGCTCGTTCTCGGCGTCCTCGATGGTCTCCTCGGCGGACTCGATCTTGTCTTCGAGCCGGGAGATGTCACCCTTTACCTCCTCCATCTCCCGTTTGATGGCGAGCTGTTCGTCCTCGCCCTTGCGCTCGATCTCGGCGTTCAGTTCGTCGAGCTCGTCTTCCAGCCTGAGCACGCGTCCCTGGCGCTCGTCGAGTTCCATCTGGAGGTCCTCGAGCTCGGCCTCCAGCTGGTCGACGGCGTCGGCCGCCGCGGCGAGTTCCTCGCGCTTGTCCTCCAGCTCGGCGGCCTTCCGGTAGCTCTCGTACTCCCCTTTCTCGTCGCGCAGGTCCTGGTACTCCAGGGCGGTCTCCCGTTCGTCGGAGAGCTGGTCGAGGCGCGTCTCCTTCTCCTCGATGCGGAGTTCGGCCTCCTCGATGCGCTCCTCGACGACCTCCAGTTCCTCGAAGGCCGACTCCTTCTTCTGGTCGAACTCGGCGACACCGGCGATCTCGTCGATGATCTCGCGACGCGCGCCGGCGGTCATGTTGATGATCTCGGTCACGTCGCCCTGCATGACGACGTTGTACCCCTCGGGCGTGACGCCGGCCTGGGCGAGAAGATCCTGGATGTCCGAGAGGTTGACCGAGCGGCCGTTGATGTAGTAGTAGGAGTAGTAGTTGTCGTCGGTCTCCTTGACGCGCCGGCGGATGGAGATCTCGTCCACGTCGCCGACGTTCTCGGTGCCGGCGGCGGTGACGACCTGCGACCGGGAGAGGGTGCCGTCCTCGTTGTCGAGGATGACCTCGACGCTGGCCTCCCGTTCGCCGGACGTGTCCACGTCGTCGTCGGCGTGGCCGGGGTTGTAGATCAGGTCGGTCAGCTTCTCGGCGCGGATGCCGGAGGTCCGCGCCAGGCCCAGCGCGAAGAGGACGGCGTCGATTATATTGGACTTACCGGAGCCGTTCGGGCCGCTGACGGTGGTGAAATCCTCGTAGAAGGGAATGCGAGTCTTCCGGCCGAAACTCTTGAAGTTGTCGAGTACGAGCTCTTTGATGTGCATGGTCGCTCGCGGTGGAGAGCCGGCCTAGGCGATGATGATGTCGCCGGGGCCGCTCTCCGTGCTATCCTCTTCGTCGGTAGCCTCGGTTTTAGTCCTGTCGGCCGCGGCTTCGTCTGGAGATTCCGACGGGTCGCCGGACTCCTCGGGGGTGAACCCGAGGTCCTCGTCGACCGCGTTCTCCAGCTCGCGCAGCCGGACCTTGCACTCGACGAGCTCGTCCGTCAGCCCCTCGACGGACGCCTCGAGTTCCTTGACGCGTGATTCGAGCTCCTCGACTCGGTTACCGCACATACCACTACGAGTGGCTTCCCCCGTCATAAACCTACGTCAGACATTCGCACCGATCCTGATAGGAACCGCCTACCGCCGGCGTGTCCCCGGCGACGCGCGGACCCGTTCCGTGACGGCGGTCGCTCCGGGCGACCGGCCGCGCGGTCCGCTCCCCGGCATCGATACGAAACGTCGGTGTCAGTTTTGCTGTCCTTATTTGACGCCGGTCTGGGCCCGGGCATGGATCGGAAACCGACCACCTGGCGGTCGCCGCGCTCGTCGTGTTCTCCGGGTGTTCGATCATCGGGGGCGGCGGGTCGACGGGGACGCCGGGGCGTGCGCCGCCTTCTCCGGACAGACCGGGATCACCGGCCGACAGGGGAACCGGTAGTTCGGCGCGGCGGTCGAAACCGCGTGCGAGACGGGCGCTGGATCGGTCTGACGACGGTACTCCCCGCTCTGACCGCTCGGTCGCGTTACCGGACGGGGTTCGGCACGTGATCGGGACCGACCCGTAACCGGATGTAAAGAATTTTCAAACAGTGTTCTGAGACAACAATATGGTCCGACAGGTAGCCGCCCTGGCTGTCGTGGCGCTGGTCCTCCTCTCGGGGTGTAACGCCTTCGGGGGGTCGGGGACTGCGAGTCCCGCGACCGCCGGCGGAGCGACCGACCCCGCGACGGACACCGAGGCACAGCCCGACGGAGAAACCGTCACTGGGGCCGAAACGGGCGAGAGCGGGACGGCGACGGCCACCGCGGAGTCGGCACCCACGCCGACGCCGACGGCGACAGCCACTGCCACTGCGACACCGACGCCGACGGCGACTGCCACGGCGACGGCAGTTTCGACACCGACGCCGACACCCGCCGCGACGCCCACACCGACGGCGACGGCTACCCCGACACCGACGCCCACACCGACGGCGACGCCGACGGACACGCCGACGCCGACACCCACTCCGACGGCGACACCGACGCCGCCGCCGTCTCCCACGCCCACCTCGACACCCACGGCGGCGCCGACACCGACGCCGCCGCCGGGGCTCGAACCGCTCTCGTCGATGGATCTGCCCCCTGGCGTGTACACCGAGAACGTCGATACCGAAAGGCTGCGGGAAGCGTTTCGGGATCGGCTCTCGGCGATCCCCCACCGGGCCCACCTGAGAGTCGAGAACTCGACGGGACCGCTCGAGACGGTACGCACGGCGAACGACAGCGACGCTTCGCTCACGACGCTCGACGACACCGAGGACCCCGAACTGACCCTCTGGATCGGGCCGACCGAAGCGGGGGTCGCGTACGACGGGAAGACGTGGTACCTCGACGGCCCGACGGACCTGCGGGACAGCGCGAAGTCGATCGCGGGGTACTCCCGACAGACCATCTCGAACCACCTGGAGGACGCCACCTGGGAGCCGGTCGGCGTCAGGCCGACCGACGAGGGCGACCGCGTCGTCCTGAACGCGACCGGCCTCGCCACCGACACAGCCCTCGGTACCGACGGTGATCCGGTCGACGTGCGGGGGATCGTCGACGTGACCGGCGACGGTCGCATCGTCAACGGGACGATCACCTACACCGTCGACTACGGGGGCGAGACCGACACGCGGACGGTGACGTTCGGAACGGAGCGGGCGAGCGGCGACTTCGTCTCGAAGCCGAACTGGGTCTCTGACCCGCCCCAGGTGACCGCCGAGGTGACCGGCGGCGACCGACTCGTCGAACTGTCGCTGACCGGCGGCCCGGCTGTCGACGCCGGAACGCGGCTGTCCGTCAACGATAGCGACTGGCCCGGGACGCTCGGAACCGTCACCCTCGACGAACGCCTCGACCCCGGGGAGACCGCGTACATCTACCGGACCGGGGAGAGCGACGCGGCGGCCTTCCACGTCAGCGTCGGCGAGCGTCCGACGCTCCCCGAGAACGCGACCGCGTTCACGGAGGACGTGTACGTGCACGGTCGGGAGGGCGAGTTCATCTTCCAGGCCGGCGCCCGGGTCGACGGGGGAACGTCCGCGAGCGCGTCGCTCCGGAGCCCGCCGGCGGTGCCGTCCGGAGCGAGCGCCTCCGCGGTCCCCTGGCTCGCGGCGCTCGCACCGGTCGGACTGTTCGCGCGACGGGCGGCCCGGAACTGATCCGCGGTCGCCGTGTCGCCGCGGCCGCGAGTCGACGTCCGCCCGTGGTCGTTAGCCTTTAGCCGGGCGGCGCCGAACCGCGGGTAATGACCGCACAAGCCGTCGAGTCCGAGGATCTGGCGACCGTCATCGGGCTGGAGGTCCACGTCCAGCTGGAGACGGACACGAAGATCTTCTGTGGCTGCTCGACCGACGTGGGCGACGACGAACCGAACACCCACACCTGTCCCGTCTGCCTGGGCCTGCCCGGCGCGCTCCCGGTCGTCAACGAGGGGGCGGTGGAGGCCGCCGTCAAGGTCGGCAAGGCCATCGACGCCACCATCCCCGAGGAGACGACCTTCCACCGGAAGAACTACTACTACCCCGACCTCCCCAAGAACTTCCAGATCACCCAGTACGACGCGCCGATCTGCGCCGACGGCGAACTGGAGTTCTCCGTGGAGGGCGAGCGCCGCTCGGTCGCCATCCGCCGCGCCCACCTCGAAGAGGACCCCGGCAGCCTCCAGCACAAGGGCGGTTCCATCGACACCGCCGACTACACGCTGGTCGACTACAACCGCGCGGGCACGCCGCTGATGGAGATCGTCACCGAACCGGACTTCCGCTCGCCCGACGAGGTGCGCGCGTTCCTCGCGAAGCTCACGGAGGTCCTCGAATACCTGGGCATCTTCGACGCCACTCGCGACGGCTCGCTGCGCGTCGACGCCAACCTCTCCATCGTCGAGGGCGCGGAGGTCGGCGACGACGGCGCAATCGACGAGGAGACCCTGGAGTCGGCCAACCGGACGGAGGTCAAGAACATCTCCAGCCACAAGGGCGCCGAGAAGGCGCTGGCCTACGAGGAGACCCGCCAGAGGAACGCCATCCAGCGCGGCCGCGCGGTCGAGCAGGAGACGCGCCACTGGGACGAGTCCAAGGGCGTCACCCTCTCGATGCGCTCGAAGGAGGAGGAGAAAGACTACCGGTACTTCCGCGAGGCCGACCTGCCGCCGCTCAAAGTGAGTGACTGGAAGGAGAAGCTCGCTATCCCGGAACTCCCCGATGCCCGACGCGAGCGCTTCCGCGCGGAGTACGGCCTCAACGAGGAGGCGGCCGACAAACTGACGAGCACGAAGGAGGTCGCGGACTTCTTCGAGGACGTGGCCGAGCAGTTCGACCCCGACCTGGCCGCGACGTGGGTCGCCGACGAACTCCTGGGCGAGCTCAACTACCGCGACATGGCGATTACGGACGTGTCCGACCGCTTCGACGAGATCGAACGGCTGGTCGAACTCGTCGCCGAAGACGAGATCACGACGAAGAACGCCCGCGAGACAGTGCTCCGCGGGATGCTCGACGACGGCGACTCCCCCGACGAGATCGTCGAGCGCGAGGACCTCGGGAAGACCAGCGGCGACGAGGTCCAGCAGGCCGTCGAGGCGGCCATCGAGGAGAACCCCGACGCCGTCGCCGACTACCGCGACGGCGACGACGGGGCGATCAACTTCCTCGTCGGGCAGGTCATGGGCAAGACCGGCGGGAGCGCGGACCCGGGCGACGTGAACCGGGCGCTCCGCGAGGAACTGGACGGGTAACGACGACGAGCGGTCGCGCCCCGTACCCGACTCGGCGGTGTCAGTCGCCGGTCGGTTCGGTCCGTCGACGGACTGGCGGTGCCTGAAACGGCGACTGTATCCTCCGGTCGGTCTAACTGTTGTCCAGTCACAGCGTCGAACGTGTCAGACCCGACCAGGCGCGCGGTGGTTCGGCGCGGGGCGGCCCTCGGCGCGGCGATGCTCGCGGGCTGCGAGTCGCCGGTGAGTTCTGGGGAGAACGGGACGCCGACACCGTGTCGCGGCGACGCCGGACGCCCGCCGCGGGCGTACCTCGACGGCGGTATCTCCGAGTTCGACCCCGCCGGCGAGCGCTTCAGCGGGACGGCCTTCCTGGACTTCGAGCGAGAAGTGGACGCGCTGGAACGGTACGGCGTCGCGCTGACGGCTTACGACCCGGACGGCGCGGTCGCCTTCGAGGTCGATTTCGGCGACTTCACGGAGGAGACGGCCCGGACGATGTCGTTCGAGACCGAGCGGTTCCCGATCGTGACGGTCCCGACCTGGGAGGGGACCCAGGCGGAGGACTTCCGGTGTACCACGCCGGAGACGCGGGCCGTCGTCCGGGGGTACCACGGCTACCACGAGACGCCGTTCACCGAGTGGCCGCGGACGAGCGAACACGACTTCGAGACCGCGACCGGCCACGTCTGGAGTTCGCTGGCCGGCCGCGTCGAGGAGCGCGGAGACCCGGTCGCGCTGGCGGTGTGGCTGGCGAAGTGCCAGCAGCGGATGCTCGGCCGCGACGCCGGGGAGGCGCTGTGGGCCGTCCCCGACGCGACGTGGCTGGCGCGCGAGGAGACGTACACGGTCACCTGCTACCCCTCGGACGCCCCGGACGGTGCCGAACCGCCGGCGGCCGTCCCGGAAGCCGTTCGCGAACTCGGGGAGTCGAACCCGGACGAACCGGTCAGGCGGACCCTGTCGCGGTCAGCGTTCGCCGAGACCTACGCCGCCGCCGAGGGCGACGACGAACCCGGCGTCCCGTCCCCGGACGGACGCTACGCGCGCCACGCCGGACACTGCACGCCCGGGACCGCGAGCGCCGCCTACGCGTTCGCCGACGACGAGGGCGGCTTCGACCTCGTGTACGAGTGGGCGGGCATGGACGACGAACCGCCGGACCGGGCGTCGGGACTCGACGGCTCGTAGACCCGGGACCGTGGGCGAACCGCGGGACCGGTCGGGTGGGCACTCGTTCCACGTTCGGGTCAGTCCGTCACCGGTTCCTCGCCGTCGACGGCGTCGCCGACCCCGTCGCCAGCTGGGGGGCCTTCGTCGTCGATGACGGCCTCGCGCCAGCCGCCGCGGCGGAACCAGGCGACGCCGACGACGAACGAGGCCAGCGCGGAGGCGGCCATCGCCCACCAGAGGCCGTTCACGTCGACGGGGGTCACCGCGAGCGGATCGACGGCGACGGCGTAGGCCAGGAAGACCGCGACGGGCACCCGGAAGACCCACCGCGAAAGGAGGGAGAGAACGAACGCGACCTTGGTCCGGCCGGCGCCGCGGAACCCGCCCTGGACGACCATCAGGCCGCCGAAGAAGGCCCAGAAGGGGGCGATGATCCGCAGGAGCGTGACGCCGGCGTCGATCACGGCCTGCTCGCCGATGAACACGCCCATCGCGATAGCGGGGAACGCGTAGACGAGCCCGCCGGCGGCGAAGAGGACGGCCATCGCGCCGCCGGTGGCCGTCCAGGTCACGTCGGCCGCGCGATCGGGCTGGTCGGCGCCGAGATTTTGACCGACGCCGGTCGCGGCGGCCTGGCCGACCGCCCCGGAGACGGTCCAGGAGACCGACATCAGGCGGATGCCGATGCCGTAGGCGGCCGTCGCCACCGCTCCGAACCGCGCCACGAGGGCGGCGAAGGTGACCGCGGCCAGCGAGCGGGTCAGCCCGTCGAGCGTCGCGGGGTAGCCCACCGCGACGAGCCGCCGGAGGATCTGCCAGTCGGGCGAGAGGTCGCCGAGTCGCAGGCGGATGCCCCAGCCGCCGTCGACGAGGATGTACAGCCCGATGGCGGCGGCGACCCCGCGGGAGATGAAGGTCGCGATAGCGGCCCCCTGTGCGCCGAGGCCGAGGAAGGGTCCCCAGTCGAGGATGAACACGGGGTCGATGACGATGTTGAGGCCGGCGCTGGCGGCGACGAGCCACATGGCCGTCCTGGTGTCGCCGGCGGCCCGCAGCGACGAGCGGAAGACGAAAAAGAGGAAGGTGAAGGGGATGGCGAGGAAGACGAACTCGATGTAGGCGACGGCGGCGTCGAAGACGGCGCCCCGGGCGCCGATGAGTGCGACCAGCGGCCGGCGGACGGCGAAGCCGAACGCGCCGAGCGCGGCGGCGACGGCGACGGCCAGCAGGACCGACTGGGCGACGGTCCGCTGGGCGCGCCGCTCGTTGCCGGCGCCGATGTGCTGTGAGACGACGGCGTTGGTGGCCGCGGTCAGGCCCATGGCGACGGAGATGAACAGGTACGCGGTCGGGAACATCAGCGAGACGGCGGCGACGGCCTCGGCGCTGACGCGGCCGACCCAGAACATGTCCGCGAGGTTGTAGGCGGTCTGGAGGAGGTTGCCGGCCACGAGCGGCCAGGCCAGCCTGAACAGCCGCGGGGTCACCGCGCCGGTGGTCATGTCGACGCGCGAGTCGGTCTCTGCCACTGTCTCCCCGCAGGAACCACCCGACCGTAAACGTACCCGTCTCCGGCGGGGGCCGCCGGACCGGAAACGGCTCGTCTCCGGTGGCGGTCGCCGCCGCCCACTCGCTCCGGGGCGGCGACCCGCGCTTTCGACGCGCGTATCAGAACGTCCTTTGTCGTCCGGGCCCGACGTTCGACAATGACACTCGGCCTCGGCCAGGCGCTCGCGGCGGCCGCGGGGACCATCGGGGGCCTCGACGCGGTCGTCGGCCACGCGGGAACGACGCACGCGGGGACGCCACACTGGGTCCTCGGCGCGGTCACGGTCCTGGGGATCGCCGCGGGGATCGGCGGCTATCGGATGCTGCGCGACGGGGCGCGGAGCGACCGGTTCGGCGCCGGGCTCCTCTCGGCGGGTGCGGTGGCGGTCATCGCCGGAACCATCGGCCTCGTCGAGGTGCAGATCGCGCCGGCTGCGACGCCGGACTGGACGGAGTGGTTCCCCGTGATCAACGCCGTCTCGGCCATCGCCGTGGCGCTCGGGAGCCTCGTCGTCGTCCGCTGGAAGTGGCCCGAGCGCCCCCGCTACGTCGGGCTCGGCCTCCTGCTGGCGGCGTGGATCGCCTACCCGACGCTGCTGCCCGGGGAGGGGCTGACGAACCCGCTGGGGTACCTGCTGGCCGCGGCCGTGCCCGGTGCCATCCTCTACGTCTTCTACCGCGACGCCGGGCCGTCGTTCCCGCGCGTGCTGGCCGCGCGGGTCCCCGCGCTCACCGCCGTCGTCACCTTCGCCCTGTTCGGCGTCTTCTACCTGTTCTCGGCGGGGACGCTCTCGGTGAACCCCGACCTGACCGCCGACGTCGCGGGCCAGGGGTTCGTCACCCCCTACCAGGTCGCCTCGCCGCTGGTGTACTGGCCGGCCCTGGAGTTTTACTTCCCCGCCGTCCCCCTGTCGGGGTACGTCTCGCTGGGGTCGCTGTTGCTCGTGGCCATCCTCGGCGGGCTGGTCGCCAGTAACGCGGCGCTGGCGGCGCGCCAGCTCACGGCCGGCGGGTCCGTCGACTCCCCGCGGGCGGTCGTCGGGACGCTCACGACCGCCGGCGCGACCGCCTGCGGCTGCTGCGCGCCCGCGGTCTACGGCGCGGCCGGCGCGCTGTTCGGCGCGGCCGCCACGCCCGTCTACTGGGCGTTCATGGACCCGTCGTCGCCGGTCGGCGGCCTCTTCTTCGCCGCGAGCGTCCTCCTCCTGACCGGGAGCGCGGTCCGGGCGAGCCACGACCCCGCCTGCGCGGTCCCCCGCGAACCGGAGGCGAGCGGCGCGGCCGAGCAGGCGGCGTAGGGTGGGACCCGTTCGCACGCCACCCCAGCCGTTATCGGGGTCGGCTCCGAGCCGCGTGGCATGGACGAGTTTCATCTCCGGGGGTCGCCCGCGGACCTCGGGACGGAGTTCGCGGCGCAGGTGGCCGACTCCGATCGGTCGCTCGCGGACGTGGCGCCCGAGTCGCTCGACCCGTCGCCGGCGGTCCGCGAGTTCGCCCGCGAATGTGTGCCGCAGGTCCGCGAGCACGCGCCCGGGCTGCTCGACGAACTCGACGCGGTCGCCGAGGCGGCGGGCGTCGAACGCGAGGGCGTCCGGGCCGTGGCGCTGGCGGCCGACGCCGACCCCGGGTGTTCGCTCGTCGGCGTCCCCGGCGAACGCACCGAGAGCGGGAGCGCGCTGTTCGCCCGCAACCACGACTTCTACCCCTCCTTCCGGCAGTACTCGAAGCTGTACCGGACCGATCCGACTGACCGGCTGGCGAGCGTCGGCTGCGCCCACGGGCTCGCCGGTCGGCTGGACGGGGTCAACGAGGCGGGTCTCGCCGTCGGGTTCGCCGGGGTCCCGACCGAGGAGTACGACCCGGGCGTGATGTGGCCGCTGGCCGTCCGGACGGTGCTCGATACCTGTGAGACCGCCGCCGAGGCGGTCGACTACCTCGAATCCGTCCCGCACGCGCGGAACGTGAACGTCCTCGTCGCGGACGCGGACGGCGACGTGGCGGTCGTCGAGGCGAGCCCCGGAGCGGTCGAGATGCGGCGACCGGACGACGGCGACCACCTCCTGGTCGCGACCAACCAGTTCGACTCGGCGCGGATGCGCACTCACCAGTCGGTCGATCGGACCCCCGCAGATTGCCCGCGCCACTGTGTGGTCGAGGCGTGGGCCGACGACCGCGAGGGGACGGTCGGGCCGGCCGACCTGCGGCGCCTGGTCGGCGACCCGGAGGCCGGCGTCGCGTGGGGCCTCGACGGGGCCGAGGACGACCCGCGGTCGACGATCTGGTCGTGGGTGGTCGACACGGGCGCCGACAGCGCGTCGCTCGCGCGCGACTCGCCCGCCGAGGCCCCCTACGAGTCGGTCGCCGTACCGGGTCGCGAGACCGGCCGCTGAGCCATTCCGGGTCCTCCGCACGTGCCCGCGCGACGCATCCGCTCGCACGGCCCCGCACGGCCCCGCACGCGCTCCCGTTCGCGTGCGCTCGATCGCACGCACACGCCCGCTGTCCGCCGATTTCGCCCGAAACCTTTAGGACGGGGACCACCCTATCGACGCCCATGACCCCAACCCGCGGAGCCGGAGGTGGCGCCCGGTGGAGCTGATAATCACGGAGAAGAACAACGCCGCGCGGCGCATCGCGGAGATCCTGAGCGACGGGGCCGCGACGACCACCCAGCGCAACGGCGTCAACGTCTACGAGTGGGGCGTGACGACCTGCGTCGGTCTCTCCGGCCACGTCGTCGGCGTCGACTTCCCCGAGGAGTACGGCGACTGGCGCGACGTGGAGCCGGTCGAGCTGATCGACGCCGACATCGTCAAGTCGCCCACCCAGGAGAACATCGTCCGAACCCTCCGGCAACTCGCCCGCGAGTGCGACGAGGCGGTCATCGCGACCGACTACGACCGCGAGGGCGAACTCATCGGCAAGGAGGCCTACGAGCTCATCCGCGAGGAGACCGACGCCCCGGTCAAGCGGGTGCGGTTCTCCTCGATCACCGAGCGCGAGGTCAAGGAGGCGTTCGCCGAACCCGACGACATCGACTTCGACCTGGCGGCCGCCGGCGAGGCCCGGCAGATCATCGACCTCGTCTGGGGCGCCGCGCTGACGCGGTTCCTCTCGCTGTCGGCCCGGCAACTCGGCGAGGACTTCATCTCGGTCGGGCGCGTGCAGTCGCCCACCCTCAAGCTCATCGTCGACCGCGAGCGGGAGATCCAGGCGTTCGACCCCGACGACTACTGGGAGATCTTCGCCGACCTCGCGAAGGACGGCGAGACCTTCGAGGCGCAGTACTTCTACGACGACGACGGCAGCGAGGCCGAGCGGGTCTGGAACGAGGGCGACGCCGACGACGCCTACGACCGGCTGCGCGAGGCGGCCAGCGCCGAGGTCACGTCGGTCCGCCGGCGCACCCGGACGGACAACCCGCCGGCGCCGTTCAACACGACCGCCTTCATCTCCGCCGCGGGGTCGCTCGGGTATTCGGCCCAGCGCGCGATGTCCATCGCCGAGGAACTCTACACCACGGGGTACATCACCTACCCCCGGACGGACAACACGGTCTACCCGGAGGACCTGGACCCGGAGGAACTCCTCGACGAGTTCACGATGACCCACGAGTTCGGCGACGACGCCGAGTCGCTGCTGGACCTCGACGAGATCGAGCCCACCGAGGGCGACGACGAGACGACCGACCACCCGCCGATCCACCCGACCGGCGCGGTGCCCGACCGCGACGAACTCGACGAGGACGAGTGGGAGGTCTACGAGCTCGTGGTCCGCAGGTTCTTCGCGACGGTCGCCGAGCCGGCGACCTGGGAGCACCTGCGCGTCGTCGCCGAGGCCAACGACTGCCAGCTGAAGGCCACCGGCAAGCGCCTGCTCGAAGCCGGCTACCACGACGTGTATCCGTACTCGTCGGCGAGCGAGTCGTTCCTCCCGCCCGTCGAGGAGGGCGACGCGCTCGACGTGACCGACGTGGAACTGGAGGCCAAACAGACCCAGCCGCCCCGCCGGTACGGCCAGTCGCGGCTCATCCAGCGGATGGAGGACCTGGGGCTGGGGACGAAGGCCACGCGGCACAACACCATCGAGAAGCTCTACGACCGCGGGTACATCGAGGACGACCCGCCCCGGCCCACCGCGCTCGCGGAGGCGGTCGTCGAGGCCGCCGAGGAGTACGCCGACCGGGTCGTCAGCGACGACATGACCGCCCAGCTGGAGGCGGACATGTCCGCCATCGCCAACGGCGAGGCGACGCTCGACGACGTGACCGAGGAGTCCCGGGAGATGCTCGAACGCGTCTTCGAGGAACTGCGCGACTCCCGTGAGGCGATCGGCGACCACCTCCAGGAGTCGCTGAAGGCCGACCGCCGCCTGGGTCCCTGCCCGGAGAGCGACCACGACCTGCTGGTCCGTCAGAGCCGGCAGGGTTCGTATTTCGTCGGTTGCGACGGCTACCCCGACTGCCAGTACACGCTCCCGCTGCCGAGCACGGGCGAGCCGCTCGTCCTGGAGGAGACCTGCGAGGAGCACGGCCTCAACCACGTGAAGATGCTCGCCGGCCGGGACACGTTCGTCCACGGCTGCCCGCAGTGCAAGGCCGACGAGGCCGACGACACCGAGGACGAGGTCATCGGCCGCTGCCCCGACTGCGGCGACGAGGAGGGCGGCGAGCTGGCGATCAAGCAGCTCCGGTCGGGCTCGCGGCTCGTCGGGTGCACTCGCTACCCCGACTGCGACTACTCGCTGCCGCTCCCGCGCCGCGGCGACATCGAGATCACCGACGAGTACTGCGACGAGCACCACCTGCCGGAACTGGTCGTCCACAGCGGCGAGGACGACGACGACCCGTGGGAGCTGGGCTGTCCCATCTGCAACTACCGGGAGTACCGCGCCCGCCAGGCCGTCGACGACCTGGAGGACCTGGACGGCGTCGGCCCCGCGACCGCCGAGCGCCTGGAGACCGCCGGCGTCGAGGAACCGGCGGACCTCCGTGAGGTCGACCCGGACGTGCTCGCCACGGAGATCCAGGGCGTCAGCGCCAGCCAGATCCGCGACTGGATCTCCCAGCTTCCGGAGGTCGACGCCGGCGACGACGACGAGGGCCCCGACGGCGACTCGGAGGAGGGTGACCGGGAGCTCGTCGACACCGCCGGCCGAGCCGACGGGACCGCCGAGAGCGACTGAGTCGAGCCGTTTTATCGACTGACGGACGGCGAGAGGTCGGAGCGGCGCTTCGCGGCGGCGAGGGCCTCGTCGTGGCGTCGCTCGACGGCCCGCATCTCCTCGGGGTTGTTGTGGTAGTACGCCAGCGCCTCGTAGACGCTGGCGATGTCGAGGCCGAGCTGGTCGGCGACGCGTTCGGGGTCGTCGCCGCGCTCCTCGACGCGGGCCTGGACGACTCTGACCGTCACTCGCCGCCCCTCGACGTGTGGCTCGTCGTGGATCGACGACTCGTCGCCGGGCACGATCCCGTGTCGCTGGGTCGCCATCTCACGACGGAGTAGGCGCTCTGTCCGTCTTGAACCTCCGGGCGAGTCGGACCCAGCGAGATCGATCCCTTTCGACCGCACCTCAGAAGCCGACGTGGCTGGTCGAACTCGGCCCGTCGTCGCCGTCGTCGATGCCGCCCTCGTGTTCGAAGGTGTAGTCCTCGTCGACGAGGAACACGTCGCCGTCCTCGACGGTCACGTCCACGTCGGGGAGCGTGGTTCCGGCGGCTTCGCCGTTGTCGCACTCGCCGGAACACGCGTTGAACATCGAGCCGTGCTTGGGGCAGATGATCTCGCCGTCGCGCATGGGGACGCCGCGGCCGGTGTCGAAGCGCTGAGCCTCGTGGGTGCAGCGGTTGATCCACGCCGCGACGCCGCCCTCGCCGTCGACCGGCGCCCCGCCGTCGGCCGCCACCTCGTCGTCGCAGGGGACGACGATGACCTCCTCCTCCATGTCGAAAGAGTTGGTCGCCGTGAACAGGAACGATCCGTCCTCGCGAACGTCCTCGACCGTCGTCAGCCGCGCACCGTCTGCCATCACCCGTGGATAGGACAGCGACGAGTTAGGTCTGACGGCGAACACCCGCCCGACGACCCCTCCACGCCGGCGCGCGCTGGAGCGCGCTTTCATGCGCGCGACGACACCGCGCGAGGTCTTCGCGAGCCTGCGAGCGAAGGCTCGTCAGAGCGTGCTCTGACGGTGGATTCGCGACTCGCGGGTCGCGAATCGGCTGGGGAGGTTCGTGGCCGTCTGCGGTGCCGTGCGGTGACGGTGCTGTCCTGGCGGACTGAAAGGGCGAGGCGCGCTCGCGTGCAGTTTAGTCGCCTGAGCGACCCCTATCCGCGCGGGCAGTGCGGAGAGCGCGGATATGTCGATCAGCGACCGCGAGCGGGCCGAGGGCTTTCAGCGCTCACTATCGACTGCGGTCGGTCCCGCCCCTACTCCTCCACCGAGACCCGCAGCTACTCCCATCCGAAGCGGTTTTACGGTCCCGCGAGGTGTGTGCGAGTATGCAGAGGCCGTGGGACGACTGGGACCACATCCTGAAGGTCGACCCGGACAAGGAGCTGGTCGACGGGGAGACGTACGCCGACGTCGTCACCTGTGGCACGGACGCCATCGAGGTGGGCGGCACGACGGGCGTCACCGAGGAGAAGATGGCCGACGTGGTCGAGGCCTGCGCCGAGTACGACGTGCCGCTGTACGTCGAGCCGTCGAACCCCGCCAACGTCGTCCACCGCGGCGGCGTCGACGGCTACCTCGTGCCCGCGGTCCTCAACGCCGGCGACATCGCCTGGCTCTCCGGCGTCCACAAGGAGTGGGTCCGCATCGACGACGACATCGACTGGGCGCGCACCTTCACCGAGGGGTACATCGTCCTCAACCCCGACTCCGCCGCCGCCAAGCTCACCCAGTCCGACTGCGACCTCGACCCCGAGGACGTGGCCGCCTACGCCGAGGTCGGCGAGCGGATGCTCGGCCAGGAGATCGTCTACGCCGAGTACTCCGGCACCTTCGGCGACCCCGAGGTCGTCGCCGCCGCCGCCGACGCGCTGGAGGAGGCCACCCTCTTCTACGGCGGGGGCATCCACGACTACGAGTCGGCCAACACGATGGCCGAACACGCCGACACGGTCGTCGTCGGCGACCTCGTCCACGACGAGGGCGTCGACGCCGTCGCCGAGACCGTCGAGGGCGCCAAAGACGCCACGCCCGCGACGCTCGGCGACTGACGGCCGGTCCTCAGTCGTCCCCGCGTGTCCGCGACGTGTGAGCGGAGCGACGACTCCGCCGCTCGTCGACGGATACGGTCACCCCGATCGGTCGTCCCTCACCGATTCACAGAGCCGACTACGGAGTTCTCGCGCAGTATCGAACGGTCCCTCCGCGAGGGGGAGTCGCCGGAGGAGGGGTCGATCTCCGCGCGCTTCTCGTCAGCGGCGCGCGCCTCCCCACGGCCACGACGACCCCGCCCGGAAGTAACGACAGTTTCACCGGAATCGTCACTGCACCGACGACCCGTCTCCGGGGTGACGGGGTGAGCGCGCCCGGAATCCGGAGCGTAGTCCCCCGAGAGACGTGGTGGGACACCCCTGCCGAAGGGTTCATTTACGACCAGTGTTGCGTATCGGATGGTGTGATACCATGTGCCACGAATACACCTCGCGCGTCTGGGACCGTGAACCCGAGGACGAGGAGGCGGAGACCGACGACGAGATGCCGGGATTCGCCAACGAGGGGGGCAACGAGGACGTGGAGGTCCTCACCGACGGCGGCGACGAATCGTAGACCTACCCGTTTTTTCGACGAGTGAACGAGACAGGAGGCCGGCGCGGAGCGGCGGGGCCACTCGGAGCGCAGACCCGTCGACGGCGCGGGGCGGGACCGACGGAACCGGGGGCGACAGGGCCACGCGGGACAAGCGAGGACCCAGCGGGACGCGCCGGCCGCACCGTCCCCCGGCGGCGTGTGAGTCGCTGACCCGGAAGGGCTGTCCTTAAGTCGGGGCCACCGAAAGGCACATCCATGGACGACCGCACCTACACCGCGGACGCCGAGCCGGGCGAGACCGTCACGGTCGCCGGCTGGGTCCATGAGATCCGCGACCTCGGTGGCATCGCCTTCCTCATCCTCCGCGACCAGTCCGGGAAGATCCAGGTCAAGTTCGAGAAAGACGAGATGGACGACGACCTCGTCGAGACCGGACTCGGGGTTCACCGCGAATCGGTCGTCGCCGTCACCGGCGACGTGGAGGAGGAGCCCCGCGCGCCCACCGGCGTCGAGATCACCCCCGACTCGCTCGACGTGGTCGCCGAGGCCGACCCCGAGCTCCCGCTCGACCCCTCCGGGAAGGTCGACGCCGACCTCTCGACGCGGCTGGACAACCGCACGCTCGACCTCCGCAAGGACGAGGTCAAGGCCATCTTCGAGATCCGAGCGGAGGTCCTCCGCTCGGTCCGCGAGGCCTTCCGGAACCTCGACGCCACGGAGATCAACACGCCGAAGATCGTCGCCACCGGCACCGAGGGCGGGACGGAACTGTTCCCGATCACCTACTTCGGCCGCGAGGCGTTCATGAACCAGAGCCCGCAGCTGTTCAAGCAGCTGATGGTCGGCTCCGGCCTGGAGCGGGTCTTCGAGATCGGTCCGATCTTCCGCGCCGAGGAGCACAACACGCCGCGGCACCTCAACGAGGCGACCTCCATCGACTTCGAGTCGGCGTTCTACGACCACACCGAGGCGATGGACGCCTGCGAGACCGTCGTGACGGCCGCCTACGAGGGCGTCGCCGAGAACTGCGCCGAGCAGCTCGAGACCCTGGACCTGGCCGACGAGTTCGAGGCGCCCGACGGCGAGTTCCCGCGGCTCACCTACGAGGAGGCCATCGAGCGGATCAACGCCACGGGCGAGCTCGACGAGCAGCTCGTCTGGGGCGACGACCTCCCCACGGAGGGCGAGCACGCGCTCGGCCAGGACGTGGGCGAGCACTACTTCATCACCGACTGGCCCAGCGAGATCAAGCCGTTCTACATCAAGGACCACGACGACGACGAGCAGCTGTCGACGGGCTTCGACATGATGCACCCGACGATGGAGCTCGTCTCGGGCGGCCAGCGCGAACACCGCTACGACCACCTCGTCGAAGGGTTCGAACAGCAGGGGCTCGACCCCGAGCAGTTCGACTACTACACCAAGATGTTCAAGTACGGGATGCCGCCCCACGCCGGCTGGGGCCTCGGCGGCGAGCGGCTGGTCATGACGATGCTCGGGCTGGGCAACATCCGCGAGGCAGTCCTCTTCCCGCGAGATCGCCAGCGGCTCTCCCCGTAGCGTCGCTCGATCTCGCCGCGGTCCGCGACAGGCGGCGTCTGTCGCCGTAGACGAACCGCGACGTTGGCGCAAACGCTTTTCAGGGGCAGTCACGAAGCGAGGCCGTGGAGTGGACGGCCTACACGTTCGAGTGCGCGGACGGGGCGACCCGCGAGTCGCTGGTCGCGTGGTTCGACGACCACCACCCGGTCGACGTGCCGGACGACGACTGCGTCCACGGCGACCTGGTCGACGGCGACGGGGCCGAGCGGGCGGTCGACCTGGCGTGGGTCGCCGAGTACTGCTACGCCCTCGTGAACGAGCCGGTGCCCGGCCTGCTCGTCGAGAGCGCCGACCTGTGGGAGCGGGCGGCGGTCGGCACGTTCGACTCGGAGACCGAGACCTGCACGGAGGCGGTGCTCTACCGGTCGGACGGCGAGGACGGCCCCGAAGAGATAGCCCGGTACGAAGGTGAGGCGGGACTCGCGGGCCAGGACATGCTCTACCGGTTCGCGATGGCCCACCGGTTTCGCTTCCGGGCGTTCGCCCACGCGCCGCCGGCGCCGATGCTCACCGAGCTGTTCGGCGCGTTCGACGCCGTCGCCGGCATGGGCTGGGGCAGCGACCTGCTGGCGGAGTTCGAGCGCGAGACGGGCGTCGAGCCCACCGCCCGCGGCGTCGAATTCCTCGAAGACGACCCCGTGCTCGACGACGGCGAGTTCTACGAGGCCGCCGAAGAGGGCTGAGAACGGAGCGCGGGGGCGACGGACCCCGACGGGTCCCGGCGGACCCAGCGGGTCAGTCGTCGTCGACGGCCGCGGCGCCGCTCGCCGTGTCGGTCCCGAGGCCGGCGGTCTCGACCACGTCCTGGTTGGCGGCGACCCACCGCAGCAGCAGGAACGCGAAGACGTACTTCGCGCCGATGTCGAGCGCGGAGTAGCCCCAGGAGGTGAGCCCGACCGACTCGACCAGCGCCAGCCCCTCGACGCCGACCGCCCAGATGACCGGGTAGCCGAGCCACAGCACGACCGTCAGCGCGCGCAGCGTCCCGAATATCTCGTCGGTGCCCGCCGCCGTCGCCGACCGGGGCCACTCGACGAGGACGGCGTACAGGACCACGACGAAGAAGGCGCAGCTGATGCCGTAGAACGCCCACCGGAGCCCGTACGAGGAGGTGACCAGCGCGGCGGCCAGCCCGGTGACGCACATCCCGACGTCCGCCGCGACGACCGTGAACAGGCTCCCGAGGTCCACGTCCGCCAGCAGCCCCAGCGCCAGCAGGATCATCGGCGTCGACAGCGTCCACGTCAGATAGCGACCCCACTGGCTCAGCACCTCCTCGCCGGCCAGCGCGTGGCCGGGCGGCATCTCGACCAGCCCGACTGTCAGCCCCGAGACCAGCGCCGTGTAGCTCGATATCGAGACCAGCGGGATCAGCAGCGTCGCCCCCCAGATGAGCTTCGCGCGCGTCCCCTCGACGTTCCGGCCCATGTACACGAAGAGCAGTATCGACAGCCCCGCCAGCGCGATGTTCGCCCACAGCGACGACGACAGCAGCAGGTCGTTGTTGATCCGCTGGAACACCTCGGCCTGGGAGGCCTGCAGCGCCGGACCCCCCTGGATGGATGGGAACATACGCGTCGACGTTGGCCCTCCATGAGGGAGAACACCATGCCAAACTATGCAGGGTCGGGAGCCCGCGGACCGACGACCGACCCCACGGCCCGATTCCGATCCGTTGCCGGCCGTCCGGCTCCGGACGGACACGCCGTTCGCCGCCGCGGAGTAACTAATCCCCGACCGCGCCGACCGCCTGCGACCGCATCTGCGCCCATCTTTTTCCAGCGGGGGTTTCCTCAGTCGCGCCGCTCCCTGCGGGAACCCCCGCGGCAAAAACACGGGTGAAAAAGCGGGACCTCACTGCGTTCGGCCCCGCGAACCGCTCGCTTCGATCGCGGATGCTCCGGTTCGTAGTCCTACTCCCCGACCGCGCCGACAGCCTGCGAACGCATCTCGCCGGTCATCTGGATCCCGTTGGCGTCGATGCGGCGGACGATCCGGCGGGCCTGCGACCGGGCGAGGTACTTGTCCTCGGCGGCGGCGCGGGCGACGACGCCGAAACTGCTGGTGACGGCGCCGCCGAGTCCCTCGGCCATGCGGCGGACGCGGCGGTCCTCGGAGACGACGGCGACGGCGTGGCGGTCGTTCGGGTCGGCGTGGGCGACGACGCCGGCGAGCATCGCCGCCTCGTGGGTGCCCTCCTCGATGCCGACGACCTCGACGGCCCGCTCGTAGGCCGTGTCGGGGACCGCCGTCGACACGTCGGTCTCGTCGAGAAAGCCCTCCAGCGCGCTGCGGGCGGGCTCGGTCGTCACCTGCCGTTCGACCACTTCGGGGACGACGAGCCGGCCGTCGAAGCTCTCCAGCAGGTCCAGCTCGCCCACCTGGCCGAGCGCGTACAGCGTCGTCGGGCCGACGTAGATGCGGGTCACAGCTGCTGGGCGGTGTAGGCGTCGTCGCTCAGGTCCTCGGCGGCCAGCTGGGTGGTGAGGTTGCGCTCGTGGGCGATCTCCAGCCACTCGCCCAGCGAGACGCCCGCGATCCGGGCGGCCTCGGCGACCGAGGCGTCGCCGGACTGGTAGCGCTCGACCGCGCGGCGGACGCGCAGCTCGGCCAGTCCCTCCCGCAGGGCCTTCCGGATCGTCGTCGACCGGTCCTCGTCGAGCAGTTCGGCGACCGCGTCCAGTTCCTCCTTCTCCTCGCTCGGGAGGCGCGCGCTGACTGACGGCATACTCGATACGATGTCCCCCACCGTATACAATAACTCTGTGGGTCGCCGCCGTCGCTCCCGGCGCCGACGCCGGTCGCGGTCGCCCGCCGCGTGCCGCCCGTCTCTCGCCGACCGTGTCGAGGAAAATACAAATGCGGGGCCGCCGTCGATCCGGTATGGCCGCGGAATCGACCACGGACGCCGACGAGGAGGAGAGCCCGCTCGTCGGCGTCGCGACCGGCGCCGTCACGTTCCTGACGCTCGGCGTCGCCTTCTCGCTCATGTTCCTGGGCGTCGACTACTTCTGGGTGGCCTTCCCGGTGGGGTTCGGCGGCGGGATGCCGCTGGCGGTCGCGCTGGCGAAGTACTACGAGTCCAGCCGCGACCGGGAACGAGAACGCGAACACGAGCGCGGACGCGGTGACCGGAGCCGCGACGACGGGACCGACGACGCGCTGGCGGAACTGCGGGCGCGCTACGCCGCCGGCGAGATCGACGACGCGGAGTTCGAACGGCGCGTCGAGCGCCTGCTGGAGACCGAGTCGATCGACGACGCCGAGACGTTCCTCGCCGGCGAGACGGCCGACGACCGCGAGGGCGACCGGGCTGACGGACGCGACCGGACCGACGAACGCGACCGGACCGACGAACGCGAACCCGGCCACGAACGCGACCGCGAGCCGGACAGGGCCTGAGTCGGCCCCGTCGCGGCGGCCCGAGGGCGAAACGCATTACCGGCGCCGCACCGACGGGCGAGTATGACAGCGGTGGCACGGGCGTTCGTCCCCGGGCACGTGACGGGCTTTTTCACCGTCGACCCGGACGACGACCCGACGAAGGCGGGGTCGCGCGGCGCGGGGCTGGCGCTCTCGGAGGGCGTGACCGTGACGGTGCGACGCGCCGACGCGACCGAGGTGACGCTGAACGGCGAGACCGTCGAGGTGGAGGCGGTCGAGCGCGTCCTCGCGGCGTTAGAGGCGACCGTCGCGGTCCGCGGGGTGACGGACCTGCCGGTCGGGTCGGGCTTCGGCGTCTCCGGCGCGATGGCGCTGGGGGCGGCGCTGGCGACGAACGACCTGCTCGACCGGCGGCTCTCGACGTACGAACTCGCGACGGTCGCCCACGGCGCGGAGGTCCAGGCCGGGACCGGCCTGGGCGACGTGGTCGGGCAGCTCCACGGCGGCGCCCCCGTCCGGCTGGAGCCGGGGAGCCCCCAGCACAACCGGATGGACGCGGTGCCGGCCCGCTCGCGCGTCGAGTTCCAGACGTTCGGCGAGCTGTCGACGAGCGAGGTGATCGGCGGCGACACCGAGGCCATCTCGGCGGCGGGCGAGCGGGCGCTCTCGCGGCTCGTCGAGGAGCCGACGCTGGGGCGGTTCATGGCGGCCTCCCGGCAGTTCGCCCGCGAGGCCGAACTGCTCCCCGACCGGGTGTACGAGGTGGTGACCGACGTGGCCGAGGCGGGCGGCGAGGCGACGATGGGGATGCTCGGACGGACGGTCGTGGCGCTGGACACCGGGCTGACGGACGCGGGCTACGACCCGACGGTCTGCCGGATCGACCCGACGGGTGCGACGCTGCTCGACCCGCCCGCCGAGCGGTCGCTCCCGGAGTAGAGACCGCCTACTCCCCGACGGCGGCGGACCGCAGTAATCTGGTATTCGTTTTTCGTCCGTCCCGTCCCTCGTCTCCGGCGGACCGACGACGAACGCGGAAATCGGTCCGACCGTATCCCACCCCACCCCATCCGGCCTCGCGCTCCCGTCCCAACCGGGACGCGACGGCGCGGGCCCGTCCACGACCCACCCATGCGAAAACGCGAGTCACTCTACCTGCACGCGCTGTTCGCGCTGGTCCGTCGCGAGTTCGAGGAGGAGCGCGAGCTCCCGGCGGGCACGTTCGACGAGTACGACGGGATGGCGGTCACGCCGACGGCGGTCCACCGCTCGAAGGGCGCACACGAGCGGGCGCTGTTCGCGCTCTCGACGGAGCTGAGCGCGGCCGCCGCGTCGGCGACAGACGACCCGGACCGCCCGCGGTTCGGCGCCGAGGGATCGAGCCAGTATGCGAGGTGACCGACGGCGCCGGGCTTCGACCCCGGCGGCCCCGGCACCCCCGGGGTCCCCGGTCACCCCGAACGACACAAGGTACTTTCCGCCGCACCTGTGGAGTGGTTGGTAGGATGGCGCCGACAGCCGACCAGCCGACCGAGCTCGAGTTCCGGGTGACCAGCGCCGAGTACCCGTTCGTCAGCGGGTCGGAGCGCGGTTCCTGTCGGTGGGTCCTCCGGGAGCTGTTGCCCCGCTCGGACGGCGAGTACCTGGAGTTTTTCGAGGTGCGCGACGCCTCGCCCGCGACCGTCGAGCGGATCGCCGAGACCGAGCCCGTCGAGGAGCGGCTGGTCGACCGCTACACCGACAACGGGGTCGTGGTCTGTCACGTCGAGGAACCCCGCGAGTGCGTCGCGACGACGCTGGCCGACGAGGCGGCGTTCCTCCGCGACCTCTGGGCCGAGGACGGGGACGGCCGCGTCGTCGCCGAGGTCCTCCCTTCGCGCGACGCCGGAACCGTCGTCGACGCCCTGCTGGAGCAACACCCGGCGGTCGAACTGGTCGCCAAGCGCGACCGTCCACAGGACGGACCGCTCTTTCTCCGGCACAAGGTCCAGGACGTGCTCGCCAGAGAGCTCACCGACCGCCAGCTGGAGGTGCTGGTGACCGCCTACCGGGTCGGCTACTTCGAGCGGCCCCGCGAGACGACCGGCGCCGAGGTCGCCGCGGAGCTGGACATCTCGCCGTCGACGTTCTCCCAGCACCTCCGGGCCGCCCAGCGCAAGCTCCTCGGCGCCCTCTTCGAGGAGTGCGGTCCGGCCACCGGCCACCGGATCGACGTGGAGTAGCCGGTCCCGCGTCGATACGACCGAAAACGTCGGCTTTTCGGCGCTCGCCCGCGAGCGTCCGGGCATGACCGACGCCGACATCGAGATCCCCGAGAGCCACCCCCGCTACGAGTCGCTGCTCACCCGCCACCGCATCGAGGCGGGCGTCGACGCCGGGATCACCTCCCGCCAGGGACTCATCGCGCAGGGCCGCGGCGAGGCGTTCGACTACCTGCTCGGCGAACGGACGCTCCCTTCTGCCGACGCCGCCGAGCGGGCGGCGGCCGCCCACCTCCTGCTGGCCGACCACCCCGTCCTCTCGGTCAACGGCAACGTCGCCGCGCTGGTCCCGGGCGAGATCGTCGACCTCGCCGAGGCGACGGGCGCCGACATCGAGGTGAACCTGTTCAACCGGACCGACGAGCGCATGGAGCGGATCGCCGACCACCTCCGCGAGCACGGCGCGAGCGAGGTGAAGGGGCTGGCCGCCGACGGGACGATCCCGGGCCTGGACCACGAGCGGGCGAAGGTCGACGCCGACGGCATCGGCGACGCCGACGTGGTGCTGGTCCCGCTGGAGGACGGCGACCGCGCCGAGGCGCTGGGCGAACTCGGCAAGGTCGAGGTCGTGATCGACCTCAACCCGATGTCGCGCTCGGCTCGGGCCGCCGACGTGCCGATCGTCGACAACGTGATCCGCGCGGTCCCGGGGATCACCGACCACGCCCGCGATCTGTCCGACGCCGACCGCGAGACCCTCGAATCTATCGTCGCCGAGTTCGACGCAACCGAGGCGCTGGCGGCCGCCGAGCGGGCGATCAGAGAGGGCGGCGACGGGGACGGCCAGGGTAACGGCGAAGGGGAGTGCGACGGAGACGTGGACGGCGAGGCCTGAGCGGCGCGAACCCCGAGCCGATTAGTCAGTCCAGCGGCTCGTCCAGCGCCGCGTTCACCCGTTCTTCGAGGGCGCCCGAGGTCACGAGGTCGGCGACGGCGGCCATCTCGTCGGCGAGCGGGCGGTCGCCCTCCAGCGGCGGGACGCGCTCCCGGACGGCCTCGTAGGCCGCGCCGCTACCGCGACCGGGGGCGAGGTCGTCGTCGACGAACTCGGCGGCCTGAGCACCGCACAGGAGTTCGACCCCGAGGACGCGGGCGACGCGGTCGGCCGTCTCGCGGGCGCCCCACGCGGCGGCCGCGCTCATGCTGACGTGGTCCTCCTGGTTGCCGCTGACGGGGGTGTTGTCCGTCGACGGCCGACCCGTACTCCGGCACTCGTTGACGAGCGCGGCGGCGGTGTACTGGGCGATCATGTAGCCCGAGCGCAGGCCCGGATCCGTGGTCAGGAACGGCGGGAGGTGCGGTTCCTGGGTGTTGGGGTTGAGCATCCGGTCGACGCGGCGCTCGCTGATGGCGGCCAGGTCCGTCAGGGCGGCGGCGAGGTAGTCCAGGCGGTGGGCGAGCGGCGCGCCGTGGAAGTTGCCGCCGGAGAGGACCGCGGCGCGGTCGGTACCGCTGGCGCGGTCGGTCGCCGCCGTGGCCCCGTCGTCGGTCCGGTCGGCGATCGAGTCCCGGCGGAAGACGAGCGGGTTGTCGGTGGCGCTGTTGAGTTCCGTCTCGACCGCCTCCCGGAGGTGGGCGACGGCGTCGCGCACGGCGCCGTGGACCTGCGGGAGACAGCGCGTCGAGTAGGCGTCCTGGACGCGGTCGCAGTTGCGGTGGGAGTCGACGATCCCCGAGTCGGCGGTCAGCCGCCGGAGGTTCGCCGCGCTCGCGGCCTGGCCGTCGTGGGGGCGAACCGCCTGGATCGCCGGGTGGCTCGGCACCGGCGAACTCATCGTGACCTCGGTCGTGAGCGCGCCGGCGGTGTCGGCCGCCCGGACCAGTCGCTCCGTGTCGACCACGAGCAGCGCGCCGATCCCGACCGTCAACTGCGTGCCGTTGATGAGCGCCAGCCCCTCCTTCGCGCGGAGCGTCAGCGGCTCCAGCCCCGCGCGGGCGAGCGCCGCCTCGCCGTCGAGGCGTTCGCCCTCGATCTCGGCTTCGCCCTCGCCGAGGAGGACGACGGTCGCGTGGGCCAGCGGCGCGAGGTCGCCGCTCGCGCCGAGGCTCCCCGTCCGCGGGACGACGGGGTGGACGCCCTCGTTCAGCAGCGCCGCGAGGTGGTCGACGACGACCTCGCGGACGCCGGAGTACCCCTTGACGAGCGCGTTGACCCGGGCGACCAGCATCGCGCGGACCGCCTCGGTGGGCAGTTCCTCGCCGCTGCCGGCGCTGTGGCTCCGCAGAAGGTTGGTCTGTAGCTGCGCGACCTCCTCGCGGGGGATCCGTTCGTCGACGAGTTCGCCGAAGCCCGTGTTGACGCCGTAGACGGCCTCGTCGCTCTCGACGACATCGTCGACGCGCTCGCGGGCGGTTCGGACCGCCTCCCGCGCGTCGTCGGTGACCGACACCGGGACGCCGTCGCGGGCGACCGCCGCGACCTCCGCGGGCGTCAGCGACTCGCCGTCGAGGACGACTTCGGTCATCGCTCGCCCCCCGAGTCGGCATCTCGGTCGCGCTCGCCGGTCCACTCGGGACCGACGACTGGGCGTCCGTCCTTGAGGACGGTGGCGACGCGGTTGATCCCGTAGCTGTAGGGGACGTGGACGTGCGAGGGCGCGTCGAGGACGACCAGATCGGCGGGCGCGCCCTCGCGGACGACGCCCAGGTCGGGGCGGTCGAGCGCGCGGGCGCCGTTGCGGGTGCCGGCGACCAGCGCCTCGGCCGGCGTGAGCCCCATCTCGACGCAGGCCAGCGCGCTCGCGAAGGCCATGCTCTGGGAGTGGCAGTTCGGGTTGAAATCGGTGGCGACGGCGACGGGCGCACCCGAATCGACCATCGCCCGTCCGTCGGCGTAGTCGGCGCCGAGACCGAAGGCGGTGCCCGGCAGGAGCGCGGGCGTCACGTCCGCCTCCACGAGCGCCGCCACGTCCTCGTCGGTGGCGTGCAGGAGGTGGTCTGCGCTGGCGGCGCCGACCTCGGCGGCGAGTTTCGCCCCGCCGCGGTGGGCGAGTTCCTCGGCGTGGACCTTCGGCGTCAGGCCGCGCTCGGCGCCGGCTTCCAGTACCCGCCGCGACTGGTCGACGGTGAACGCCCCCTCGTCGCAGAACACGTCGCAGAACTCCGCGATCCCCTGTTTCTCGACCGCGGGCAGCTGTTCGGAGACCACGCGGTCGACGTAGTCGTCGGCGTCGACGGGGTCGCCCTCGCCGTACTCGTCGTCCGGACGGTCCGCCGGCCTGGGGACGGCGTGGGCGCCCATGAACGTCGGGACCACGTCGACCGGGTGGCGGTCGTCGGCGCGGTCGACGGCGTCGAGCATCCGCAGCTCCGTCTCGGTGTCGAGGCCGTAGCCCGACTTCACCTCGACGGTGGTGGTGCCGTGGGCGACCATCACGTCGAGGTGCTCGAGCAGGTTGTCCAGCAGTTCCTCGCCGCTCGCCGCCCGGGTCGCACGGACGGTGCGGTGGATGCCGCCGCCGCTCGCGAGCAGTTCGCCGTAGGTCGTCCCGCGGAGTTTCGCCTCGAACTCGTCGGATCGGTCGCCGGCGAAACAGGCGTGGGTGTGGGAGTCGACGTAGCCGGGGATCACCGCGCGACCGGTGGCGTCCACGTCGTGTACGGCGTTTTCGGGCGGATACTCGCGGGTCACCTCGTCGGTCGGGCCGACCGCCGCGATCTCGCCGTCGACGACCGCGACCGCTGCGTCGGAACGGAGCCCCGCGGGGTCGTCGCTCTGGAGGTCCCCCGTCGCGGTGGCGAGTTCGATGGCGCCGTGGACGACGGCAGTGAGCTCAGCCATCGAGCGCCCCCCTGCGGGAGTGGCGACCCTTCGGCGCGGCGAGGCTGGCGAGGAAGTGCGCGACCGCGCGGGCAGCGGCGTCGACGGTCCGCCGCCCCCGATCGAGCGGCGGCGCGCACTCGACGACCTCGAAGCCCGCCACGCGGCCGTGGGTCGCGACGTGTTCGAGCAGCCGATACAGTTCCCGGGTCGTCAGGCCGCCCGGCGTCGGCGCGCTGACGCCCGGCGCGGCCGCCGCGTCGAGCACGTCCACGTCGACGCTGACGTAGATGGCGTCCACGTCGCCGAGCGAGGCGATGGCGTCGTCCATCGCGTCGATGGGATCGGAGGCCACGTCGGCCGGCGTGAAGACGCGCCCTCCCTGTTCGTGGAGGTAGTCGTGGTAGGCCGTCGAGGTCTCGAAGTTCCGGGCACCGACGACGGCGAGTTCGTCGAGCCCGTCGGCGAACAGCTGCCGGTAGGGCGTGCCGCTCGTCGGGCCGGTCCCGTCGCGGATCTGTCGGCAGTCGAGGTGGGCGTCGAAGCTGATGGCGCCCAGCGACCCCCGTTCCAGCAGCGGCGCGGCGTTCGGGTAGGTCAGCGAGTTGTCGCCCCCGAGGAAGACGGGGACGACGCCCCGGCCGTAGAGGTGCTCGGTCGCCGCCCGGACGCGCTCCTGGACGGTCGCGACCGACGGCTCGTCGGAGTCGGTGCCGTCGTCGGTACGAAGCGCTGCCACGTCCCCCAGGTCACCGAGGCCGACGCCCGGGCCGGTCGGCCCGTGGATCCGCTCGTTCGGGACGTTCTCGCCGTCCTCGTCGGCGGGGTCGCCCGCGACGGAGATCGGTCCCTGGTCGACGTGGTGGGTCTTCGCCGCCGCGAGCGACTCGCGGATCGCCGCCGGACCCTCGACCGCGCCGCGCCGGCCGATGACCGCGCCGTCGTACGGTTCGCCGACGAACACCGCGCCGTACTCGTCGAGGTCGTCGAGCGTGGTCGGCTTCACCACGTCGCCGAACTGCTCGTCGTTGGGGTCCGCGGAGGGGCCGACCCACTCGGGCGGTGAGGTCAGCGGGTCCGCGGCGGTCTCGCGAGCGTCGTCACTCATCCCGGTCCTCCATCGGGACCGCGATATCCGATTCGCGGGCCTGCTCCAGCGCCGACTCGTAGCCCGCGTCGGCGTGGCGGACGACGCCCGTGCCGGGGTCGGTCGTGAACACGCGCCTGGCCGTCTCGGCGGCCAGGTCGGTGCCGTCGAGGACGACGTGGTTGTTGGTGTGGAGGGCGTTGCCGATGCCGACGCCGCCCCCGTCGTGGACGGAGACGATGTCGGCGCCCGCCGCGCAGTTGAGCAGGGCGTTGAGGATCGGCCAGTCGGCGACGGCGTCCGAGCCGTCTTTCATGTCCTCCGTCTCCCGGTTCGGCGAGGCGACGCTGCCGGCGTCGAGGTGGTCGCGCGTGACGACCACGGGCGCCCGGATCTCCCCGTCCGCGACGAGGTCGTTGATCCGCAGGGCGAAGCGGGCCCGTTCGGTCAGTCCCCCCGAATCCGTGTCCGCGCCCAGCCAGCAGACCCGCGCGGGGAGCCCCTGGAACGACACCTGCTCCCGGGCGAGGTCGATCCAGCGATGCAGGGCGTCCTTCTCCGGGAACAGTTCCTTGACGGCCTCGTCGGTCCGGTGGATGTCGGCGGGGTCGCCCGACAGCGCCACCCAGCGGAACGGACCCTTGCCCCCGCAGAACAGCGGGCGGACGTAGGCAGGGACGAAGCCCGGGAAATCGAAGGCGTCGCGGTCTTCGTCGGCCGCGCCCGACAGCGGCCAGGACTGATCGTCGCTCTCCTCCCCCCGCTCGGCCCGGAAGTCCGCGACCTGGCCGCGGATGTTGTTGCCGTACTCGACGGCGACGGCGCCGCGCTCCTGCATCTCCAGGATGGCGTCGACGTGGCGTTCCATCGTCGCCAGGCTCTCGCGCTCGTAGCGCTCGGGGTCGCGCTCGCGCAACTCGTCGGCCTTCGCCACAGTGTAGCCCGACGGGTAGTACCCCTCCAGGGCGTCGTGGGCGGCCGTCTGGTCGGTGACGACGTCGGGGACGAACCCCCGTTCGAGCATCGCTTCGAGCATGTCGGCGGCGTTCGTGTGCACCCCCACGGAGTAGCGCTCGCCGGCCGCCGCGGCCGCCTCGGCGCGCTCGATGGCCTCGTCGAGGTCGTCGGTCTTCTCCTCGCAGTAGCCCGTCCCGATGCGGCGGTCGATACGGTCCTCGTCGACCTCCGCGGCGACGCAGACCCCCTCGTTCATCGTCACCGCGAGCGGCTGTGCGCCGCCCATCCCGCCGAGCCCGCCCGTGACGACGATCCGACCCTCCAGCGACCCGCCGAAGTGCTGGCGGCCCGCTTCGGCCAGCGTCTCGTAGGTGCCCTGGACGATGCCCTGGGTCCCGATGTAGGCCCACGACCCGGCGGTCATCTGCCCGTACATGATCAGGCCCTTCGCTTCGAGTTCGTGGAAGTGCTCCCAGGTGTCCCAGCGGCCGACGAGGTTCGAGTTGGCGATGAGGACGCGCGGCGCTCGTTCGTGCGTCTCGAACCGTCCCACGGGCTTGCCCGACTGGACGAGCAGCGTCTCGGTCTCGCCGAGGTCGTGCAGTTCCCCGACGATGGCGTCGTAGGCGTCCCACGAGCGGGCGGCGCGGCCGGTCCCGCCGTAGACGACCAGGTCCTCGGGTCGCTCGGCGACCTCGGGGTCGAGGTTGTTGTCGAGCATCCGGAGGGCGGCCTCCTGACGCCAGCCCTCGCACTCGATGTCGGTCCCCGTCGACGCCCCCGGGTCGGCCCGCCACCGGTCGCTCGGTTCGCCGACCGCGGCGTCGTCGGGCTCCTGCTGTGGCATACGGTAGCTTGGAGCGAGACGGACAAAAGCGCGATGCCGGCGGGCGTCGGGGCGGTCCGGTAGGGGACGACTCGGCTACGGCGCGGCGACGGTGACGTTGCCGGCGGTCCCGCTGGCGGTGGCGTTCGCGACGAACGGCTCCGGACCGGCGAAGGCGACCACCGTCTCCTCCCCGACGCGCGCCGTTTCGACGCTCGTCGCGTTGCGTCCCTCCAGGTCGGTTTCGAGGTCCGAGACGGCCGCGGCGAGTTCGTCAGCGTCGTCGGGCGAGTCCATCCGGAGGGTCCAGGCGACGCCGGCGGCGTCGTCGCCGTCGAACCGGACGATCCGGCCGGCGCCCCACCCGGTCGCGGCGGTGTCGACGCGCTCGTCGGAGAGGCCGGCGTGGAGCCACGCCCGGAGTTCGATCTCGCCGCCGTCCCGGCGTTCCCCGACCGTCCAGCGGTCGCCGGCTTCGGCGGTCACAGTGAGTTCGCGGACCGGTTCCTCGCCGGGAGCGAGGCGGTGGACCACCTGTTCTTCGGTCCGGGGCGGCGACTGGTGGATGACCGAGAAGTTCGCCGGCGAGTCGACCCGCGCCTCGACGTACTGGGCACCGAAGTACACCTGTCCGGCCACCGTCCGGTAGGTGCCGGGCGCGTTGTCGTAGATGCACTCGCGCATCTCGACGGGTCGCTTTCCGTTCCAGCGCCTGTCGTAGCGGTCTGCGTACCGGTCGGTGATGTACACCACCTTCGCCTCTGTGAGGCTGTCGGCCACCTCGCCGTCCCTGACCGCCTCGACGAACTCCGACGGTCCCGTCCGGAACGAGTGGGCGAACTCGTGGACGAGCAACAGTTCTGTGCTCCCGGCCGAGACGTTCCCTTTCGTGATGGCCACCGTACTATCGCCCGTGCCCCTCCCCGGATAGATCGGTCCGCACTCGGCCATCGATCCCTCGTCTGCATGGAGGCCGAGCGCCGTCTGCGTCGGACTCGGTTCGAGCCTCCCGAGGTCGACCGGGTCCCGGTCTTCGAGCACCACCTCGAACGCCGGTCTGTTCTCGTTCGTCAGCCGCTCGACCCGTCGGTACACCGTCGTCGCGTTGAACGGGAGCGTCCCATTCCTGACTGCGACGCGGTCGCTCTCGCCGATACCCGATCCGGCCGACTCGTCGCCGCTCTCGGTCGGCGACGGGGCCTGTCCGCCGGGCGGCGCGGTCGACGTCGCCGGCGACTCGGTGCCGGCGGCGTCTGGCGTCGGACCCTGTGTGGTGCTCGCGCCGAACGGCGCTCCGCACCCCGCGAGGACGAGCAACGCGGCGAGCGACAGCGTCGGGAGGACTCGACGGTTCGCCATACCGCCCCATAGAAGTATAACCTGAAAATACGTTCGGTCCGACAGTTACGGCTACGGAACGGTCACGGTGACGTCGTCCGCGGAGCCGGTGGCCTCCGCGTCCGCCACGAACGAGTCGGGGCCGGCGAAGGCGACGACCGTCTCCTCCCCGACGCGCGCCGTTTCGACGCTCGTCGCGTCACGCGACTCCAGCGTCGCTTCGAGGTCGTCGAAGGCCGCGGCGAGTTCCTCGGCGTCGCCGGCCGAGTCCATCCGGAGGACCCAGGCGACGGCGGTCCGCTCGTCGCGTTCGAACGTGAGCCGCTCGTCGGCGCCCCACCCGGTCGCGGCGGTGGCGGCGCGGTCGGCGTCGAGACCGGTCCGGAGCCACGACCGGAGTCGCAGTTCGCCCGCCCGCTCGCGGGTGTCGCCGACCCAGCGGCCGCGCTGGCGGACCGACACCGAGAGGTTCGCGACCCGCTCCTCGTACGGTTCGTGGCCGTGGATCACCTGTTCGGTCGTCCGGGGCGGCGAGCGGTACACCGCCGAGAGATCCGCCGGCGAGTCGACCCGCTGTGCGAAGTGGCGCGCGCCGAAGTAGTAGCGGCCGGCGAGTTCCCGGTTGGCGTCGCCGATGCGGTCGTAGATACACTCACGGATGCCCAGCGGCGTCGTGCCGTTCCAGCGCCTGTCGTAGCGGTCGGCGTACCGGTCGGCGACGTAGACAGCGCTTCCCTCCGAGAGCGAACGCCTGACCGCGAAGCTCTCGACATCGCCGACCCGGTCGTACCCCTCGACGCCGTCCTGGAGGATGTGGACGTACTCGTGGGCGAGGATCAGTTCGACGGCGTCGGCCGAGAGATTCCCCGGCGCGACCGTGACGGTGTCGTCGGTCGCGAACGCGGGATAGAACCGTCCGCACCTCGCGACCGACCCGGCGCCGCTCCGGTAGCCCAGCGCCTCGTATACCGGGGTGAGTTCCGCTGTCGAGAAGTTGATCGGGCCGTCGTCGTTCACCCGCACCGTCGGTGCGGGCGCGTCGGCGTCCATCACTCGCTCGACCCGCTGGTACACGGCGGTCGCGTTGACCGGGAGGTCACCGCCGCGGACGACGACGGGGTCGCTCTCGCCGACACCCTCGGAGGTCTTCCCGGCCGGCGGAACGGGCGTCGGTGCCGCCGTCGGCGTGGGTGACGGAGTCGGGGTCGGGGTCGGGGTCGCGGTCGGGGTAGGCGTCGGGGTCGGGGTAGGCGTCGGCGATGGCGTCGCCGTCGGAGTCGGAGTCGGAGTCGGAGTCGGCGATGGCGTCGCCGTCGCTACCGGGCTCGGCGTCGCCGTGGGAGTCGGCGCGGCCGAGGGAGTCCCGGTCGGTCCGGTCGACCCGTCGGCGGTCGTCGACGCGGGCATCGATCCATCGTCCGTCGCCACGGGTGTCGATCCGCCGTCGAGGAGCGTCGAGCACCCGGCGAGGACGAGCAGTGCAACGAGGAGGACGGTCGCTGTCGAGCGGCGGGGACCCATCGTCCGAACCTGCGTGTGTCAACCAGTAAATACCATCGGTCAGTGAGACAGTCCCTGTAGTCACTCGGTCCGGGCCGACTCGGCGAGGTCGACGGCGAGGGCCGCCGCCTCGGTCGCCGTCGCGCCGAAGACGTAGGCGACCGGCTCGATGCCGAACGCGCCCCCGTGGTAGGCGACCCGGGGGACGCCGCCGCGCTCGCGGAAGCCCGCGCGCAGGCGCTCGCCGCGGTCGTCGTAGTCGGCGTCGAACTCGAAGGGGTCGATCCCGCGCTCGCGGGCGGCGTCGAGCAGCGCCTCGGAGGTGGCGAGGTTCAGGGCCCCCCGCACGTCGGGGTCGACGGCCATCGCCGCCCGGATCGTCTCGGCGACGCGCTGGGAGGCGCCGAACTCGGGGTCCGCGGGGACCATGATCCGGCCGTTGACCGCCTGGAGGCGCCCGGGGACGGCGGCCACGTCGGTCGCGTCGGCGGCGTCGGGGACCGCGGTGCCGACGTTCGTGCCCACGTTCGGGACGTGCTCGGCCATCGCCGGCTCGCTGGCGACCCGGCGGGCTCCGCGGCGGACGGCCGCCAGCGCCTCCCGCTCGGCGAGGACCGCGTCGTCCGTCCCGCGGACGCACAGGTCACAGCCCAGCCCCTCCAGCGCGGGCATCTCCTCCTCGTGGACGGCGCAGATGGGGCCGCGGTCCTCGAAGGCGCGGACGAGGTCGAGCAGCTCCGCGAGCGCCTCGTAGCCGTCCATCGAGCCGTCGGCGAACCCCTCGGCGATGGTCTCGACCGTTGCGACCATCCGCTCGTCCTCGGCGAACCGCTCCTCGACAGTCACGTCGCCCCGGAGGTACTTGCTCACCGCCGCCTGCGTGAGCCCGAGTCGCTCGGCGACCTCCTTCTGGGTGAATCCCCGGTCGTGTAGCTCCGTCGCCAGCATCGCCCGCGCGGTCGGGAGGAACCGCTCGACCACGATCTCGCTGGGCAGCCGCAGTGCCATACCCACGCTTGCCCCGGCCGCCGTATAAGCGCGTTGTACAACGACCCCGCTGCCGCCGCGGCTCGACTCTCGCATCGCGCTCGCGTTCAGTCGATTGTACAAGCGGGTTATAACGAAAGGGGTTTTACCACTGGCTGGTAACACAGAGTGATATGAGCCAGGAAGGCTTCGACAAGTTCAGCGACGTGGGCGAGGCGGAAGTCACCCGAGCGATCGGTCAGGAGTGGACCGAGGAGTTCATGGACTTCTCGGACAGCGACGTGATCATCGTCGGCGGCGGTCCCTCGGGGCTGATGGCGGCGAAGGAGCTCTCCGAGCGGGGCGTCCAGACCATGGTCGTCGAGAAGAACAACTACCTCGGCGGCGGCTTCTGGCTGGGCGGGTTCCTGATGAACAAGGTCACCGTCCGCGACCCGGCCCAGCAGGTCCTCGACGAACTCGACGTGGACCACAAGCAGTCCAAGGACAGCGAGGGGCTCTACGTCGCCAACGGGCCCGAGGCCTGTTCCGGCCTCATCAAGGCCGCCTGCGACGCGGGCGCGAAGATGCAGAACATGACGGAGTTCACCGACATCGTCATCCGCGAGGACCACCGCGTCGGCGGCATCGTGATGAACTGGACGCCGGTCCACGCCCTCCCGCGCGAGATTACCTGCGTCGACCCCATCGCCGTCGAGGCCGATCTGGTCATCGACGCGACCGGCCACGACGCGATGGCCGTCAAGAAGCTCGACGAGCGCGGCGTGCTGAACGCTCCGGGTCTCGAAGAGGAAGCCAGCGGCATGGACCAGACCGACGATGACACGTACGGCGCCCCCGGCCACGACTCGCCGGGCCACGACTCGATGTGGGTCGGCGAGAGCGAGGACGCCGTCGTCGAGCACACCGGCCTCGCCCACGACGGCCTCGTCGTCACCGGCATGGCCACCGCCACCACGTACGGCCTCCCGCGCATGGGCCCGACGTTCGGCGCCATGCTCGTCTCCGGCAAGCGCGCCGCCCAGGTCGCGCTCGACGAACTCGAAGTCGACGCCGACCCCGTCGACCTGACGAGCCGCGACGCCGCGGCCCCGGCCGACGATTAGCGTAGCCAACTGAACACTCGTTTTGGCGCGTGCTGTCGCGCGCTTTCATGCGCGCGACGGAGCCGCGCGAGGGATGAGAAGCGCAGCCTGCGAGCATCGTAATCGGTTGGGGAGGTTCGTGGCCGTCTGCGGTGCTGTGCTATTCCTGGCGGACTGAAAGGGCGAGGCGCGCTCGCGCTCGTCCAGTCGTCTGAGCGACCCCTATCCGCGCGGGCGTTGCGGAGAGCGCGGATATGTCGCTCAGCGACCGCGAGCGCGCCGAGGGCTTTCAACGCCTGCTGTCTCCTGCGGTCGCAATGGCTGCTAGCGAGCACGCCGAGGGCTTTCAACGCTTGCTGTCGCTCGCAGCCATTCGAATTCGTCACGAACAGATT